>JAGQHJ010000002.1 GCA_020431915.1 Cyanobacteria bacterium HKST-UBA04 | reverse complement strand
CGTTAAAGGCGTTGGCGGCCTGGGCTGTGTCATGCGCCACCCAGTGGGCCATGGCGCGGCAGCAGTTGCCGAGTAGCTCGTCCAGATAGGTTCGTTCCATGGTGGTAAAGGGGGCCAGCACATAATTTTTTTGGGCAATTACACCCGGTGGTTCGTCAATGCCAATACGGAAGCGGGCGATGGCGTGCGTGCCATCGCAATGCTGCAAGATGCTTTTCATGCCGTTGTGGCTGCCGGCACTGCCCTGGGCTCGGAAGCGGACCCGCCCAAAGGCTAGGGCCGTGTCGTCGTAGACCACCAGCAGGTTATCGGCGGGGATTTTGAAAAACTGCATGACCTGTTGCAGCGATTCCCCGCTCAGGTTCATGTAGGTTTGGGGTTTGAGCAGGATGGTTGAGCGGCCTTCGATACTGGTTTTGACGTACTCGCCCTGGAATTTTTTTTCGGGATTCCAACTGCCCCCCGACGGCAGGCGGTAGTGCATCTCAAGGGTATCGAGGCACATAAAACCGATGTTATGCCGGGTTTGGGCATACTGCGCACCTGGGTTGCCCAGGCCTACAATCAACAGGGGTGCATCATCATCACGCATCAGGGGCTGGTTCGGCTCAACAAAACAGGCAGACTGCTTTATTATCCCATATTCGTGCCGGTATTGGCTGTTGTGCCCGAGACGGGTGGGTAACGCTTTTAGTAAATACGGGCGTAGTCGCTTAAAAACATTTGAATCATCTGGAAAAAGAACGGTAGGGTAAACAACAGCGTGGCAGCCCCGATGGAGGGCTTAAGAGCAAAGCTAAGCTGGAAAACCTGAATTTGTTGGGCGGTTCGGTTGACGATACCCAGTGTCAAATCCACCAGCAGGGTAATCATCATTACCGGAGCCACCAGCTGGACGGCCAGGGTCAGGGTGTTTCCGGTAATATTAATCAGGTATTCCCAGTCCAGCTTACCAGCCAAGTCCTGGTTAATGACGTACAGTGGGAAGATGTCAAAGCTTCGGTGCAGGGCGTCGATTAGGAGATAGGCGCCCCCCATGTGATAAAAAGCCATAAGGGCAATGAACCCGAACAGCTTCTCGATAATGGTGACCTGTTGCCGGGTACTGGGGTCAAAGGTCATGGCGGCTGATAGGCCCATTTGGTTGTTCATGACCGAGCCACTGGCGTTAATCGTCATCAGAATGGTATCGGCAATAAAACCCAGGGTATAGCCCACCACGGCGTTAATCGCCAGTAGCAGGAGGTAAACCGTTACGTTGTTGTCCATCACCAGCGGGCCGGGTTTGATGGTGATCATCATCAGGATGGTAAAGGCAATGGCAATGGAGACCTTGATATTAAAGGGAATGTCTTTTCGTCCCCAGATGGGTGCCGAGGAGATAAAGGCAATGACCCGGGCAAACACCAGAAACCAGACGTCAATTAGGTTGTGGTAAACATTGAAGGCCCCGGCCAGCGTTTTGATGACGAGCTGGAAATCATCCGAGGCGGCCAATGACGGATCGATGGGCAGGGGCATTGGGGTTACCTCGGGTTACCGTTTCGGTGGCTTGGGCAGGGTGTTGTCGTTGCGCCGCTTCATGTAGACTTTTTCGCCGACCCCCAACTTGGGTGCCTGCTTGGACTTGGCCGACAGGATGGCTTTATCGGTGGTGGTCAAATTTTTGGCAGCAGAGGGGGAATTAATGAACTGCTTTAATTTGCTTTGTCCTGGCGGGGCATTATGGTCGTTGAAAAATTCTTCTTGCTGTAGAGCACGTCGGCCAGCCAGGCGCTTGCTGGGCATGGCCATGATGTCCTGGCCGGGTACAACGTCGACGCCAAGGCGAACGGAATCGTACATGTAATCCTTCAATACCTTCATCATCATCGGGCCGCCAAAAATAAGCAGCAAAAACACCAGTGCAATTTTAGGCGCAGCCGTAATGGTTTGCTCCTGCACCTGGGTAACAGCCTGGACGATACCAACCACCAACCCCACGGCTGCTGCCGTCAACACGCAAGGCATTGACAGCAATAAAATCAGGAACAAGCCCTGGCCGGTATGGTTCATGAATAGTTCCATGGGCGGGGTGGTTTTTTATCTCCGTTGGGGTTAGCCCGCGAAGCAGCGGGATGGGGTCAGTTAAAGCTTTTAATCAGACCGTGGATAATCAGGCTCCAGCCATCCACGGCAATGAAGATAAGGATTTTGAAGGGCAGCGAGATAATGGTGGGCGACAGCATCATCATCCCGAGTGCCAGCAGGATGTTGGCCACAACCATGTCGAGCACGATAAAGGGGATGAAGATCAAGAAACCGATTTCAAAAGCGGTGCGCAGTTCGCTAATCATGTAGGCCGGTGCTACTTCCCATATTTGTACATCGGCCGGGCTTTCGGGGGGGACTTCCCGGGCCAGCTCAAGAATGTAGGACAGATCCTCTTGCCGTGTCTGGCGCATCATAAAATTCTTCAAGGGCACGGAGGCTTCGGCGAGGACGGTGAATACAGCCTCGTTTCGGTTAATGGGGCCTTCGGCCATTTCGTACATTTCGCCAAAAACCGGGGACATGGTGTAAATGGTGAGCAACAGAGAAATACCCACCAATACAATGCCGGGGGGCACCTGTTGCGTACCCATGGCGGTTTTTAGAATGGACAGCACAATGACGTAGCGCATGAAGCTGGTCATACTCACCAGGACAAACGGCAGCAGGCTCAGCCCGGCCATCGTCAGCATCAGCTGAAGGGCGGGGTCCATGTGGGCGAATATCTGTTCCATTGTTTAAGGGCTTTCTCTTTCTTGGGGCAGGATGGCTGACAAGGGGCGTTTACCGGGGTTGCGAAAATCGATCCTGGATAAGGAGCTTGATGCTGAGCACGAACCGTTGCCAGAACGTGGTGCACTCGTTGTACTGGCTTTGGAACGTGGTTCCGTCGCCGGTTTTATTCGATCCGGCAGCCAAGGCCAGCTCGGCCTGGAGGGCTTCGGTGAGCTCGCTTTTGGTGGGGGCTTCTGTATCAAGTGTAGCCAGCATTTCGGTCTTGTCATCGCCAGAAGAGGATAGCAGGTAACGCTGGCGACCGTAGCCAACCACGTACAACCGTTTTCTTGGTTCCAGGTTCAGGGTGGCTTCAACAAACAACTGGCGGTCCGGGTTGTTGTGTTTCTCCAGGCGGGCCATGCCCGACAGCTGCGGGTTTTTCTTGACAAACCAATAGACGGCATACAGCACGGCAATCATGGCCATGGTGGCAAAGAGAAAATTGAACATGTAGTGTGAGTAACTCATCGCCTTTAAGACCAATCTTCCTCGTTGTCAAAATCGTCGAAGGCGGGGTCGTCGAAATTTTCGCCTTCGTTGAACTGGGTTTCACCAAATTCGTCTACGGATGCGTTGACGGCCTGGGCGTTAACGTCACCCATGGCGGCGGCATTGGGGTCAACACCGGCCTGGGCCATCATCGGGTCGCCCATGCCACCGGCGCCCTGGCCTTGCAGCGACCGTTGCCTGGCGGCCTGTTCTGCCCGAACCTGAGCTTCGGTTGGGTCGATGGTGTCTTGAATACCCTGGACTCGGATACCAAAGCGTTCGCCAACCACGATTAATTCGCCCCAGGCCACGGTATGGCCCTCGACTTGCACATACAGCTTGTTGTCCATCAGGTCGGCCACTTCCAGGACCAGGCCCTGTTCCATGTCGCGCAGATTTTTGAGGGGCAGGCGAACGGGGTTAAAGGTGGCCGTTACTTCCACATTCAGGGTGTCCCAGATGTTTTGTGGGGCCTGGGTCATCTCGTTCATCAGGTTGGCTCCATACTCGTCGGTCTCATTAAACGGGGTATTGCTGCTCAAGGCAGCCGGGTTGTCCAGGTAGGTTGTTACGTCCAGCCATGTCCCGGTAACCGGGTCCCACACCGAGGCACGAGAGAGGTGGCTGTCTTCAAGGATAATGATGTCTTCCGGCTCCAGGGTCTGAAGCTCTTCGAGGGTGGCCCAGCTTCGGCCCACTTTTAGTCGCACGTCGGCATGGGCGTGAATGAATTGGCTGTCGGGCAGGGGATGGTATACCCGTTCGGGCAGCAGTTGCGGTTTCAGGCACAACTGCGGGGCGGTCAGCACCATGCAGCATTCCGACTGCAGGTTGCCGGCGTATTCCTGTTCGTCCAGGGCCACTGCCTTGCCCAGGTCTAGCTCCTCGGGGCGGCTGTTGGGCGACAGTACCCAGACCAGGTGCATCAGGTTGGTTTGGGCTTCCTCGGTAATGGGGGTATTGGCTGGGGGTGGTTGCAGCAAGGCGGTTGCCATCAGTTCAAACAGGTTCCGGCTGAACCGTTCCAGCAAAAACACCTCGAAATGGCGAATGGCCGACAGGGTAAACAGCGCCTCGCTTTGCGCCTTGCCCAGGCTGGACTCGATGAGGTACTGGCACAGGCCTTCGCTTAGGCGCAGTTGCCCCCAAAGCTGACCGTTGTCATCGAGGCCTTTTTGGGCCACGTAAAAGTCCTGAGTGTGCCAGTAGTAATGGGGATCATGGGCAATACTGAACAGCTTTACCCGCATGGGGTGATGCCAGAATGTTTGTATGGTTTTTGTAATCTGTTCGGCCAGGCTTTCGGCAGGCAGTATGTAGCTGTAGGGCGACGAAACAGGCCAGGCCAGAACCCCGTTGGGTGGCGGGGCAGACGGGGGTGCTTGTGCCGGTTGGCTGGTCCCTTCCAGAGTAGCCGTGGCTGTACCGGGCAAAGCACCCGGTACCGTCTCTTGCAAGGCCGGTTCATCTGCAGGCAGCGTGCCGGGCCCTGCCTGTTGATCAGGCATGGCGTCGGGCATGGGCATGTTGGAAGGGCCGGATATCATCGCACAGCTATCCTAGCGTCTGGTCGGTCACACGTTTATCGCGGTTTATCAATTCAGATGATCGGGTCCGGGGTTGAGACGTCTGGACTTGATACACTCGTACCGGATACACCCGCACCCTAACCTATCGTATTTAGGTTGTTTTCAACATCCATTGTCTGGTGTAGAAGGACCCGGCCAGGGGCGGGCTTCTCCCCCGTCTGGAGGAGAAAGCCCTCTTAACAAACCGGCTGGTTGGGGTAAATTGGGTGAATCGTTTCGGTTTTATTGCGTTCTGGGTGTTTTAAGCCAGTTTCGATGGGCGGTTGTCTTGTGGTTTCGAACCTTCGATTTTCAGCGCTTGGTGGGCATCTCTACCATGTTCCTGCCAAAAACAGGCGTCAGGCCCGTGCTTCGCGCCGGCATTTTCGGGAGGCCGTGGCCCTGTGGCAGGCATTTGCCAGCCAACAGGTTATTGGCGATCCCGGTAACCGGGCAACCTATCGGCCGCTGCCCGTCAGCTTTGACTTTGTGCGTTCGCGGCCTGCAACGGACGCAACCGGCCCACCTCCCTGGCAGCAGCATCTTTTCGACCAATACAACGGCAAGCCGCCGGTAGAGGTCGGTGATTTGGTGTTTTTAACCGGTGATTACGCGCTTGAGCACTACTCAAAGGGTGGGGTCTGGTATCTGGAGGGAAAAACGCCCGAGCAATGGGCACTGAGCCGTCACAGGGAACAGGGTGGCCGTCTGGATGCCATAACGGGCCTTGTAGAAGAGCCGTTTGGGGGTGTTTTCCTTAAAACCTGGCCTGGCAAGGGCTTGTTGGGGGCACTCTGGCAAAGGATGTCGGGGGTCAAGCCCGCTGTTCATCAGGCTGTAAACCGGATGTTACAAATACAAACCGTCCTTCGAGAGGCGAACGTGCCGTGTAATTTTGTGATTGTGGTTCGTGCGTGGTGCGACCAGCCGGATGCCGTTGGTTTGGCAAAGGTTATACGGGATCACCCCGAGTTGCAGGATGGCGACCTGTTGCTGGTTTCTGGCCAACTGCTCGATGAGCGTTACAAGCCGGTTCCTGGGGCCGTCGCCGACGAGGTGTCGGTACTTCACCAGGCTGGTGTCGACCTGCAGGGCGTTGAATGCTATGGCGATTGCGACACGGTTGGCACCTAGATTAATGAATCAGGGATTTTTGCCGATACATGGCCCAAACGGACAGCCACGACCCGGATTAGAATCGCTTTGAACGGTTCCAGCGGTTTTTGCTCGGTGTGCGGTGGCAAGGGCCGCCACAACCTGCTATACTTGATATAGTAACGTCTGAAGAACAGTCTTAACGGGTATAAGCGTGGCGACTGTAAACAAGGAGTTCTACCGGTCCTATGGCATCGCCGCCCTGGCACAACCATATTGAAGCCTTTGATTCGTACGATAACCTGGATGATGCGTCGTTGCTCATTCATGCCTCGGCCTACGTGGATGAACCCACCGAGATTGGGGCCGGTACCCAGGTGATGCACTTTACCCACATTCGGCCCCATGCCGTCATTGGCCGTCATTGTATTATTGGCGCCAATGTCACCATTGACAGCGGGGTGTTCATCGGCAACCACGTGCAGGTGGACAACAACGTTAGCCTGACGGGTGGCGCCATTGTGGAGGATTACGTCTATTTTGGGCCATGTGCCCTGATTACGCCCTTGAAACTGATGCGGGGCAATGCTGCCCACATCTCCAGCATCCAGCCGTCGCTGGTTAAGCAGGGGGCCCGCATTGGCGCCAACACCACTATTGCTGCCGGCTTTACCGTGGGGCGGTTTGCCTTTGTGGAAAGCGGCTCGGTGGTGGATTGCCATGTACCCGATTTTGCCGTGATGCAGGGTAATCCGATTCAGCTGATGGGCTGGCGTTGCGAGTGTGAGGCTATTTTGCCGATAAAGGCCATTGAAACCGTTACCGAGTGCCCACGTTGCGGTATTCCGTACGTACTGGCGGATGATTGCCTGCTCGTCAAGCACGTTGCCTAATCCATAGGCGGTGGTGTGGTTTCACGCGTCCGTAGCACCGTTGCATTGGCGATACGGGCTTGCTTGTTGCTTGGCCCTGTCCGATGAAGCCCGGTCTTTTTTAGGTATGATAAAAAAGCCCCGTGTTTTGTGTCAGATAAAGTACCCGTTCGCTTATGAGTCAAGCTACCTCCGTTCCCAAGTCGGCGTTTTGGATCATCTTTTTTGTGGTCTTCATCGATCTGTTGGGCTTTGGTATTGTCTTCCCCTTTCTGCCCCAGTATGCCCGCTTGTTTGAGGTTAGCGAATGGCAGATTGGTCTGGTGCTGGGCAGCTATTCGTTGATGCAGTTTTTGTTTGCCCCCATCCTGGGCCGCTGGTCCGATCGCGTGGGTCGTCGCCCTGTTTTGCTGGTTTCAATGTTGGGCACCGCCTTGTCGTTTTTTGTGTTGGCATGGGCCAAAAGCTTCTGGCTGTTTTTGATTGCCCGTTGTATTGATGGCATTGCCGGCAGCAACGTGGCCACGGCCCAAGCCTATATTGCCGACCTATCCGAGCCGGAGAAGCGGACCAAGCATATTGGCATGTGGATTGGGGCGGCCTTTGGGCTGGGCTTCGCGTTTGGGCCCGGGTTGGGTGGCCTGTTCCAGTTGTTTGGCGATCAGGTGGCCCCCGGCTTTGGTGTGGGGTTTCCGTTCCTGGCCGCCGGTGTGTTGGCCCTGCTCAACTGGGGGTTTGCCCTGGTCCGGTTGCCGGAGTCCATTGGCCTGCGACAGGGTACCCACAAGCTGGGTAGCCGAACAGCCTCGCTGCCGGTCTTAAAAAACAAGCTGGCTGGCCAGATGGGTATTTTAATGCTGAGCTATGCCCTTGTGATTTTGGCCTTTGCACAAATGGAAGGGACGTTTACATGGCTGGCGGTTGATCATGCCCATCTGAGCGTATTGATGGTATACGGGGTGTTTACCTACCTGGGACTGGTTCTGGCGTTCGTGCAGGGCGGGCTGGTTCGGCGCCTTAGTGGCAAGGTCAGCGACCATGGGTTGGCCTCTTCGGGCTGCGCCATCATGGCGGTGGGGCTAATGATACTACCGTTCAGCACCCAGCTCTGGGTGTTGCTGGTGGGGGCGGGCCTGTTGGCCTTTGGCCATGGGTTCTGCCATACGGCCTTGATTTCCAGTATCAGCAAGGAGGCCGATGATACCCAGCAAGGCGAAACAATGGGGGTAACCCAATCGCTGGCCAGCTTGTCGCGCTTTTTGGGACCGTTGTCTGCAGCCTGGCTGTACCAAACCCAGGGCGTGGTTACGGCGTATTGGACGGCCGCCATGGTTATGGTGCTGGCCCTGGTGCTGTTGCACCCGGGATTTAAGAATGCGGTTAAGCCAGTCAATTAGGCGTGTGGTTTTCTTCCACGCTTTTTGCGTGCAAAGCGCTAGGTTGTAAACGAATTGACCTGGGCTTGGTGCAGCCAGCGGCGGAACTGCCATTGCTCGTAGCTGTCGCAATACCATTGCAGGGAGCTTAGCAGTCGCTGCCCGGAGGCGGAGGCGGCGGTAATGATGGGGTAGTCGTCCACGTAGTGCAGGTTGAATTCGGTTTGCAGCACTTTTTTAACCACCGTATCAGGAATGGTTTCGATGCCAGTGTCTTCGGTATCTTCGATTGGCACGCTGTCGGCCGGCTTTAGGCACGGGTCATCGGCGGGTGGCTCGACCAGCATGGCCAGCAGCCACCGATGCAGAATGAGCTGGGGCGGTTGCCGGGTTAGGTTATGTTCGTGCTTAAGCACGTGGCTAAAGGCTTCGAGAATCAACGAAGTTACGTATCCTTCGGTGTCGGCAGGCGTCGGTCGTACCTGTCGTACCAGTCGTACCTGTCGTACAGGTTTCACCAGGTGTCGGTTGTGCCTCACATCCCGCCACCTCGTCGAGATGGCCAAGGCGGGTTCCTTGGGGGTGACCTGACCTTATTGTACCAAACCTATTGTATCAAGCCTGGCGCCAATGTGGCCGAACGATAGCAGTATCTTTTGACACAATACCGCAGGTAGACGATTTCGGGCTCCAGCGTGCTGCCGGGTTCGACGATCATTTGTGCCCGGCCTTTCTTGTGCTTGATGTCGGTTTGACGCGAATACCAGACGGGAATAGCCACTTCCACATTGCCCGAGTCAATCAGCAACAGGCTCAGGCGGCTTCGGTTGGTTTCGGGATCGGCGGCACTGACGGGCGGGTAGCTGGGTTGCCGTTTAAACAGCTTGGGCAGGTGATCCTCGAGGAAGGTGGATTGTTTGTTTTCGCCGGGGTGGTTGGCAGTGCGCTGGTTGACGGTTTGCTGGTAGGTTCCGATGTCCAGGCCCTCGCTGCGGGAAGGGGGTGTTTCGCGTGTCAGGCCGGGGGCCGCATCAGGCCGTTCGCCTGGGGACGTTTGTTTCGGGTTGGTACCGACCGGATGAGGCTCCTCTCCGCTTCGGCGTTCGTAATCGGTTTGGGCGGTTTGGCTTTGGGGCAAGTCGGTAAACACGAAACCACGTCGATTGCCGTTGCCGTTCGCCTGACGGCCTTGCCCGTCGGAGGTGCCGGCATTGGGGTCGGCCGGGGGCGTAGGGTAATCCACGATGTCGAGCTTGACGAGGTAGTATCCCGGATCAACGGTCAAGCCACCGATGTACAGGGTGCGAAAAATCTGGATTTTGGCATAGGGCGAATAGGCGTCCCGGCCGTAATCTTTGAAGGCCTCGAAATCGTATTTCAAATAGGTGGGGATTATGGGTTCGTAATAAACCCGCGAAATTTTTACCCCGCCCTGCCCTTCCGAGGAGCGCGGATCAAACAGATCCTTTTCAAGGCGAATGGCGGCTTGGGCTGGTTGGTTTGGCAGGATGTTGAGCCACGCAAACGCGACGCCTGAAACCAGCAGGCAGAGGCACAACAGTTTTTGGTAAGAGGGGTGCATACCCAGATTGTAATCCGTTTTGACCGCAACGTTGGGGGGCGGTGGTAGCAAAACCCCTCAACCGGTGTAGTTCGCGTTTTTTAGCGGTGCTTAACTGGCAACCGGGGTCTTGCCGTTGGCCGGGTGTCGCAGTTTCTCGATGATGGTGGTCATCGAGGCGCCGTCTTTGGGGTTAAAGACGGCCGAACCCGCTACGAGTACCTGTCCGCCGGCTGCCCGAACCTGGCTGGCATTGGCCGGACCAATGCCGCCATCAACCTCAATAAAGAAGGGGCGGCCGGCGCGCATGGCCTCAAGTTGTCGCAGCTTTTTAAGGGTTTCGGGGATGAAGGACTGGCCGCCAAACCCAGGGTTGACCGACATAATTAAAACCAGATCCACGTCGTCGAGCACGTGTTCAATGGCTGTCAGCGGGGTGGCCGGATTCAGCGAGACACCGGCCAAGGCACCCGTGCCCCGTATTTGTTGCAGGGTTCGGTGCAAATGGGTACAGGCTTCGGCATGGACCGTAATGATATCCGCCCCGGCATCGCGGTACTGTTCGATCCACCGTTGTGGTTCTTCAATCATCAGGTGCACGTCAAACGGGGTTTGGGTGAGTGTACGAAGGTGCTTGATGACGGGTGGGCCAATGGTGAGGTTGGGGACGAAATGCCCGTCCATCACGTCCACATGAATCCAGTCGGCACCGGCCGAATCCAGATCGGCCAGGGCCTGGCCAAGGTGGGCAAAATTGGCGGACAAAATCGAAGGGGCGACGAGGGGGGTATTGGTGTACTCAATCATTGGCATCATGGGCAGTGTTCTTCTTCTTTTGGCAGGACAATGGCCTTGGGGGCGCTTAAGGGCAGCATGTCTGTCTTCATCCTACGTTCAAACCGTCGTTGCGTCTACCCGTCGGCGTGGGCCGACGGCCGTAATCGAAAGCGGTTACCGCCTTTGGCGGGTGTTTTATTGTTAATATTTGTAACCAAATCTAGGGGCCTTGGCATGATTGCCGCTTGAGGTGGCTTATTTAATCAGGTAATCTTCACATCTGTTTGCTTACCTCTGCTAGACCCCTCTTTTTTCTATCCACCCCTCAATTAAGGAGACGTGCATCATATGAATGCCCCCATCTCGATGAACACGTGGGCTTCTGATCCCTACGCCAATTACGGATACCAGTATCCTCAGCAATCCAGTTATACTGCGTCATACCCTGCTTCGTCCTATGGCACGTCGTCTTCTTATGGTTACCCGCAGCAGCAGCAACCCCAAGGCTACGCGTCCGGCTATACGGCTGCGCCGGCTTACCCGCAGTCTTATGCTCAGCAGTCTTACCCCCAGGCTTATCAACAAGCTTACCCGCAACCAGCCTACCAGCCGCCGGTTGCCGCCCCGCCCCAGCCGCAGGCCGGCCCGGATATGGCTGCCTTGGCGCAATTGCTTCAGGGTGCTGGTGGTGGACTGAGCCCGCAAGGCGGGTTCGATGCGGTTCCTCCGCCGACGGCCGATACGTTTAGTTCGCCGGTTTCCGCCCCGCCTGAGTCGGCCGAAACGTTCCAACCCATGGATTCCTACAGTCAGGACTTTGCCCAGCCGATGGCCGATCAGCCCGCCAAAAAGGGCGGCTTCCTTCGGACGGCTGCAAAATGGGTGGTTCGTGCCCTGGCCCTGTTAGGGGTTGCCAACCTGCTGGGCTTCGGTAAATCCGGCCCGGCACAAGACAGCGAAGTGGATGGTTACGGTTCCGTGGTCCTGAAGGATGGCCTGAAGTATGCTCACGGCGAACAGCCGGTTTTTGTAGGGCAGCAACGGGTGGTTCAATCTGACGGAACCGAGAAAAACCAGTTGACCGGTTTCTATCGCATTGACCCGACCGACAGCACCCCGTACTTGATTGATCCGGCTGACGTGATGATTGATCATGAACCGGATACGGATCTGGCTGAGCTGGATGACAGTGGGATGGCCCTGATTTCCCTGGAAGATCTTGAGTCGATGAAGGCCGAAGTCCGTGCCTGGCACCCCCACTACAGAGCCGAGAAGTAACCCGTTTACCAATTACACGTGCGCGCCCGCGTACGCACGTGTAACGGCGAGATTGCACAACCGGCTGTCGGGGCTTCATAATAGAAGCCATGGCTTCCTCTTCACGCACATCAACCAAGACGACTAAAGCGACCAAGGCCGCGGTGCAGCCCATGCAGCTGGCCAAGCCCGTGCGTCCTGGCGATACCCTGGCCGTAATTTCACCGGCGGCGCCCAGCTCTGACGAGGCGTTTGCAGCAGGTGTGGCTTACCTTGAGCAATGCGGGTACACGGTGCGCCTGATGCCCCATGCCCAGGCCAAACGATACTACCTGGCCGGAGACGACGAGGGCCGGTTGGCCGACTTTCATGCCGCCTTTGCCGACGACAGTATTGACGGTATCCTCTGTGCCCGTGGCGGGTACGGGTGCCTGCGCCTGCTCGATAAAATCGATTGGTCGGTGGTTCGGGCCAACCCCAAGGTGTTTGTGGGGTTTAGCGATTTAACCACCCTGCTGTTGCCCATGGTCGAACAGGCCGGTTTGGTCGGGTTCCATGGGCCCATGCTGACGAGCAACCTGATTGAGCAGGATGCCTTTAGCCAGCAACAGTTGTGGAACATGATTGGCGGGGTTCACCAGTATCCCTACGTGTTGCCGAACCAGTCCCCTTACCAGTGCCTGCATCCGGGGCGTGCCGAAGGACGGTTGATGGGGGGCAACATCTCCCTGTTGTCGTCCCTGTGCGGAACGCCGTGGCAACCCAACCTGGAGGGAGCCTTGTTGTTTATCGAGGATTGGCACGAGCAGTTCTATACCCTCGACCGTCAGTGGCAGCAACTTCGATTAAGCGGAATGCTCGACGGCATTGCCGGGCTGTTGCTGGGCGATTTTATCGAAATTAGCGACGCCGGGCTATGGCCGGATTACAACTTGGCTGATTTCTTCAGGGAGCTGACGGCGGATCTGAAGGTTCCGACGGGTCTGGGGTTTTCGATTGGTCATGGGTGTCAGAATGTGACGGTGCCAATTGGAGTGACGGCAACTCTTGAATCAACAAGCGGCCGTCTTGAAATCGTATCGTCGCCTTTGCAGTCTGGCTGCTAGCCGGTTTTTCCATCCAGCCTTCCACCTGCCACGCATCGGAAGGCAGTACAAAAGACTGGGCGGTTTGCTGGTTCAGAAAAATTTCGGTTACCTTGCGGCTTTGCTCAGGCACCATCATCAGGGCCGGTTGGCCTGCCGCTGTGGCGGTTACCGGGAGCAGCTTGAATGGTTGAGTCGGTAGATCAATGCCGTTGGTTAACGGGTAGAGGTGCCGTTTTTTGGGATCAATTTGCGACAGTTGCCCATGGTCGTCGAGCATAACCAGGATGCTGCCCAGGCTGGAGAGCTGAACGGGACCCCGATCCAGCTGTTGAAAGGGGGTGAACTCTTGCCAGCGAACGTCAAAGGCCAGCATTTTTTTCTGTTCGGCACTGGTTAGCCACAGTAGTTTTTGTTGGTGCAGATGCAGCCGGTCCATTTTTATTCCCTCGGGCATGGCCATGGCTTGTTTGCTTTGGCCGTTGAACAGCCAGAAGATGTACAACACGTCGCCATCCTTGCTCAGACCGTAGGCTTGTTGGCGGTAGCCCGACATGACCAATGATCTTAGTTCGGGCAACGTGGCGGTTGTTTTGGGTGACAGCGTGTTGTCGTCAAGAGAAAAGATGGTCAGGTTGGCTGGCTCAGGCGCTTCGGCGGCGGCTTCCTTGTGACGTGAAAACAGTCTGCCGCCAGCGGTGTCTTCGGGTTGTTCCGGGGTTTCGGCGGTGGCGGGGGTAAAGAAATCGCTGTGGCGAACCCATAAGAAGCGCTTGTTGTCGTCAAGCTGCATGGCAGCCACGGGTGCGCCCAAACTCAATACCGTTTGTTGTCCGTTGGTTAAATCCACTTCAAGCAGTTGGGCCGAATCGCGGCATCCCACCCACGCAGTTTTGGCATCGGTCGATGCGATGGCAGCCGACGGGTGGCAACTTAAGCTTAAGCCGGTAATGGGGCTGCCGTCCTGCAGGTTCCAAAGCATCAGGCGTTTTTGATCCGGGTGGATGATCAACAGCGGATCAAACTGAGGGGGGGCTGATTTTGAGGCATTCGAGGCCATGGTCTGGTTAATCAGGTTACCCATCAGGGTCTTCCAGGGGGCGGGCACCAGCAGATCTTTTGGGAGGTGGGCGTTCTGTACAAAGGACTTGGTTTTGTACTTAAAGGGCAGGCTGCCGACCAGGGGCAGGGAAGGCCGGCCATTGGGCAATTCAACCAGTTTAACCAGCAGATGCCCGTCATTGAGCTCGAGCATATCGGGCCATGGGGTATCCTTGGGCGACGGGGGATCGGTAAAGGCCAGCTGCTCCACCTCGGTTGGTGATTCGGGATTGGCAATCAGGTAGCTTTCCTGTTCATCTGCCCGGCCCTTGGCCGAACCGATTAAAACCCATCCGTCCTGGGTGACACTGACGTGGTTCGTGTACGGCTTGAACAGGGCGGTCAGTTCGCGGGTCCAGGTGAAGTCCAGTTCGGCATAGGCATTGTTGGCTGGACCCGCCGACAGCGTGGCCAGGGCGCATGCCAACGGTAGAAGCAAGGCAAAAGTAAACCGTTTCATCAGACACCACATGGGTTGGTTATTCCTTTCTTTGTGTGCTTTAAATGCGCGGCACGCGTTATGTAATGCGAGGCGCGCACGAAAAAGGGGGAGCGCTTACAACGCCTCGGCCATGGGAGTTTCGGCGGTCTGGCCAATGGGAAACATGCCTGCAAATACGTAGGCGGCGGGTCCTGTCATCACCACTTGAGACGACGGGTTGGTCAAACCGTTCCAGGTAATGTCGAGCGGACCACCTGGCAGCTTGATGGTAACCGTTTCGTCGAGCCATCCGTTGAGCTGGCCGGCCACGGCAATGGCACATGCGCCGGTCCCGCAAGCCAGCGTGGTTCCGGCGCCGCGTTCCCACACGTTGACCTCTACCAAGTTACGGTTGACGATACGGCAGAAGTGTACGTTGGTTTTGGCCGGAAAAGCTTGGTGGGTTTCAATAATGGGGCCTAGTTGTTTCCAGTTGGCCATCCACGAACCGGCCGGCTGGTTCGGCTGATCAAAAATGATGCAATGCGGGTTACCCATGCTCACGGCGGAAATAAAGACCGTTAATTCGTCGTTGATATGCAGGGCCTCGTTCAGGACGGGGTCGGTGTCCGTTTTGCCGTCCCGGTGGGGCAGGCGAACGGGGACATCGGCCGGCTTGAGGATGGGCTTGCCCATGTCTACGGTAACCATCAGGTTGGCATTTATTTTGGGTTTGATGGGACCGGCCAGGGTTTCCACCACAAACGCGGGTTGGGTGACCAGGCCTTGATCCTTGACGTAGCGGGCGAAGCACCGGAGGCCGTTACCGCACATTTCGGCCACCGAGCCGTCGGCGTTATAAATTTTCATTTGTATCTGGAAATCGGCCGTGGTGGGGGGCGAAACAATGATCAGGCCGTCGGCGCCAATACCAAAATGACGGTTGCACAACCGCTGGGCCAGATCGGGCAAATCGATGTCCAGGGGCAACTGATCTTCTTCGACCAGGATGAAGTCGTTGCCGAGGCCGTGCATTTTTGTAAAGGGGATATTCATGAGTGTAATAATATACCAAGCGTGGCTTGAAACAAGGGCTGTGTTAAGGGATGATGAGCCACTGAACCAGCCTGCAGGCCCTTATTTTCGGCCAACCGTAATTAATGGGAAGCCTTTCTTTTGCTTCAATCCGCCCAAAAACTTCACCGGCCTGTATTTGACGGCATGCGGTCGCTGCTGAGCCAGGAATGGTTTCGTGTGGCGTTACTGGCTGTGGGGCTGCTGGCCTTGTTTACCCTGAACACTGCCAACTATCCGTTGTTTGACGTGGACGAGCCCCGGTATGCCGAGACGGCCCGCGAGATGATTAGTGCGCCGGGTGATTGGATTACCCCGTATTTCAACCATGTGAAGCGCTTCGATAAGCCGGTGCTGTTTTATTGGCTCATTGCCTTGATGTATCAGCTGTTTGGGGTGTCTGTTTTTTCGGCCCGGTTGGTTAGTGCCCTGGCGGCCACGATGGTGGCGCTGGGCATGTACGCCACGGCCCAGCATGAAGTCAGGGCAGGCCGTGCGCCCAGTGTGCTGCCATGGCTGGCTGTGGCGGTGTTTGCCACCATGGTCGAACCGTTTTTCATGGCGCGCTGGGCCATTACCGATATGACCCTGACGGCCTGCATGAGCCTGATGGGACTATGCTTGTACCTGGGCCTGATGGCCTCGGTGCGGTGGTATATGCTGGCCGGTGTCTTCTGCGGCCTGGGGCTGCTAACCAAGGGGCCGGTTGCTTTGGCTTTGCCTGGCCTGGTATACCTGCTGTTTGCCGCCACACGGTTTGGCCTGGATTGGCGGCAGTGGTGGGTGCATGTACGGTCGGCCTGGTTCTGGGGTGGCCTTGTGCTGGCCCTGTGTATTGCGGCCCCGTGGTATTGGGCGGTTAATCAGGCCAACCCCACCGAGTTTGTTCAGGAGTTTGTGTTCAAGCACAACCTGAAGCGGTTTACCTCGACGGTATCCGGCCACAAGGGGGCATGGTTCTATTTTGTCCCGGTGGTGCTGGCCGGTAGTGTGCCATGGGTGGCTTTTTTACCCGGTGCCTTGTGCCGTGCTGCCAGCCACCTGAAACGCCGGCTGCTGGGGCAATGGCCGCCACTGGTGCTGTACAGCCTGATTGGCTTCGTGACGATTTTCCTGTTCTTCTCGGCTTCCAACACCAAGTTGCTGACCTACATTCTGCCGGCCTTTGTGCCGTTGACCCTGCTGTTGGCATGGTATGCCGCTACGTGGTTTGAGGACGGCTTGGCCGACACGACCGGCCAGGGTGTCGAGGTGGCCGACCCTGCTGTGCCGCGGTTTGAGCGCGGCAGTGTGCAGGTGATGCTGGGGCTGCTGCTGGTGATTTTTGGGGCAGCCTTGGTGGCCACGTTCTGCGACTTGTCGGCCCTGATGCCTGCAAACGTCAAGGCGTTTTATACCCCATGGCCCTTTCGTATGACGGCCATCTGGGTGACGGTCGGCTTGCTGGCGGTAAACGGGCTGTGGTGGTTTCGCCGTTCGTTTCAAGCGGTTACGGGCCTGGTGATTACCATGGCCGGCTTGTTGGTGTTGCTGTCTGTAACAATTACGCCCATCGTGTCGACCATGATCCAGTCGGATCTGGTTTGGGCTGCCCAGCTGGCCAAAGCGGACGGGGCCGTGTTGACCACCTATGAAACGAAGAAGCCGAGCCTGGTTTTTTATACCCAGGACAAGGTGTATTTTGTACCAAGGCGGCTGGGCAACGAGACAACCACGGATCAATTGTTGTACCATGACCTGCACCTGCCGGGACGGCCCTTGTACATTGTCGTCAAGAACCTGTTGCTGAATGAGGTGCTTGAGGCTTACGACACGGACGTCGTCCGTTTGGGCCACGCGTATTCGCTGGTGCGGATTAACCCCGGCTTGAAGACCAAGCTGTACGAAAGGAAACCCCCTGTTGATCTCTCAGACCTACCCAATCAGTAAGGGAGACAAGTCGCTGACGGATGACGCCTATGGCGTGATCATGCGGCCGGATTGCCACCCGAAGGTGTCGATTGTTGTGCCGGTGTACAACGAGGAAGAGAATATGGGCCCGCTTTTCGCCGAACTGGTGGCGGTGTGCGACGCGATGGGGGATGTTTACGAACTGGTTTTTGTGGATGACGGATCGAGCGATGGAACGGTTAGCCGGCTTAAACAACTGGTGGGGCAGCATAGCAGCCCGTTGCACCAGATGCGGGTGGTGGAACTGAGCCGGAACTACGGCCAAACGGCAGCCATGGCCGCCGGGTTTGAGCTGGCTCGTGGCGATGTTCTGGTAACCCTGGACGGCGACCTGCAAAACGATCCGCAGGACATTCCCCTGTTGATACGACACCTACATGACAACCGCCTGGACATGGTGGTTGGCTGGCGTCAAAACCGGCAGGATGCGGCCCTGACGCGTAAGCTGCCCTCATGGATTGCCAACCGCCTGATTGGTGCCATGACCGGGGTGCGCTTCAAGGATTACGGCTGTTCGCTCAAGGCGTACCGTCGCGATATGGCTCAGGATTTGCCGATGTATGGCGAGCTGCACCGGTTTATTCCGGTACTGGTTACCATGGAAGGGGGTCGTATTGGCCAGGTGCCGGTGCACCATCGTGCTCGTCGGTTTGGGCAAAGCAAGTACGGCCTGTCGAGAACCTTCAAGGTGATTCTGGATCTGGGCATGCTGTTGTTCATGAAAAAGTTTTTTACCCGGCCCCTGCACCTGTTTGGCAAGGTGGGCGGTGCCACCCTGCTGGTGGGCATGGGGGTCTTGTTCTGGATGCTGGTTGAGAAACTGGTTTTTGGCCAGTCCATTGGCTCCCGGCCGATGCTGATGCTCGGTATCCTGCTGTTCTTTAGCGGTATCCAGTTAATTAGTACCGGGCTGATTGCCGAGTTGCAGATCCGTACCTATTTTGAATCCCAGAAGAAACGGCCCTACCGGGTGCGTTCCATTGTTGGGACATGAAACGCGTTCTATCCCACTTAGCCCCCTATAAGCGTGCCTTTCAGGCGGTGTTTAGCCTGGCGGTACTGGCGGCCCTTGGCTACCAGTTGTATCTGGTGGGCGACGATCTGCAGGTTCTGTTTAAGCGGCAATTGCTGGTCTGGGTGATCGGGGGTGTGGCGCTGTATTTGCTGTTGCAGGCCATGTGTGCCTACAAGTGGGCCGTGCTGGCCCGGAGCATGGGGTTTGTCGGTGCTCTAAAGGCGTACGTGCGTTTTTATTACATTGGCATGTTTGCCAGCCTCTTTTTGCCCACCATTGTTGGGGGCGATGTGGTACGCATCTGGATGGCCGCCCGGACCGAACAGCCTGGCGTTGGTCAAAAGCCGTATACGCCCATTGGCTTGTCGGTGTTTTCGGAACGCTGGACGGGGCTGGTGGCCTTGCTGGTGATGATGGCAGGTATTTGGCTATGGATGCCGACCCCTGAAGGGTTGCCACTTTTGCCGCCCTGGCTGCTGGGCGTGGGGCTGGCCGGTTGCGGCGGACTGCTTGCCGCGACCTACCGCTTCAAAACGTTGCTGACCCACCGCTGGCTGGGCGGCTGGTTTTTGCATCGCCTTGCCGATCAGTTCCAGGCGGTGCCCGATTTGGCGTCTGAAGCCCCTGATAGCAACGGGCCTGAGAGCGATGCCAGCGTCTTGTCTACCCCGGCCGGTCTGTCGGTTTGGCCCAATACCTCGGCCCTGAGCGCAGCCCTGCTGCTTAGTGCCGTCTTTCATGTGGGGGTGGTGCTGGTTCAGGGCGGGGTGTTGTCGGTTATGGGGGTGTCTATGACGGCGCCGGTCTGGGGACTGTTGTTTTTGGCTTACGGACTGCCGGGCCTGGCCAGTATGTTTCCGTTGGCGCTTAACGGGCTGGGGGTTCGCGAGGCCTCGGCAGTGTTTATCTTGACCCATTGGGGAGGGCTGCCCTATTCGGTGAGCCTGTTGTTAAGCATGGTGTGGTTAACCATCTTGCTGCTTAGCGCCTTACCGGGGGGGGTGTTGTGGTTAAAATCACCCATGCACAGGGCTTTTTCGCCAGCAGGTGCAGAAAGTCCGGCATAGGCTGGTTGTGCCCTGCCCGGTTTGCATTCCGGCTTACATTAAGTCTGGCGGGTTGTTTCGTTGATTTTCGATAATTAGGTGGTGTATGCTGACGGCAGCACCGTGGTGCTTGCCATTTAGTCGGTTTTCTCAAACCATCCGCGCGTGCCCGCCCCTCCCCCCTTATGCCCGAAGGACAGTATTTAGCCTGTGATAGAGACCGTGACGGCTTACCATTCTCGCTTTCGCTTATCGGCCTTGCTGGCCGTATTGGCCGGTATGGTGTTGCTTGGTTTGATGACGAGCCCGGCCCGGGCCGATATTCTGGATACCGCCGACCCGTACGCCGAGACGGAGGAAACCGTTACCGATATCGAGGAGTTGGCGCCTGGTGGCCAGGACTCTGCCTTGCCCGGTGCCGAACCGATTTACGATCAGGGCGTCACGGTGACGGTGGTCGAGATGGAAGGCAACCACCATATTCGCGACCGCGAGGTGCTCGATATTATTCTGACCAAGCCCGGCAGCTTGTACAGTAAGCGTCGTCTTAAAAAAGACCTGCAGCTTCTGTTTGATTCGGGCTGGTTTACCGACAAGCTTCGGGCGGTGCCGGTGGCCACGCGCGACGGCATCAAAGTAAAGTATGTGCTCGACGAGAACCAACTGGTTACCAAAATTGGTTTTAAAGGTAACACGCTGGTTGAGGACAGCGAGCTGCGGGCCTTGTTTAAGAAACAGTTGGGTCGTCCGCAAAACGTGAATCTGATTAACAAGGGTATCGAGGACGTTGAGGGCCTGTATCGCGACAAGGGGCTTGTACTTAGCCGCGTTGACGACATTGATGAGCCGGCCGCCGGTGAAATCATGATGACGATTAACGAGGGTACCATCAGTTCCATTGAGTTCGAGGGCAACAAGAAAACCAAGGACAAGGTGGTCCTGCGGGCCATGGCCCAGAAGGTCAACGAGGTGTACAACGAGAAGGTGGTGGCTGACGACATGAAGCGCATCTTCTCGACCCAGGCCTTCTCTGACGTGCGGCGCGTGGTCAAGGCTGATCCCAACAACGACGGCAAGTATATTCTGGTGATGGAACTCGACGAGAAGAAAACCGGGGCCATTTCGCTCGGCGGCGGTATCGATACCGGCACCGGCCTGTTTGGGTCGTTGGGGTATTCCGATCCCAACTTCCGGGGCCGCGGGCAGAACATTTCCTCGACGGCAATGGTGGGTAGTGGCGTTATCGGTCGCGACCGCGATACGATCAACCGCCGCATCTGGCAATTCCAGACCAGTTGGTTTAACCCCAGCATCAGCGACGACAGCTTGATTTCAATGGGGGCTGATACCAGTATTCGCGAATTCGGTAGCTTTAACGTGCCGCTGACCATTGAACGCCGCTATGGGGGCGAATTAAACTTTGGCCGGCCTATTGAATCGATGCCGGGGACTAGTATAGGTCTGGGCATTGGGTTTGAAAACACCAACATTAGCGAAGGGGCGTCTGCAGCGTTGCTGGCCTCGCGTGGTATTACCACGGCCCAGCGGGCGGCGTCCGGTGCGCTGAACGACGGGTCCTTCATCTACCTGGCTCCGGTTATCGGCATGGACACACGCGACAACCGCTTGAACCCGACCGACGGCTGGTTGAACACCATTGGTGCCCATGCCGCCATGGGGTTGGGCAACAGCAGCTACAGCAGCGTGTCGGCCAACCTGCGCCGCTACCTGAAAATTACCGAGAGCAGCTCGTTGAACCTCAACGCCCAGGGGGGCTCGTTGGTTGTTGGTGATGTGCCCCAGTTTGATATGTTCCGCATGGGGGGAACCAACTCGGTTCGGGGTTTCCAAGAAGGTGGTTTGGGTGTGGGCGAGCAATACCTGATGGGTTCGGCTGAAATCCGGTCCAAGCTGCCCTTCCTGAAACGCTTTGGTGATCACTACCCGGTTTACGACATGGTGTCGATGGTGGCCTTTAGTGATGTGGGCCAAATCTATGGCCAGCCTTCCCTTGACGCCGCCTTTGGCCGGCCGGGCTACGGTTTGTCGGTTGGGGCCGGTATCCGGATCAACATTCCCGGCATGGGGCCCATCCGGTTTGACTATGCCATTCCCCTGGGCAACGATCTGGGTGGCAACGTGCGCAACATCCACTTTGGCGTGGGGCAGAAGTTCTAGCACAAGGTGTTTTGGGGTGGGTCGTTTAAACCGAGTGCCTATTCTTTGGCAGGGTGTGGCCGTCATGGGTTAGTTGTTTTGCCGCTGCTTTGCTGATAAAACAGTGTAACAACGACTGCGTTGTTCAGTATGAAGGAGTAACCCTATGCACATTGCAAAACAAGCCCTCAAGGGTATGGTATTGACCCTGATTGGGGTGGCCATGCTGTCGACTATCGCCTTTGCCGAACAAATTGGCGTGGTTGACACCGATCGTATTGGTCGTGAATACAACCGAGCCAAGGAATTGGCCGGTGAAATCCGTACCCGCGAGCGGGAACTGCAAACCCTGCGCCTCGACCTGGCCAAGGAGCTGAAAACCAAGGGCGACGAGCTGAGCCCGGTTGAGAAAAAATCCCTCGAAGATCAACTCAACCAGCGCTTTGCTGACCAGTTCAAGGCCTACCGCGATTGGACTCTGACCAAGGAAAAAGAAATTCGCGAAGCGGTTGAAACGGCCATTAACAACGTTAAAACGGCCAAGAGTCTTGACATCGTGTTTACCAAAGCCGTTGTACTGGACGGTGGCGTGGACGTGACCACGGACGTGTTGACCGAGTTGAACAAGAAGTAACACTTGGCAACGTCGTCCAGGCTACTTAATCAGCCTGTCGGTAAAGTTTTTTAAAAGAGGTGCGCAATGTCGTTGTGCACCTCTTTTGTTGTGGGTACTGTAGTGAACTGTAATGACTTATACCCCTCCTTAAGTGTCCCGGATTCCGCTGCCTTGCATTGGAAAGCCGGGATTATTTTTTGCACGCACTCGTTTTGCACGAGTGGTGTGTCGGTTGGGTTGGGAAGGTGTGTCGGCCGGGCGAAAGAAGGGCCCGGCATAGGGTGGGGCAGCAGGGGCTCCTGTTTCGCTTTGAAACAATTGGGGCTTCGGCCCTAGGGCTGCTTGCTGTCATTGGGGTACAGTGGAAAGGTGTTGCCGTTGTCCCTCTTTTTTGGCGGCAGGTTTGTACGTTTGTTTGGGGATGCCTTGTTTTGACTCGCACGACGGATGATTTGGCGCCACCGGCTGTTGTCGAAGGTGCCCCGGTTTCGCAGCGGCCAGCGGCCTATGCTAACCTGCCGGTCGATACCCTCTGTTCCTGGCAGGTGAACCTGGACGATGCCACACCAATGATGCGGCAGTTTATCGAGGTAAAGCAGCAGTACACGGGGGTGTTGCTGTTGTACCGGATGGGGGACTTCTACGAAACGTTTTTCGAGGATGCTGTGATTGCCGCCCGTGCACTGGAAATTACCCTGACAGGCCGTGACTCGGGCAAGCTGGGGCGCGTGCCGATGGCCGGTATTCCCGTCCGGGCGTTGGACAGCTACATGCAACGCCTGCTTGATCAACAGTTCAAGGTGGCCATCTGCGAACAGGTACAAGACCCCGCGCTGGCCAAGGGCTTGGTGGAGCGCCGGGTAACGCGGGTATTGTCGAGCGGGACGCTTAGCGATCAGCAGTTCCTCAAATCCGACGAAGCCAATTATCTGGCGGCGATTGCCGTGGATGGCAAGTCGCAGCGATGGGCTCTGGCTTATTGCGATGTCAGTACCGGCCGGTTTGCCTGCTCGTCGGTCGGGTACGAATCGCTGCTGGCCGAGCTGGATCGCCTGCAACCGGCCGAGTTGCTGGTGCTGGGCAAACGGGTGCGGGGCGATGTGGTGGATGAATGGCGTGCGGCCGGTCCTGCAGAAATTGTGACCCAACACCCTTGCACCCCGCTTAAGCCTGAGGCCTTTGACAGCAAGCGTGCAACGGGCCGCATCGAGCAGTGGTTTGGGGTGGCCAGCCTCGATGGCTTTGGCCTGGACGGTTACCCGGAAGCCATTGCGGCCTGCGGGGCCGTGCTGGGATACATTGATGCCACCCTGCTTGACGAGGCCCGGCCGGTTTTTGACGGAATTCGGTTTACCACGCAAACCACCGCCCTGTTGATGAACCAGCCCACCCGGCGCCACCTGGAGTTGTTGCGTACCGCCCGTGACGGCCGACGCGAGGGGTCGCTGCTGTGGGTGCTCGATAAAACCCAAACTGCCATGGGGGCTCGGCTCTTGCGCGAATGGGTGGTGGCCCCGTCCGTTTCGCTCAATGAAATCGAGTCGCGGTTGGCCACGGTCGAGCGGCTGGTTTCGGCGCCCGATGTGCGCTTGCCCTTGGCTCAGCGGTTGGCCGACGTGTACGACATGGAACGGCTGGCCTTGAAGGTGCAGAATGCCACGATTATGCCCCGCGACTTGCATGCGCTGCTGGGCAGTTGCCGGGCCCTGATGACCTTGGCCGGGCCGTTGGCGGGGGAGTCGGTTTTTTACCTGCAGCAGTTGCAGGCGTTACCCGAAGCGGTGCACGAGTTTTGCAGTCGTGTGGAAACGGCCATTGCCGATAACCCTGGTGTGACGTTGGCCGATGGCAATATTATGCGTGAAGGCTACAATGCCCAGCTGGATCAGCTGCGCGATGTGGTTAACAACCAGGCCGAATGGCTCGATCGGTACGAGCTGTCCGAGCGCGAGACGACCGGCCTGAAGACCCTCAAGCTGGGGTATACCCATGCCTTCGGTTATTACATTGAGATTAGCAAGGCCATGGCCAAGCAGGCCCCGGAGCGGTATACCCGAAAGCAAACCCTGACCAACGCCGAGCGGTTTATTACCCCCGAGCTCAAAGCTCATGAAGACCAGGTGATTACCAGCAAGGCTCAGTTGGCCGACGTGGAGCTGACCTTGTATACCCAATTGCGCCGGGAGCTGATGGCTTACGGGGCCGTGCTCAAGGACGTGGCGCGCAAGGTGGCGATTGCCGACATCTTGTGCGGTTTTGGGCAGGCGGCTGTCGACAACGGGTATTGCCGGCCCGTGGTCGACGACTCCCTGGAGCTGGTACTGCATGAATGCCGCCACCCGGTTATCGAGCAGTTGCTGCCCTTGGGCGCTTTTGTTCGCAACGACTGTGTGCTGAGCGCCACCGTGCAAGAGGAAGGTCATCCGCAGTTGATGATTATTACCGGGCCCAATATGGCGGGTAAATCCACCTATATGCGCCAGGTGGCCCTGGCCGTGGTGATGGCACAAATGGGCTGTTTTGTCCCGGCCGCCTATGCCCGTGTGGGCATGGTGGATCAGCTCTTTACCCGCATCGGGGCCGTTGATGATCTGAGCAGTGGGCAGTCTACCTTTATGGTGGAAATGACCGAAACGGCGACCATTCTGCACCGGGCCACGAACCGCAGCCTGGTGCTGCTCGACGAGGTGGGCCGGGGGACGAGCACCTACGACGGCGTCAGTATTGCATGGAGCGTGGCGGATCACCTGGTGCGGCATAACGGGGCACGTACCCTGTTTGCCACCCATTACCATGAGCTCAACACCCTGGAAGCTACCCACCCGAAGATTCGCAACATGCGGGTGCTCGTCAAACATGAGGATGGGCAGATCCAGTTTCTGCACACGGTTGTGGCGGGTTCAGCCCAGCAAAGCTATGGCATCGATGTGGCCCGGATGGCGGGGTTACCGATGACGGTTATCGACAAGGCCCAGAAGCTGCTGGCGACCATGCACCAGAAAGAGTTTTCGGCCATTGACTCCCAGCGTAAGGCCGCCTTGCTTAAAACGGCCCAGAGCGAGCAGTTGTCCATATTTGGTGCTACCGAAACCTCGACCTAGCGCCTGCTTCTGGTTGTTTGACGGTTGTGGTAAAGTGCCCCGTATGATGTTTAACGACCTGGAGACGACCATTGCCGCGATTGCCACACCGGCCGGTGTGGGTGGGGTGGCTGTGGTGCGCCTGAGTGGGCCTGACAGTTGGGCCGTTACCAAGGCCCTGATGCAGCACCCCAAGCGCTTGGCCGACGCCGGTCGCGTGGTGGTGGATTGGCTGGTGGATACCCGCGATGGCCAGGTATTGGATCAGGTTGTTCTGTTGCCGTTTCGGGCACCGAACAGCTACACCGGCCAGGACGTCGTGGAAATCCAGACCCACGGGGGCCGGGCTTTGGTGCAATTGGTACTGCAACGCTGCTTGGCCGCCGGGGCCACGTTGGCTCATGCCGGCGAGTTTACCCATCGGGCCATGGTCTGTGGCAGGCTAAACCTGACCCAGACCGAGTCGGTGTTGGATCTGATCCATGCCCAGGGCGAGCGGATGGTGAAGCTGGCTGCCCACAACATGCACCAGCGTACCCTGGCCGGGTTGCTTGAGCGCTACTGGCAGGCAATTCAAACGATACAGGCGGATATGGTGGCCCATATCGATTTTCCCGACGAAGTGGACGAGCCTGATCGGGGGGTATTGCAATGCCGTCTAGAGGAAACCCTGGCCGATGTGCAGGTGCAGTTGGCCCTGAACCACCGCAGCCAACCAATCCGGGACGGGCTTCGCGTGGCTTTGGGTGGGGCCCCGAACGCCGGGAAATCGTCGTTGTTTAACCGGCTCCTGCAGTCGGAACGGGCCATTGTGACCCCGCAGGCCGGTACCACCCGTGACACGCTGACGGAAACCATGCTGGTTGCCGGTGTGCCCGTTACGCTCGTCGATACTGCGGGTTTGCGTACCAGCACGGACGATATCGAACAGCAAGGCGTGGCACGGGCCCGCCATGCCATGGCCGAGTCGGCCCTGACGTTGATTGTGGCCGACCTAACCCAGCCGGTGCCTGCCGAGACCTGGGCCTTGCTTGAGCAGGCGGCACCGATCTTGTGGGTGTGGCACAAGGCCGATTTGATCGATTGTGCTGGGGCCGGCCCTGCTGAGGCCTGTCGCCTTGATTCCCGGCTTGAGGGGGTTGAGCAGTGCCTGGTTTCAAGTCACACGGGCCAGGGGATTGAAGCCGTGCTGGACTGGATTGGTCAGCAGCTGGACACCTTGCCCGATATCGGTGAGTTGGGGTATCTGCTGAGCCAGCGGCAGATTCGGCAACTTGAAGCCGTGGCGGTCGAGCTGCAGGGGGCCGTCGATGCCTTGGCCCAACCAAGGTTGCCACTGGATTTGGCCACCGTGCCGCTGACCAACGCGCTGTTGCTGCTACAGGAACTGCTGGGCCGCGATGCATCCGAAGCGGTGCTGGATACCGTTTATGCCCGCTTCTGCGTGGGCAAGTGAGTTGTCGGTATAATAACAGGTATGAGTGAAGCAAAGCCGTTGACTCTCCATGACCTTAGTACCGAGCAGCGTTTGGCGCTGTGCTTTATGGTGGGATCCGACAGCGAAGCGATTGCCGACGAACTCGAACCGTTTTTCGGTACAGGTCTGGGCGGGGTGCTGTGGTTTCGCCACCACTTCAACCACATCGACACGGCTCAGGATTGCCGAGCCTACATGGCCGATTTACGGGGCCGTTTTGGCCCTAACCCTCTGGGGTTTATGGGGGTCGATCAGGAAGGTGGGCAGGTGGAGCGTTTGCCCCACTGGTTTTTTCCTACCGGTTGCACGGCGCTCAGTTATGGTCGTTCGCGGCAGCTCGACTTGTGCCGTACCGTGGCCGAAGAAACCGCGCGTCGGTTGCGCTGGCTGGGGTTTAACCTAAACTTTGCCCCGACCGTCGATTTGAACCGGGAGCAGGCCAACCCCATTATTGGGGTGCGGGCTTACGGCGAGACGGTTGAGGCGGTTATGCCCTTTGCCCAGGCCGTGATGGCTGCCCATGTACAGGCCGGTGTGTTGCCGGTGGCCAAGCATTTTCCCGGTCATGGCAGCGGTACGGTGGATTCGCACCTGGACTTGCCCGTGTTTGGCAACTGGCAACCCGACGAGCTGGACCCCTATACCGAGCTGATTCACAATCACGACCCGGCCCTTGGAGCCGTGTTGGTGGCCCATGGGCTTTACCCGGCCTTGTGTGAACGGTTGGGGGTGGATCCGTCGGTGGTGTCGAGCATGAACCCCGGCATTATTGTGCAACTGTTGCGCGACGAGCTGGGGTTTGGCAACGGCCTTGTTTTTAGTGACGACATGACGATGGGGGCCATTGGCAAGCATACCGACCCGGAGGAAGCGGCCTTGCATGTACTCGATGCTGGGTGCGATGTGCTGGTGTATCGCCAGGCCCAACCCCTGGCTTGGCAGGTGTACAGTGCTCTGCTTAAGCGGCTTCGGCAGGGTAAGCTCGACGAACAACGGATTAACGAAAAAGCCCAGCGGGTCTGGCAAACCATCCAGACATTGGGGGCCGTTGATCGGCCCAGCTTTGACGAGGCGGCCTTAAGCAAGACCTACTGTCACGATCTGGCGTTGGGCTGGGCCAAGCAGGCGATGGCCGAACAGCACCACTACGTCCCCAGTCCTTTGCCCCTGAGCCACAAGAAAACCTGGGCGCTGGTCGCTCCCAACCAATTAGACATGGTGCACTATCGCGATGACTTGAGACAGGCCCCCCCGCTCGAAGGCTGGTTGACCCAGGCCGGGTTGAAGCCGGCCATGCACTTCAACTATCCCCTGCCTGGCGTGTCGCGGCAACGTGAACCTGACGGGGGAAGCGGTTCTCAATGGCCGGTATGGGCGGAGCACCCGCTCGATGCCCTGGTCTTTGTGGCCTTCAATGCCCTGCTCGACGAAGCCCAGCAACGGTACTACCAGCGTCTGGTCGAGGCTCACCCGGCCACCAAGGTGGTACTGGTCAGCGTGGGCATGCCCACCGATGGGCAGGTGCTGGTCAGTGGCCAGTCGCAAACCGGGATGATGGGGCCGTGGGTGCACCTGTGTTTGCCCAGCTATCGCCCGGCCAGCCAGCATGCCCTGGCCCAGTGGCTGGGGGCGCCGCCCAAGGGCTTCGAGTCGTTAAGCATGGCCGAAACAACCGGGTAGGTGGGTCGAGGGCCACCAATCGGTTTGGAGATCGGGCGAAGGGGTAGACAATGCCGTCGGATCGGTGTATTAACTATATATGTAGTATACTAATACTTCCCTGAATGAAGCTATGTAACAAGCATCAGGGTTTTAGGGACAATCCCCCGCCGGGTTTATTTTTAAATCAACTAATTGGCCATTTAACCTCAACAAGGTAAAATAGAGATTATGACTACATTTCGTTCGTTTCTTAAGGTGTTGCCGTTCCTTGCCGTCACCCTGGGGGTGCTGTCTGTTTCGATGCTGGCGCCTGATACCGATGCCGCCGAGCTGAACCAAATGCATGTAACCGATACGGGATCGTCGCTGGTGGTGCAGTTGGATGTGGATGGGCCCCAACGTTATCAGATTGCCCAGTCTTCGGCCGGCCAGGTTAAGATTGTGCTGCCCAATGCCTCCTTGACCAAGGCGGGTGTCCCTGCTGCCAGCAGCAAGGCGCTGGGGGTTTCGGCCTCTGCCAGCCAGACCAACGGCAATGTGGTGATTAACCTGGAACGCTCCGGGTTGAACCGGAAGCCCTACCGGGTCGAATTTAAGCGGATTCGTTCGGCCAATACCCCCGCCAAACCGACTAACGAAATGATGGCCCTGATGAAACCGGGGGCCATGGCGGTGGATAACGTGTTAAAGCTGGATTATGCCCCGTCGGATTATGCGATTAAAAACGGCTATGTTCGCACCCAGGCCAAGCAACTGGCCCAGCCAGCCGTTGGCCAGGCCGAATCGGCCGCCGTGTACCAATCGGCCCAAACCGATGTGCCACGCCAGAACCAGGAGCGGTTTAACCGCGATGCCTCGCGTGTCAGCAACGCTTCGGGTGGCGGACAAACCGTCGAAATTATTCGGGAAGAAGGCACTGTGGATACCACTGCCACGTCTGCCGTTCGACCAGCCACCAGAAAACCTGCGCGCCATTCGGCCCGCAATCGTGCACAACGATATAATTCGCGCGAAGAAGCCCAACGTGCCGCTTCTCAGCGGTCGACGCTTCGCCAGGGGCAACCCGGTTCATCGGCCGTTCGGTCCGTTCGTCGCGATGGATCGTTTGGTGAACCCCCCCGTGTGGATTACAACGCGCCCGGTGTGGCCAGATCCGTGGAATACCAACGCCGGGTCAACGGCCCATCGGCGGCCTCGGCTGACCATGTTAAGGGTGACGGCATGACCATTGTCGGTAGCGACGGCGAGGGCGGTTACTACGATCTGGAAGGCCCCATTGATCGCAAAATCGAGATTGACGAGTATTACAACTACGATGATGGCCGGAACACGTGGAAGCAGATTGACCCGGTTTATCCCAACCCGGTGGAGAAGGTGTTTGCCTTCTTCGGTCCCCTGGTTAGCTGGATTCTGGGCATCACCCTCTTCCTGCTGGTTCTGCTGGTCTTTGGCATGATCCTCAACAGCTTCTTCCGCCGTTCTGACGAGCGCCGGTCCCGGCGCCATGCCGGGTCGCTGATCTCGCTGCCGGCCACTTCCGGCTATGCCCCGGCCTATGCCGGTATGGCCAACCCTATTGGTGGTGCGGTGCCGGCTTCCCAAGCCACGGTGGTGGTCGAGCATGACGACGACAGCGATTGGGATGATCACGACGATGACGATTTCGGATCCCCGATGGGTGCGCCGGCCTATGGTGCTCAGGCGTCCTCCGTGTTGGAGGGTGGCCCGGAGACGTCCAAGAACCTTAGTACGCTTGAAGCCTTTGATTCCTTTGACTCGGATCCGTTGGCCGTCAATCCGTATGAGGCTCGTCCCCAAACCATCAAAGGCCGGGCTGGTTCGTCGCCGGGCCACCAAGTGGCCAGTTCGACCGGCATGACCGATCCCATTATGTCGACCGCCATGGGGGCTGCCTACGACGAGACGTTGTCTCTGGACAGCACCACACACCAGAGCAAGCCCCTGAACACCAGTGGCATTACCTATGCCGCCAAGCTGCAGCAACATATTAACAGCCAATCCAGCCGGTATTTGGCCCGTCCGCTTCGCATGCCTGCGGCCGCCACTGCACAGGATGCCGTCTCTGGTTTTTCCAGTACCCTGTCGGGAATGATGGGGTTGGATGGCAGCAGCAGTAGCGGTGCAATGGCGGATCACCGTTCATCGCAAGCGGCTTACCAGCGCTTCATGAACGCCTAGCGCTCGCCTCTTTATCTTTTGATGCTTTAAAACAAGCGCCGGCCCTGTGTATGATCAGGTCGGCGCTTGTTGGTAGGGGCTTGTATTTTTTGGTGTTGTGTTTCTAGGCGGTGTGTTCCACCCAGGCCGGCGCTTCACGTATACTATGGACATAATTCGCCGAACGTGGAGTGGTCATGAAGCGTTGCTTGCTTGTTATTAACCCAAACGCGGGGGGCGGTCAGTCCGTTGAGGAGTTGAAACGGCAACTTCTGGCTGCGGTGAGGCCGTACCAGGATCTTGAGCTGGTGGATTTGGGCGTGCTGGTTCCCGACTCCGTGGCCGACATGACGGATCGGCTTCGGTCTCGGTTGCCGGTGCTCGATTGTGTGGTGGTTGCAGGCGGGGATGGCACAATAGCCGACGTGATAAACGCCATGCTGGAAGCCTCGGCTGGTCGCGTCGCTGCAGACCGATTGCCCGTTCTGGGTATTATTCCCGTGGGAACCGGCAACCGTTTGGCCAATCACTTGAACTTGCCCCTCTCCTTCAAACGGGCATGGAAGGCCATTCTGATGGGAGCCACCTGTCCGCTGGATCTGGGCATGGTTACCGTCAGCGCGTTACATGGCGGTCATGGCGGCCATGGTGGCGACCAGGTGAGTCGGTACTTTTCGCTGATGGCCGGGGCCGGTATTGATGCCCAAATTATTGAGAATGTGCGGTCGGTTGAGAAAAAACACCTGGGGTTGTTTGCCTATATTTGGCAAGGGGCCATGCAGGCCTTTACCACCCCGTATGCCTTTTTCGACATTACCATTGACGATAAGCCCACCCTGACGGTTAAGGGCATAGGGGCCACCGTGGCCAACGCGGCCAACCTGCTGGGCGAGGTGTTGACCCTGTCGCCGGGGTCACGTACCGACGACGGCCTGCTTGATGTCTGTGTGATTGCTTCCAAGCAGCGTCTGGATTATTGGACAACGGTGGTCCAGATGTTGATGCACCAGCACAGCCTGGCGCCGGACAAGCCGCTTAAAGAGGGCCTAAGCCATTTTCGTGGCAAGCATATTACCATTACCAGCCGGCCCCGGTTAAAGGTGCAGGCCGACGGGGATGTTATTGGCCGGACACCGGCCACCATGACCATCGTGCCCCAAGCCATCCAGGTGTGTGTGCCTACGGCAGAAGTTATGGCTGTTCCGCTGATTGAACCGCTGTATAAAACCGCCGAAACCCTGCGCTACATCATCGACGAGCTAACCCGCCAGCAGTTGCCCTAAAGGGACTTGTTCGTCGGGCACTACTTTTTAAGGTAAAGCTGCCCGAACAGGTGTTGGTACTGATCATCGAGGGCGGCTTGCTGCTGTTGCTGGATGCTGTGCAGGGCTCGCTTCTGTTCGTGGATGACTGTCAGCAGGTGCTGGATATGCCGGGCCAGCTGGCGGTTGTCTCGTTGCAGCTCGCTGAATTTTAAAATCTGTTTGAGGGTTTCCGGCTCGCTTAAGAATTGCCCCGCCCGGTTGGCCAACATCACCGACAACCGGTCCAGAAAGGTTTCGTCATCCTCGGGTAAATTTAAATCGGCTGGTGTTGGCTGGGGCGGTGCAGGGTGTTGCCACACGGCGGTGGGCTGTTGGTGGGCTCGCTGGTGTTGCAAATGTTCCTGGTAAAAGGCGGACTCAAGGTTGTCGACCGCTTTTAAGGTCGGCTGGGCCGGTTGGCGTTGCATGGATAATGACACGGGTATACCCTCTTCTTTTTCTTCTCTGTCCTTCGATCCGGTTTCGTTCTCTAGTACTCTCCAATGTCGCGGGGTCGCCTGACGGGCGATCGACAAGACAGGGTCGTTAGGAAACGTACCTTTTATTGTAGCGGTTTTTTAGCGGGAGGGGGAGAGGGTTTTATAGGCCCACAAGACCGCTTTCATTTTCTCGCTCGATCCGCCGGGGCGATCGGGGTGTAGTGCCAGAGCCAATTCGCGGAACCGTGCCCGAACGGTTTTGGGATCCGGGTTGGCCGGCAGCGACAAAATCTCCAGAGCAGCCTGCCGGTCGTCGCCGGTTGGTTTCATCGCGCTGTCATTGGGTTGATCCGCCGGGTCTGTCTGGTGTTGGCGCTTGTGATTTTGGTGCCAGTTGTTCAGCGTTTCGTCGAGGTTGGCCGGGTCAAACCCAAACCCGTCGTTGTAAAAACCCCAGTACTGGCCGGTCTGTAATTTTTTTTCGTGGTAGCAACGGGTTTGCACGTCAAACTTGAATGCGGCAATGCGTTGCATTCGATCGCTGGTTGACATGGCGCCAAAGGCGTCAATTTGCTTGAAGGAGGTTAGGCGAAAATAGTGTTGCCAGTTGGCGTCCTGTCCGGTCAGGTCCAGTTCGTAATCGCGCAGCCGTTCAAGCAACTGCTTGTCTTCGCGGCTCAGGCGATCCTTGAAGTAGTGGATGACACGCAGCTTGTAGTCCTGCTGCTGGTTTTTCTGTCGGGCTTTTTTTTGGGCTTTTTCGGCGAGGTAGGTTTCCAAGTCATGGCGGATGTGGCGTGCCGTTTCGGCCGGCAGTTGATCCAGGGGGTTGGGTTTGATGTTGGCCAGTGGCAGCCAGTCCACGCTCTTGAAAAATTCCATCAGGCGCCGGCTTCGGTTGGCGTTGGCCTGGCACAGAACAGTGTTTAAGTGATACCGCACGTTGGCCTTAAAATAGGGGGCTAGGGGCAGGGCATCAAACTGTCGCCACCAGTCGGCCACCCACGGAGGATGTGGCGGCGGGGCAAATTGGGCTGCGCGGTGGTTGGTGGTATTGGTTGTCTTGGCAGTTGGCATCCGGGTGATACCCCTCTGAGCTTCTTCTCGTTTCTGAGCATAACCGCCTGCAGCACGGCTTTACAATGAGCAAGCCGCTTGACAGGCCCGAAAAAACAACGGGGACCGTCTCCGGTACGTGTAAATGAATCGCTAAGAAACTGGATTTTTTAACGAAATCGACGACACTAAAGGTAGAAAATCGTTCAACGTAGTTCCTACGACGGTCTTTGGTTGGTTTAATAGGATAAAAACAGTAATGGCAGGCCTTTTTGCCCCCTTTTCATCGTCAAACAAGCCTAAAAACAGGCCTAAAAACGAGCCACAGGTTCTGGCTTTGTCGATGAGTGCTTTGGCTGGGGCAAAAAAATACAGGTTTGACCAGATAATGGCCTTGGTTTTAGGGGTTTTTCTGGGATTATGCTGCCTGTTGCTACTTAGCCAAGTCTGTTTTGCCTATGACGAACAAAGTGCCGGTGAATATGGTGGCGGTGGCCATATAGCCTGGCCAAAAGTGCCCGAAAAGCCGTTTTTTCCGCCCCGAAAGCCTGCGCCGTATTTGACACCGGAGCAAACCGACGATCAGTACGATATTGACCAGTACCGGAGCAATGGCTACGAGCCGCAAACGGATACCTATGCCTACGAAATGCCCCGTGGTTCGATGCTGAGCGTGATTTTGCTTGACAACCTCACCACGGAATCGGCGCTTGAAGGCCAGCCGGTTCTGGCTTCCGTGGCCCAGGACATGTATGTTGGCCAGAGCCTGGTTTTAAGCCGGCAGGATCGGGTTATGGGGCAGGTGGTTCGGGTAGATAAGCCCATTGAGGGGCGTAATGCCATTTTAGAGATTCATTTTTACCAGTTGCAGCTGGCCAATGGCCCGGTATTGCCCATTGATGCCGTGGTGGATACCGGCCAGTCCTATCCCTACTGGGGCGGACAACTGACGAAAGGCACCGAGCTGAAGGTAGTGCCTTACCACATCTACCAGATTGGCAGCTACGGGCGGGCTATGTACCGCGGGCCCAGGGAAAAGGGGATTCATATTAAAATACCCCCGGGCGAACGGTTGGTGCTTACCATGCAGCAGCCGGTCAAGCTCTACGGATTTTAACCCCAAAACGCCCGCCGCCGTTGGATGGGCGGAAGGCGTTTGGGCTTGACAATAACACTCGTAAAACGTGGGGATGAGGGGGGTGTGGCTTAATCCAGGTTGATGACGCCGTCCGTACCGTTGACTGCACCGTTGATACCGGTGCCGCCCTTGAGGGTGAAGGCGTTGACATCATTCTGGTTGATGCGCAACGTGGTGGAGGTGGAGGTGATGGTACCACCATTGCCGCCGCTGTTACCGGCGCCATTGCCGGTACCGCCCGAGACGTCTACATAGCGGGTGGGGCTGCCGCTGGTGTTGCTGAAGACCAGCGTACCGCCAGCGTTAAAGGTAACATTGCCACCTTGGCCGCCGTTGCCGGTATTGGCCAGGGCGCTGTTGCCCTTGGCTTCAATGACGGTGTCGGCAGTCGTTTGGGTGACGGTGATGTGCTGGGCAGCGTTGATGTTGACCGTGCCGCCGTTGCCGGCTTGCGGGCCTGCCAGGCTGTTGGCCTTCAGTTTGCCCCCGTTGATGATGTAGACGTTGCCACCGGCGGTGGTGGCGTTGACGTTAATGGTACCGGCGTTTTGGCCCTGATTGCCGTTGGCCACCAAGTCGCCTTGAACGGCGATGGATTTGGAGGCGTTTAGGGTTACGGTACCGCCTTGGCCGGCAACCGCATTGGCTTGTGGGCTACCGCTGGCCGCGATAACGGAGTTGGTTTTGGTAATCAGGTTGCCGTTCGTGGCGTTCAGGGTGATGGTGCCGCCGTTGTCGCCAGCTCGGGCACCGGTGGCCACAATTTGGCCGTCGGTGGTAATGCTGGCGGCATTAAGGGTAATGGTGTTGCTGGCATTGCCAACCGTGCGGCCCCGGGTGTTGATGTCGGTACCGACGGCCTGGTTGAAGCTACCGGTCAGGTTGGTTGTGACGTTACCGGCACGGTCACCGCCAATGGCACGGACGAAGCTGTTGGCCTGGGTCAACACCATCGAGCCACCTGTAATGGCAATGTCGCCGGCGTTGCCGTTGCTGCTGTTGGCATCCACACGGTAGATATTAGCCGTTGAGCCGTTGGCAAAGGTCAGGTTAACGGAGCCTGCGGCATCAACGCCCCGGGCAAACAATTCGCCGCCGGTTTGGATGATGTGGCTGCCGCTGTTGACAGTCAGTTGGCTCAGGGCCCCGCCGTTGATGCCCACCGAGGAACTCTTCAGGTTGACCACGCCAGCGGTGGTGGTCAGGGCCACGCTGCCGCGATTGTCGCCGTTGGCTTCTACCACGCTGTCAAGCAGTACCATGCCGTTGGTGGTGGTCAGTGCGATGTCACCGGCGTTGTTGGCGCCGTTGGCTTCAATCTTGCCGCGGGTCAGATCCAGAGTGTCACCGGCGACCGTCACGCTGCCGCCGTTGGTGGTACCGTTGGCACGGGCAAAACCACGTTGGTTGGCCGTGTTCAGTTCTTGGAAGACGACTTGGGAACCGCTAACGGCCACACTGCCGCCTTGGCCGTTTTCGCCGTTGGCTTCAATCACAAAGGTGGGCGAGTCGCTGGTGGCTTTAATACCAAGGCTGCCTTGTGCGGCAACGGTAATGTTGCCCCCTTTGCCGCCGTTGGCAGCCAAGGTGGCACTGTCGGTGCGGGCCACAATATTGATGTCGCCGTTGGCGTTAATGGTAATATCACCGGCGTCGCTGCCATCCAGCGTGCTGGTGCTCAGAGTGCTCTTGTCACCCAGCTGCACATAGTTGGCATTTACGCTAATCGTGCCGCCACGGGCTTCGAGGCGGGTGGCGTCCATAATGACATCTTCAGCGGCAACCAGTTGGATGGATCCGCCGTTGTTGGCCGAAACGGCCACGTGGTCATTGCTGTTTTGGAAAACGATGTCGGTACCGGCATTGGCCGTGAAGCTTCCGTTTTCTACCGTAATGTTGGAGCCGGTGTCAAAGGCGATTTCGCCACCGGCATTCAGTGAAACGCTGCCGGGGCCCCCTTTGGACTGAAGGTTGCCACCCTGGTCAATATTGCCGGTGGCTGTCAGGACGATGCTGCCGGCGGTCTCGGACCCTGCGCCGTCCACGGCAATGGTGCCGCGGTTGCTTAGGTTGCCGGTGGAATTGATTGAAACAGCGCCCTTGTCGCCCAGGGCGTTAATAACGGCGGTGCTGGCAATGGTGACGCCGGCCCCCTGGATTTCAATCAGGTTGTTGCTGTTTTGGTTGGTCGAGGCACCGCTCACGCTCATTTTGCCGCGAATATCAACCACGCCGCTGGCATTCAGGCCAATGTACCCGCCGCGCCCCCCGTTGCCGGAGGCGTCAATTACGCCGTTCTGGCCCAGGGTAAAGGAGCCGGTGGTAAAGAGGATTTGGCCGCCATCGACACCACGGGCCGAAATGGTGCCGTTGTTTACCAGTACACCGTTGCCGGTGTTAAAGTTCAGCACGCCGCCGTTTCCACCAGCCTGGGTGGCATCGGCGCTAACAGAGCCGTTGATGATAATGAGTGGGGCGTTCACATTGAGGTTGCCGCCATTGCCCGTTAATTGGCCATTGCCTCGAACTTGCTGGGCTCGAACGGCACCGTCAACGCGAACCAGCGTGCCATCGCTAATGGTTTGGCTTTGGCCAATCGCGGTATTAAAGGTTTGGGTTTGCCCGGAACCTACCACGTAGTCGGCAAGTGCAATAGGGGTGGTTGAGGCAACCAGGGACATGCCCAAGGCGGTTGCCCAAAACGTACGATACGTCATGGTCAGTGTGCTCCATTGAAGGGAGTATGCGTAAGCAGAAAAGCGCATTGTACTCTGTACAAAAATAAAAACATTTATAAGGGGCTTATTGCCTGACCTTGTCGAATCGAGGGATCGCGGAAGGCTGAAATGGGTTTCGGTCGGGGGTTTATCCTTTGTAACAGATTATTGAATCCGGGTTATAAATACGGTTTCGGACGCCCTGGGGTGAAGCCGTTGCCTGGTGGCAATCATCATCCTTGTGGCGTCCGAGAGGACGGGTAAATTGTTTTTGTGGGGGGCGTTGGAGATCCCCCCAATTAATGGGGGGTGTTGCTGAGCTGGTCGCTGATCAGGTTAATGAACTCGGTGGGCGAAATGCAGCGTCGAACCTGGTAGAGGTGGATAAAGTGCAGAATATCGCCGCAGTCGCGGTTAAAGGCACTTTGCTGGGCGGGCGGTAATTCGGCAATCAGCTTGAAGGCGCGATCCAGTTCGGTGGTGGTGTTGTACCAATGTTGGTAAATGTTGAGCACGGCATCGGGCCCCATGCTTTTTAGGCTGGAGCTCCCTCGGCCCCTGGAATTCGGGGTGCGGGACTGCCGGGTAATGGCTGCAGAGAACAGCTTTTTGCCCAGGGCGTGTTGGAGGGATCGGGGTAAAAACTGGCTGGTTTGCACCAGGTTGGCAATATTGGGGTACAGGCCAAAGGTTTGTGCCGGAACAGTGGTTGAGGACCGCAAGTCCCGGTTGGCCATGGCATCGGCCATGCCATTGCTGTTGCCGCTGTTGGGCCGGGCTGGATTGATTCTGGGGCGGCGTATTTTCTGGGGGTGATCGTAGGACGAGGTCATAGGGCATCCGTTCCCTTCGAGTAAGTGTATGGGGGTAGCTAACCAATAGGGGGCCGTTCGGCACAATCGGGTGATAGTGAGAGAACGTGTTACAGGAGACGCGTTGGGGGTTGTCAGGGGTATCGGCTGTGGGGAAGGGCTGGCCCATACACTAAATAAAGGATCTTCGCAGGTCCCGGCTCAGAGAGGCTCTGGCGGAGGGACGTTTTCGAAGATCCTTTATAAAACTGGTTAAATTGGCGAGGCGTTTGGTTATGGCGCTGGAAGGGGGGATGTCCCGAATTAGCTTTGAATGGCTTCCATGTCGCTTTCAAACACGGGAATGGTCTTGTTGAGGTTGGTCAGGGTGACGAGGTTGTTGACGTAGCCTTGCAAGCCGCAAATGCTGAAGCGGCCATTGGCTTCATCCGTCACGCGTTTGCCGTTGAGCAAAACGCTCAGGCCGGCGCTGTCCATAAAGGTGACCTTGCTCAGGTCCAGAATAATTTCGGTTTTGCCAGCATTGACCAAGTCTTTAATTTCGGTTTTCAGCAGTTCCGCGTTGCGGAAGTCGACGTTATTGGTTTCGATGGTCAGAACGGTTTTTTCGCCTTCCTGCCGGGTTGAGAGGGTGGATTGTGTCGTCATGGGTATCGTATCGTCCTTTAACCAAACGCTGTGACGGGGCGTGTAAGCAATGTAACCAGTACGGGGCGGCAAGGATGTCGTTGGGGCCAACAGCCCTTAAGCAAGGGGCATTTGGGTTGGCAGGCCGATCATCGGATCACCAATACTATTATAACTTACCCAAGGGTAGATGATAGGGGGCGGGTCTGGCATCGTCTGGCTGGAGTAAATGGCAGTGGTTTGGCCACCCAGACTGGCCATGATGGCTGAGAGGGTATGCGGGGGCGGGGGAGGGTGATTGAGCAAGGGGGTTTGTCAGGGGGGGCGAGTCGGTTGTATAGTAGGGTGCCCGTGTGTTTCTCGGGCTTTCGGTCCTTGTCGTTACGGGCCTGTTGTTTTTAGTGGCGAACCGGTTGCCGGTTCGAGTTGTCTTAATTTATGAAACCCTTGTCCTCCCAAGCCATTCGCGAAAGCTTTATAGGCTTCTTTGTGGAGCAGTGTGCCCACCAGCTTCGCGACAGTGCCAGCCTGATTCCGAGTAACCCCACCGTACTGCTTACCCCGGCGGGCATGTTGCCCTTTGTCAATATCTTCATGGGCCTTGAGCCTGCCCCGGATCCGCCCCGCGTCGTCAGTATCCAGAAATGTGCCCGTATTAGCGGCAAGGCGTCCGACCTGGGGTACGTGGGCCGTACCTTAAGGCACCATACCTTTTTTGAGATGCTGGGTAACTTCAGTTTTGGCGACTATTTTAAGCCCGAGGCCAGCCGCTGGGCCTGGCAGTACTTTACCGAAGTGCTTGAAATTCCTGCCGATAAGCTTTGGGTAACCATTTACAAGGACGATCAGGCGTCGCGGGCCATATGGGTTGATCATGTCGGCGTGCCCGACGCGCGTATCCTGGACATGGGGGCCGAAGACAATTTTTGGGGACCACCCGGTGCCACCGGGCCCTGTGGCCCATGCACCGAACTGCATTTTGACCGGGGCACCGAATTTGGTGGCGACCAGCACAGCACACCGGCCACGCTGGAAGGCGAGCGGTTTATCGAACTGTGGAACCTCGTGTTCATGGAACGGTTCAAAGACGACAAAGGGCAGTTTAGCGAGCTGGAATACAAAAACATTGACACGGGCATGGGCCTGGAACGGCTGGCCATGATTCTGCAGCGGGTAAACAACACCTTTGAAACGGATTTGCTCTTTCCCCTGGTTGAAAAAGTGGGTGCGCTAACGAAGCGAACGTACAAGCAGGATGCCGAAGTGGACGTGGCCCTGAAGATTGTGGCCGACCATATGCGGTGTGTGTCGTTTGCCCTGGCCGACGGTGTGGTGCCCAGCAACGAGGGCCGTGGTTATATTATTCGCATGGTGCTGCGCCGGGCGGTGCGGTTTGCCCGGCAACTGGGCCTTGAGAAGGCTGCGCTGTACCAGTTGGTCAGCACCGTTCGCGACCTTTACGGCACCCAGTATCCCGAGCTGAAAAGCCAGTACGATGTGGTTGTTGAGACCATCGCCAGCGAGGAGGCCAAGTTCCTGGAAACCTTGGATCGTGGATCCAAGCTGTTTGAGGAAGCCCTGGCCGAGCACCAGCAGGCCAAAAAACAGGTATTTGCCGGCCAAACCGCGTTTAAGCTTTATGACACCTATGGGTTTCCCATTGAGTTGACGCAGGAACTGGTTGAGGAGCAGGGCATGCGTGTGGACATGGCCGCCTTTGAATTGGCCATGAACGAACAGCGCGAGCTGGCCCGGTCGGCACAGGGCAAGAAAAGCGTGGTAAGCAACCAGGTGTATGCCGATATCTTAAAACAGCATGGCCCAACCGTCTTTACCGGTTACGAATCGCTGGAAGGCGACGCCACCATTGTCGCCCTGATTGAGGACGGCCAACGGGTCGAGTCGGTCGGGGGCACCAATGCGCCGTTTGAACTGGTGCTGGATACCACGCCTTTTTATGGTGAAAGCGGGGGCCAGGTGGGTGATCGCGGTATTTTGTACGTGCCGGGTGGCCCGCATGGCCAAACGGTGGTGGTGCGCGATACGAAAAAGGTAGGGGACTTGTTTGTACACCACTGCCTCTTTGACCAGGGTGGCTCGGTTAAGGTGGGTCAGCAGGTGCGTGCCGAAGTAAGTGCCGATGCCCGAAGCCGGACGGCTCACCACCACTCGGCAACCCATTTGCTTCATGCGGCGCTCAAGGAGATCTTGGGTGATCGGGTGGGCCAGGCTGGGTCTTACGTGGGGCCGGATGGCGCTCGGTTTGACTTTACCTTTCACCGGGCCATGAAGGCTGAGGAATTACAGCAGGTTGAGCTGTTGATAAACCAGTGGGTGTTTGAAAACACCGAGCGGGACACGGAACTGATGGGCCTGGAAGATGCCAAGGCTGCCGGGGCGGCCGCCATGTTTGACGAAAAATATGGTGACGAGGTTCGCGTGGTCACCTTTGGGGCCTTTAGCAAGGAGCTGTGCGGTGGCACCCACGTTGATCGCCTGGGTGACATCGGCCTGGTGAAGATTTTGAGCGAAGGCTCGATTGCCAGTGGCGTGCGCCGTATTGAGTTTGTGACAGGCCGGCCGGCGTTGCTTAAGCTGTTTGATGCCCAAACCACCTTGCAGACCCTGGCTGAATCACTCAAGTCACCGTTAAACGAGGTGGAAGAGAAGACTCTGAAGTTGGTGGAAGAAAAAAAGGCCCTGGAAAAGGAATTGGCGGCCCTGCAAAGCCAGGCTGTACTGGCCAAGTTGGGGCCCATGGTTCAGGCTTATAAGGACAAGGCTTGCGAGGCGCCGTGGCTTGTTGAGCAGGTGGCCGTGCCGGAAGGTAAGCTGCTTAAGGACATGGCCGAGGCCCTGGCCCAGCAGACCCATGCCAAGGTGGTTGTACTGGGGGCTGACGTGGCAGGCAAGGCCCAGTTTGTGGTGCTGGTTAGCCATGAGGGTATGGAGGCGGGGCTCAATGCCGGCCAATTGGTTAAATTAGCCGCCGAGCATTGCCAAGGCGGCGGTGGGGGCAAGCCCAATTTCGCCCAGGCGGGTGGCAAGGACGGCCAGGCTGTTGGCCGTGCTCTGGAACTGGTTCAATCGGCAATCAGCCAGAGCTTGGCGGCAGCAAAGGCTTAAGGCCGTAAATCCACTGTTCGGTCTATGGGCGTCCATAGGCGTATGGGGTACACTAAGCTTAAAAGTGTATCCTGCACACTAAGCAAGGGGTTGTCCCGTCCTTTCGCCCCTTTAATAAGAGCAAAATCAGCTTGTTGGCAGGGGTTCCCCTTAATTTTCAAATATATAGTTAAATTTGAATAAGTCTTGATAAAGAAGAGATAAAGGAATGTCCGATCGCGCTGTTCACCCCCATATAATGACACGTAACTTATCAGGGCTAACCATGCCCTTTTTTGTATCGTATACTTTATACCGTAGAAGCAGTGATTCAGTTAGTTCGTGCTTTGATACGCTAAAGAGATGAACGTTCTGGATAGGTGAACCCCATAACCCCTCAAAGTTGTGGTAAACGAGTGTGATTAGGTATAAGAAGAGTTAGTTGACCATCTGATTCACAATAGGAGTAATGAGATCGATGACTCAAAAGAAAATCGTTCCGTGGTTAATGGCAGCCAGCATCTTGTTGTCTGCAACCAGCATGGTTGCGTTCAACATGCCTGCTGCAAACGCCTTAACCAGCGTTGAAGAGTTAACCGACGTTGATTCTTCTCACTGGGCCTACCAAGCTTTGGCTGACCTGGTTGAGAAATACGACGTTATTGAAGGTTATCCCGACTACACGTTCAAAGGTAACAAAGCCCCTACCCGTTGGGAATTGGCTGCTGCCCTGAACGCGTTGATGAAATCCGTTGGTCGTGACCTGGCCCGTTTGGGTGCTGAAAAAGCTGACAAGTCCGACCTGATGAAACTGGCCCGTCTGCAAGAAGAGTTCAAACGTGAACTGGAAGTGCTCAACAGCCGTGTTGATGCCCTCGAAGATCGCGCTTCGGCTATTGAAGCCAAGAACTCCGAGCAAGACACCCGCCTCGACCTGTTGGAGAAAACCCAGCTTCATGGTGACTTCTCCTTCGGTATGTTGTGGGATGCCGGTGGCGCTGGCCTCGGTGGTACCGCTGCAGCTAACGGTATTCAAGACAGCCTGTCGGCCCTGGGTCGCCTGCGCTTGGGCTTGAAAGTACCGGTTGTTGAAAGCTATGACAACAGCCGCGTTGGCGAAGGTGACGTGGTCGCCCGTTTGGTTGGTGCTTTCGGTCGCTGGTCGCCCCAGCGTAACGGCAGCAACGCCCAAGCTGGTACGGCCGGTCCTATCTCTGGCTACTCGGCCATTGCTGGTGGCGCTTCTGCCGCTAACGAAGGCCCTGGTACCAGTTCCTTCTTGCTTGGACCTGGTATCGGTGCAGCCAACGGTATCAATACTCGTCAGAACATCTATGTTGAAAGTGCTTACTATCAACAAGCGTTCAAACCGGGTATCCCGATTATTACCGACCTGACCCCTGGTTTCGACCTGTTCCCCGACAACGATCGGTTCCGCAGCACTGCCGACCTCTACGTTGGTATCGTGCCGTGGCGTAACCTGTTCGCCCGTTCGCCCTACAAAGGTGACGAGCTGAACCAATTCCAGAACACCGCTCTGGTAGGTAACGCCGGTATCCTGGTGAACAACATCAACCCGACCATTGCCCACTCGTGGCACCAAGGGCTCGGTGAGCACTTCAGCTTGGATACCACCGGTGCTATCGGTTCTGGTATTGCCAGTGATGTAATGGGTGGCCTGTGGGCGACCGAAGAGATGGCCTTGAACTATGACACCGGCTTCCTCTTTGATAGCTTCACCAAACCCGGTACCTTATACGCTGGTGCTTACCACTTCTTTAACGAAGGCACCACCAACCTGAACCAGTTCGTTACGGCTGGTACGGGTCTTGGACCGCTCAACCGTGAAGGTGAAACCTTGCTTCGTGGTGCCAATGGCAACCAGAACATCAACGGTTTCTACGTCGGTTGGAACCAAGAATGGTGGCGTGGTATCGGCACCTCTGTTGACTGGTCGCTTAACGAAGCTGGTCAAGGTAACGACAACAACGCTATCTTGAACAGTCTGCGCAACGGTACGGGCGCCCAAGCCAACTTCTTCGCTTCCCGTACAATGATCGGTATTCAGAATGCTCTGAGTACGACGTTGAGCGTTCCGTTGACGGCGTTTGACCAAGACCTGACCAAGCGTTCCAAAGACGCTATCGGTGTTGGTTACGCGTTGATCAACCCCACGGAAATTGGTGAGGCTAACGGTGTTGCTGCACCTGGCCGTCTGACCATTGGCCGTGGTAACGAGCACGTGTTGGAAGCCTTCTACCGGTTTGCGGTCAATGACAACATGACCATCATTCCGAGTGCACAGGTTATCATCAACCGTGGTGGTATCACCCAGAACAATGGTACCTTCGTGCTCGGTCTGCGCACCAACTACGTATTCTAGAGTCTGAATAAGACTTCTCGAATCATTCCTATTGTGTTTGACCCCATCGGTGGCCCAGTGCCGCCGGTGGGGTCTCTCTTATGACTCTGGGTTTGCACCATGGAGAACACATCTTCTGCGTTTAAGTCGTACTCGCTTCGGTCACGTACCTCTATGTACGCTCTCCCTCGCTCCGTGCGCCTTTGCCTTGAAGCTGTGTCCCCTGGACACAAACTTGGTGGCTTAAGCTCTTAGAGAGCGCGCCAATGCAATGTCTCGAAGCTGCACCGCCCTGATACTCATCTAGATGAAGGCCAGACTGCTTTAGGTGTCGATGAACGCGGTGGGGCTCTGGGGAGGGAAAAAGCCGAACGCGGTTTATACTTCGTATTCTTGCACGCGGCCCCGTTCGCGGAACGCGTAGAGCTGGGCCGGGCGATGGTAGCCTTCCATTTTGGTTTCGTCGGTTTCCATCAGGATGCCCATCGATAAAATTTTCTTGCGAAAGTTCCGTTTATCCAGGGTTTTTTCAAGAATCAATTCATAGACCCTCTGCAGCTCCGTGAGCGTGAATTTATGGCCCAAGAGCTGGAAGGCTATGTTGGAGGTTTTAAGTCGTTCCTTGAGGCGCAGAAGGGCGCATTCAACGATGTCCTTGTGATCGAAGGCCAGGTCCGGCAGATCGTGGACACTGAACCACTGGACATCCTCGGCGTTGGCATTGGGCTGAATGTCCTTGTTCGAGCCAATCAACGCATAGTGGCTGATGGTGATAATACGGGCCCGAGGGTCACGGTTGGGGGTGCCAAAGGTCACCAGCTGCTCGAGGTAAATGTCTTTGACGTTGGTTTCCTCGAACAGACGGCGCTCGGCGGCTTCTTCAAGGGTTTCGCCTATTCGAATAAACCCGCCCGGGATAGCCCACATATGCTGGAACGGCGGGCCTTTGCGTCGAATCAACAAGACCTTCAGGTTGCCGTTGACGATGGTGAAGATGACAATATCCACCGTCACCAGCGGGGTTTCGTACAGGGCCAGGGTTTCATCCTGCTCTTGTCCGGTCTTGCTGCGCTGGATTTTTTCAACAAAGTTGTCTTGCGTGCGGGTCAGGGTGTTGGGTCCTTTGAATGGGGTTATTGCGAGCGGGGTGACAACGTGCCAGGAAGGGGCACTTGCTGGGCCAAGGGGTACAGGCGGCCCGATCCAAAAGCCTTCTTGGAGACCTTGAGAATGGGCGGATACTGCTGCCGTTTGTATTCCTGTGTGTGAATACGGCGAATAACCCACTCGACTGTGGCCTGATCATACCCTAATCCCAGGCAGTTCTCAAAATCCAGCCCGTCAATCACCACGGCCCGTATCAAGGCGTCCAGTACCTCGTAGGGAGGCAGGGTATCGCTGTCCCGTTGGTTGGGAGCCAATTCGGCCGATGGGGCTTTGGACAGCACCGTCTCCGGAATCAGGGGGTGCTGGGGATCGGCGGCTAAATGGGCGTTCAACCATCGACAGAGCTGATAAACCTCAGTTTTTAGCAGATCGCCAATCGGGGCCAGGGCACCGCAACTGTCGCCGTACATGGTACTGTAGCCAACGGCCAGTTCGCTTTTGTTGCCGGTGGCCAGCACCAGGGCCTGGTTTCGGTTCGACAGGGTCATCAGCAACTGCCCCCGAAGCCTTGCCTGCAGGTTCTGCTCGGCTAGGTCCTGTTTTAAATCGCCTTTGGCTTGGCCGATGCTGCCCAACATGCTGTAAAAAGGTTCGGTAATGGGGTATTCCAGCAGGTCAATTCCCAGGTTTTTGGCCAGCAGGCGGGCATCGGTTAAGCTGTGCGCACTGGAGTAGGGGCCGGGCATGGCTACCCCGGTTACGTGCTGTGCACCCAGGGCCTCGGTGGCCAGAGTGGCGACCAGGGCCGAATCGACGCCGCCACTCAGGCCGACGAGTACTCGCTCAAAGCCGGTTTTCTGCACGTAATCGCGAATACCCAGGGTCAAGGCCTCAAACAGGGTGTATTGGGCATCGGTAATGCTAATCGGGGGCGGCATGGCATCGGGTTCAGGCATGGGGGCTAAGTCCACCACCGAGGTTTCCTGCACAAAGCCGTTGGCAACCCATTGTGCGCCATTGGGCCAGCTCAGGCAGCTATGGCCGTCATACACCACATCATCATGGGCCCCGGCCTGGTTTACATACACCACGGGCTTCTGCTGCTGCTGGGCAATTTGCGAGAGCAGGGCCAGGCGCATCGGGGGTTTACCACCGGCAAAGGGCGATGCCGACAGGTTTACCAGCAGGTCAAAGGCGTGGTGGGGCAGTTGGGTCAGCACGTTGGTTGGGTAGGGGCGCTTTTGAACCAGCTGCACGGTTGTCGGGCTTATTTCCGGGTGTTCCTTGGCCACCGGGCCGTACAGGGCCGGGTGGCTCCAAATATCTTCGCAGACGGTCACCACCATGCGGCACCCCTTGTGGGTAACGGTCAGGGCCTCAATGGCCAGTTTCTCGGGGGCATCGGCATGGGGCGAGGCAAAGTAGCGGCGGTCGTTAAACACATCGTAGATGGGCAGGTGATGCTTGGCGATGGTGGCGGTTAACTGCCCACCCACGGCCACCATCGCCGCATTCAGTAGCGGCTGGTCGGTTTGGGCGGGGTTTTGGGCCAGGTTGCCCCAAATCACCATCAGCCCGTCATCGGAGGCCTTGGCTAGCTCGTGGTTGGCATTCAGGCAGGCCTGCACGAAGTCCGGTTCCAGTAGCAGATCCTTGGGGGGGTAGCCGCTGACTACCATTTCGCTGAAGACAACCAAATCCGCCCCCTGTGCCTTGGCCTGCTCAATGGTTAGGGTCAAGGCCGCCATGTTGTCGTCAAGCGCCCCGATGGTGGGGGTAAGTTGCCCAAGGACAATTCGCATCGGCCCGTCAATCCTTACCGTTTCCGGGCTATTAATAGCCCGTGGCAGCCTGGCGCGTGATCTATGAGGCTGGTGTCAAGGGTATGCCGGTCCAAATCGGCCATGCCTGCCAGAAAATCGCCGAGTTGGTCGCTATGGGAATAGGTATTGTCGGCCACGATAAGGCCCCCGGCGGGTATGGCGGGTAAGAGGGCCTGGATATAGGCCCAGTATTCTTTTTTGGCGGCATCGATAAACACCAGGTCAAAGGCCTGGCCTTGGGTTTTTAGTTGCTCAATCAGGGCCAGGGCATCGCCGCAATGGCAGGTAACCAGGTGCCCAATTCCGGCCTGCTCAAAGTGCTGGAGGGCTTCGGCCTGCCGTTGGGCAGAGGCGTCGAGTGTATGGAGCCTACCGTTGGTCTGCAGTAGGCCGGCAGCCAGCCACAGGCCGGAGTATCCAATGGAGGTGCCCACTTCCAGCACGTTTTTTGCCCCACTGATTTGGGTAAGCAGGTAAAGCAGCCGGCCGGCTTGCTCGCCAATACTCCAGTTGCGGTCCAGGTGGTCCCGGTCGGCTTGCAGGGTATCGAGCACGGCAAACACCCGGTCGAGCGGTTGCACGGTGGGACAGGCCGGCATTATTTAACAGGCTCCAGTTGGCTGTAATAGGTGTCGAGGGTGCCCAAAATACCGTCAAGGCTGTGTACGGGTGCCTGCAAAAAGGCTTTTACGCCAATATTAAGCAGGGCATCGCTTGTGGAAGGTCCCACGGAAGCCACCACCAGCTTGGCATGGCTCAGGGTCTGGGCTAAGTCGGGTGCCGACGATGGCCACAGCTTGGTCAGGGCATGCACGGCCGAAGGGCTCATAAACAGCAACGTGTCGAGCTGATGGTTGCCCAAAACCTCAATAAGACCATCAGTAGCTGGTGATGCGGGTGCCGGCACCGTATCATATACGGCTCGGTGGGAAATACCGGTTTGCTTATTCAGGCCCTGATCAATCAGTTCAATCAGTTTGGCGGGGGCCAGGGCCGAGCGAAACCATTGGAAATAGGGGGGATGGGGGCTACCGGACTGCCGGATGTACCTGAGCAAGGTTTGAGCCATGCCTTCGGAGGAGTGCGGGTTGGCTTCCACCACCACGTTAAGCCCAGCCTGTTGCGCCAAACGCTTGGTCCCAGGGCCTTGAACCGCAACCTGACAGGCTTTCAGTAGTGACCAGTCCAGCTTGGCCGATTCGAACCACTGCTGGGTAAAACGGACCGCGTTGGGACTGGTCAGGATGATCCAGTAAGGGTTTTGGGCCTGATTCAGGTATTTTTGGGCCCCAATGAGCCACCCATGCAGGACGCGGACGTCCTCGGGGTCGGGCGCCAGCAAGGAAAGCTGGGTTAATGGCGCCACCAGTGTTTTGGCCCCCAGGCTATGCAGGTGGCTGGCCAAAACCGTGGCAAACGGTTCGGGCCGAGTGATGGCAATCAGCCGGTTATACAGGTGGGGGTAGGGGGATGCGCCGTGTTCGGGCATGAAGGGGGTCCTCCATTGGGAGGGTGCTGCAGGTGGCCAAACTCTGTAGGATGGAGACAGGACGTGCACTGTGCCTGGCCAAGAACAGGCCACGGCGGCGTTCTCTCTCTCAGCAAGTGTTTTCTGTAAGTGTCTTTGGCAAGGCGCTTCAGGCGCGCCTCTTCTACAGGCACCTTCCCAATTATAGAGGAAAAGTGTTAGGCGCTCTTTATCCAGGACACTTGAATGAGCCGGTTCTTGCTTTGGTTAACCGCGACGCTGTTTGTCTATGCATCCTAAACGCGCTCAAGCTTATCGTATTCAAAGTGGGGCCTTGTTGGCGGCTGTGGCCGACGAGACCCTTGAGCCCCGCGTTGCCATTAATACCTGGCCGTCGCTGGGTAATGAAGATCCGTCCGTGCGGTGTGCCTACACCATTCTTTGGTATTTCGAATCCGACGAGGATCGGCACCACCAGGAGACGTTCTATTGTGATGTGCAATTGGGGCATCTGGCAGAGATTGCGGCCTACCTGCTCAAGGGCGAGGGGTTACCGGACCATATTATGCTGAAGTACAACCAGCAAGAGGCTTCTGTCGAGTACGACAACAACTGGACCTGGCGCGAGCTGCTTTGGCAGGCCCGTCACTGGGTGGATCTGACCGAAACGGTCTTGTCCTCGAACCCGTTGGTGCAGCGTTTTATGAAGCCCCACAAATAAACAACACCCCCGTGTCTGAAACACGAGGGTGTTGGTGTATAAAAAACTGTTTGTTCTCGGGTTAAGCGAGAAAAGGTCTAGTGGTGGTCACCTTCAGCGTGATCAGCACTGGCAGCTTCTTCAGCCGGGGCAGCTTCACTAGCGGCAGCTTCACCAGCAGCAGCTTCGGGAGCGGCGGCCTCGGGAGCAGCAGCTTCTTCAGCCGGAGCAGCTTCATCGGTTGCAGCCGGGGTTTCTTCCGTCGTAGCGGCTTGCTCGGGAGGGGTGCAGCCGGTGGTCAGGATGGTGCTGCCCACAAAACTGGTCATTAACAAACCGGCCATCAGTAATTTAATGTTCATTGTGTTGTGTCACTCCTATGACGTTTAACTAAAAAAGGGGGATCTGATACACACACGCTCATCGGGTTCTGTACGGCTAAGAACAAAAGCACTCAATGAAAGCTATTTAATGCATTGTAAACCAATTTTTTAAAATAGGGCTCACCTGAATACCGATTTGATGTGATTCAAAACAGCCAAGCCGGTGAGGATTAAGGATGAAGGGAGGTTCAATAAAAAAGCCCCGTAGGCAAATACAATCACTCAGCATGATTGCGCCCCGTGAGCTAAATAGATAACAATTTTGGATAAGTGTGAGTAGTGATTACGTCCATGACTCTAATACCCTTATCCAGAAGGGTCAAGTCCCTTCCATGTTAAGGTTATGTAAAGAGCCCGACAGCCTGTTCTAGCGGGTTGTACCAGGCCTGTACCGCTAGTGCGCAAAGAGGAGGCGTTGTCCCCGTTATGAATCAAAATCAACCGTCTGAAACGCCCTGCATGGGGTTTGTCACGGCCCCGTCGATGGCCGTGGCCCGTCAACTGGCCCATGGCTTGGTGGAAGGGAGGCTGGCGGCATGCGTCAACCTGGTGCCCGGCCTGGAGTCGATCTACGTTTGGCAGGGCAAGTTGGCCCAGGAACCTGAAGTCCTGCTGATTATCAAAACCACCCAGGGCTGTTGGCCGGCTTTGCAGGACTGGGTGGCCCAAAACCACCCCTACGAGGTGCCCGAGGTCATTCAGGTACCCATCCAGGCGGGGTTGCCGGCCTACCTGACGTGGGTGCAGACCAGTGTGGAGCTGGCCAAGGCATGACCGCCGAGTCGGCGCTGGCCGAGCAATCGGGCTTGGGGGTGGTGCTGGTGGAGCCCCGAATACCCGGCAATGTGGGGGCTATTGGCCGACTGTGTGCCTGTACGGGCTCTGCGCTCTACCTGGTCGGTGACTTAGGGTTTTCCTTTGGCGACAAGTATTTGAAGCGATCGGGCATGGACTACCTCGCACACGTCGAGCCGGTGCATGTGGAAGACTTTGAGGCCTTGAGGGCCTTGAACCCCGATTGGGGGTTTTCCCTGCTCAGCACCCGGGCCCGGCACTGCTACACGCAAATTCCGTTTAAACGGGGACATTACCTGATTTTTGGCAGTGAAGCGACGGGTTTGCCCGAGGCCGTGTTGACCCACTATGCTCAACACGCTTTTCGTGTGCCGATGCTGGCCGATCGCCGCAGCCTAAACCTGGCCACATGTGCCAGTGTGGTGTTGTATGAAGGCCTGCGACAACTGGGCGGCTGGCCGTCGCATCCCACTGCCGGACCGGCTTTGGGGCCGGTTGTAGAACCGGTTGTAGGACCGGTTGTAGGACCCAATGCGGGCTCCCCCAAATAGTCGAGATTCCCAGAGGCGGCTTGACCGTATTACGCATGTAATTTAGTATATATTCACTGAGATACTTTGTAGAAAGGCCACCCATCAAGCTCTGTTGCCGGGCATGTGTTTGTGAAAAAATGTTATATTGTAACAGGATTCGTACCGGTTCTTTTATATTTTTTCGTCAACATTTATAATAAACAAGAAATAATACTTTATAACACATTTGCAGGCAAACCACTGTAGTGCACCCTGATAAACCGAAGCGAAATAGACTGAAGGTTTGGCACTTGGCTTGTTGGGCACCGGTTCAGTAGCGCCCCACAACGCCCTACACCTGTCCGTTGGGACCTTTTACCTTTCTGGAATCTCTAGCCAACGTTTAACTTGGGGATTGTACAGGATCACGACGATGACCACACCGGCCGTACTGGATAAATTAAAAGCCTTTGACATTCAACAGCAGGATATCGAGTTGTGGGAAACCGAACTTGGGCTGGATATTCCGGTTCGTTCCGATGGGCTGAAAGACTACAGTCCCCTGCACGTTAACCTGTTCAAAAACATCAAGAAGCACCTGATTCTGGGCCGCTCCCTCGAGGACATCAAGCGCCTGATTATCCTGCCCAAATCCGTGGTGTCGTCGACCCCCCAGGAAATCAAATCGGACCGGGTGGGTATGGCCCGTCCCCATGCCTTGGCCCAGTCGCCGGATCGGCAGCGCCAGTCCCAGGCTGCTCAGGAGGCCGCGCTAGAGGCCCAACTGGCCCAGGAAATTGCCCAGCAGGACATCCGGTTGTCGGTTGCACAGCCTCCCCAATCGGCCGATCTTGAGGCGGCCCGTAGTTTTGACGAGGCCCTTCGGCAGCAGGCGGAATCGTCTTCCAGCCAGGCTGAAGCGTCGAATGCTGAAGAAGCGATTCCCCCCGCCAAGGCGGACCAAAGCCTGTCGGGGCGGGTGGCGTTGGAATTGGTTGAACAGCTTGAGGCCGTTGGCAAGCAAACCGTGGCTGGTCAGGCACCGGAAGGTACGGACCAGGCGTTTGAAATCGATGACGCAACTCTCCAGATCGATCTGTCGGGAGACCCGCAAGATTATGTATCGCCGGTTATCGTGGCAGGCGCCGGTAAACCGTCGTTGGGCGAACGGTTGTCCAGCGAGCTGGATCGAAACGCCTATATAGAAAATGCGCTGGGTTATGCCGTTTCGGCCGAACCCGATCTGGAGGCGGATCGCCCCGGGTATGTAGACCCGTCGGGTGATGTGGGCAGCAACATGCTGCTGCTGGTTGACCGGTTGATGAAAGACAAGGATGCCTACCAGCGCAAGATTACCGAACTTGAGAAACTCAATGCCCACCTGCACCAGAGCAACCATGTCTTTCAGGACAAGATTGACGAGTTGACCCAGGTGCTGGAGACCTCGCAGGATGTGCAGGGCCTGCACCGCGAAGCCACGCAGCTGCTCAACGACAAGTCTTCGCTGCAACGTCGCCTGATTGATTTTGAGCAACGTTACCGTTCCCTGGAGCATAACTACCAGGCGGTGCTTGAGCAGCTTGAAGTGGCGCGCAAGCAGCTTAATGACACGTATGACTCCAAACTGTTTTTAGGCCAGTGGCTCGAAGAGGCCACCCTGCAACAGGTGGTGTTCGACAATTTTGGGGTCAGCATCGAGCCGGAACGCCAGCGGCTGTTTAAGGTCAGTAGCGTTCCCCAGCGTGTATTTGGCCCAACCGCCGTGTTTGAGCAGACGTTTGATTATCCCAGCAACCCCTTGTGGAAACGGGCCGAAATGATGCTGTTGAGCATCGAACATGACGAACGGCTGGTGGGGGAACTGGTCGTCGAGTACATTCTGGACGAAACCCCGGTGGCTCGCGCTATTTACAGTGTGGTGTGCACTAAAAAATAAACAAAATCTAAAGCGATTTTGTTAAAAAAGGTAACAGCTGAGCGGGTTTCGGCGATTTTTCAGCAATTTTGTTAATGCCTGTTTTTTTATTATTAGGTAAAGCGCAACATGTGCGTTTTCTGTTTAGTCACCCCCTATTAATCACCCCATCAAGTTACGAGAAGTCAAAAAGAAGCGAGAACATCCAACGGCGAACGAATTCCGTGTTGTCTCACCCCGGATGTGCCAGGTGTAAAGCCAAATGGTACATGGCCAAGCTCACGCACGCGCATCTGACGAGAATCATTAGCTTGTTTTGGTGCGGCCTGCACACCGATACCTCTTTATATCACCGGCCTCTGGGCATCTGGATCATTTTCGGAGACGTGAGGAAGTACACGCGAGAATCGTACGCTTAACGTGAAAACCAGGAAGGAATCAATCACCAATGGGCAAGGTTAATCCCTTTATATCCCAGCAACCGGCTCATCATCATGTGGCCTCGCAAGCCGCTGTGCCTTTGGTGAAACCGCAGATTAACAAACCGACCAAACACAGTCACAACCCGTTTGAGAATCTGTCGGCTTCATCCCATTCGTCACTCGGTTCAGATAGTTATTTTGTACCGGTGTTTGCCAATGGTGGCAGCAGCAGCTTCCTGGCCTAACGCTGCTCCAGAGATTGTTTTTTCGGCTTGTGATGCGATGTTGCCTCATCGCGCACAGTGCTGGAGAACCCCGCGCTTTGGGCATCGTGATCCCCGATAGCTTTCTTTTTAAGAAAAACCGCAGCAGCAGGCTTCATCATGTTGAGCCTGCTGTTGTGGCGTTCCATGGCACAGTGGCGTGCTGATGGCCGTGCCCTTCTGTGTAACCCCATGTAACAGATCGCACCTAATGGCAGACACATGTAGCAAAAAACGCAACAAATTAACTTTAGTGCAGTTGAGGCATCTTTTGTCTTGAGACGGTTACCACCGTCGCTTGCAGAGACACAAGGCGCGCATGCGCGCGCACAGGGTATGGTTGCAGAAACAGTCTGGTTGGGAACAATACCAATACAGAGGGGTGTCTTTAAACCAAGAGGACTCGCCGAATGGGGTTTGGGCCAATATCAAGCTCGGGTGCATCAATGAACCGGTCATCGCCGTTTAATTTTGCACGCCCGCCGGTGGGCGGGGGCGGCGGGGGCCAGCAGGGGCAATCGGTCAACAATGCCGCCGGCAGCCATGGCGGCGGGGCCGGGATGCCTGCGGGGCAAAACCCGTTTAATTTGGCCGGCCCGTTGCCGCACGACAACAACAAGGTCAATGGCCGCATTTCGTTTTTAGCCTGAAACCACACGTTTTGGGTAGGGGCAGGGGCTGTGTCTCAGGGGATTGGTTAGAACAATTCCGATTGCACGCCGAAGTGAAGCCGGGCGGTTTGCTTGTTGCTGGCATTAAGCAGCAGCGGGAAGCCCAGGTCGAGCCAGCCGACCAGGTACTTGGTCAGGCGGTAGCGCAGCCCGCAGCCGGTACCCAGGATGCTTTGGTTTTGGTTGGTTCCAGGGGTGGGGTTGGCCACCATGGTGTAGCCATGGTCAATAAACCCGACGGCTTCCAGCGCGTCATTTAAGGACTGTTCGGCCAGGGGCAGTTTCCAGTCTTTGGGAAACACCCGCAGGGGCACCCGTATTTCGACGCTGCTGACCATGCCCTTGTCGGCAATCAGGGTGCCTTCCTTGTAGCCGCGTACCGTAAAGGCCCCGCCGGCCTGAAACTGCTCGGCACTGACCAGGCTGTCGGGGGTGTACTGGCCCGATACCCTGAAAATGCCCAAGGCATTGAGGAAGGGCAGTTGCTGGGTATGCATGGCCGACCCGGACAGCTTAAGGAACTGCGAGCCAGCCCCCAGTCGGCTGCCAATGCCACCTGGTTTCCTGGCCACGTCGCCCCCCAGAATATCCAGGCCCAGGCTGGCTTCGGGGCGTACAAACGTGCGGCTGCTCTGGCCGTAACGCTCAATGTTCACGCCGGTCCGCAGCACCCGAACCGAGTCGTTAAACCGGCCACCGCCAACTTGCTGGCGCGTAATGGCGTTGTTAATGGAGGTTTCCAGGTCCACAAAGTTCAGGCTGACATCCTGGGCAATCTTGTATTTTTCCGTATTCACCCATTCCTGTTTGACGTAGCCGCTAATGGTCTGGGCCTGGCCGGTAATGCGGAAATTTTCCAGCCCCTGGATGGTACCCAGCAGCAGGTTGCTGAAGTAGTAGTTGCTGCCAATCGACGTGCCGTGGCTGCTGACGGGGATTTCGTAATGTTCGCCGTGGCCAAAGGATCGGCGGGTAAAGTTGGCGGTGGCCCACCCCGTATCGCCAAAGCCCAGCAGGTTGTTAAACGTGGCCGTGGTACCCAGGCGGTTGGTGCCAATCAGGTCCCGGCCCATGTTGTCCCAGTTGGTCGAAAGGTGGATGGGGAACTGGTCGGTCACCTTCAGGTTGATATCGGTTTGCCCGGTTTCCTCACCGGCTTTCAGGATGGCGCGGACGTTTCGGTCGGGGTTCTGGTTAATGCGGCGCAGGTCGCGCTTGAGCTTGTTCAGGTTAAAGTGCTCGCCGCGATCCAGGGTGACGTAGGGCAGCACGGACCGTTTCTTGAACCATCGGCCCGACTCGACCGTGATGATCCCGACCTTGCCTTCGGCGGCTTTCAGGGTTAGCTGGCCGCCCTTGATGGTTTGTGGGGGAATGTACACCCGGCTGGTGACATAGCCGGCCTGGTGGTACAGGTCGCTCAGGGCATCCGTCAGTTTTTCAATGTCGTCAAAGGTCAGGGGGCGGTTCAAATAATCGGCCTTCACGCGATCGAGGGCTTCGGGGTCCAGCAGTGTGGCATCCTCGATGGTAATGGAAGAGAGGGTAACGGTGGTCTGGGGCTGGGTGGACTGGGGCGTGGTGTCTTCTTGCTCGTCCTCAACCTCGGTTTCGGGCTCCTGTTGAGGGTGCAGCCGGTTTTTTCGTTCCCGCTGGTTTTCAATGTCTTTTTTCTGAACCGCGCCGGCGGTGTCGCGTGGCTGGGGAGTTGGAACCTGGGCTTCGGAAGGGCAATTGCTTTGCCCGATGCCGTAGAGGGCCATGCAAAGCGCTATTGGGGCGATGAGCCGCCGAAAGCTTATAGCACGACAAGCTGGGGCCACGCCATCCAATGTTTCAAGGGGGTATCTCCAAAAACGTTTATAAAAGCGATCAGGTACATAAAAAAAGCCCCCTATCCATTTGGTCGAGGGGCATTGGCAGTGTAGCAGCCTTTTTGAATAAAGGCGAGTAGGAGAAGTGTCAAAACCGTTTTTATAACCCCAGGCCGGTAAAGTCGTTGAACCAACACGGTTCAATGGCCCGTGACAGGCGGGCAATGACCTTAAAAACTCGTTACAAATTCCCTGCAAAGGGTCGAATTATGATAAGCTTAACAATTGTTAGATTGCCCTCTAGCACAACGCATCAACCCTGGTTCAGGGGTTTTTGTGAAAATAGCTGTTCATGCGTCCCTGCAGTCGTTTTATCGGTTTGAATTAAGCGACGAACAGATCCCTGTTTATTCTGTTTTCTTCTTTCTCTTCCCCTGTCCCTACTGGTTAGCAAGGCTTGGAGTCTGGACTTGGTACAGCCCGCTTCCCTATTCCCCATGCAGTCGTATGCCATGACCCCATGGCCTAATGTCGCCACCAGCCAGGGCTATTCGGCCCCGGTGTCTTACCCGGTGCCGACGATTGCCGGGCCGATGCAAACCACCAGCCCTGTTTACTACCCGTCTTACCCCTCTTACACGCCAAGCTATACCCCTTCAGCTTATTCGGCTCCGGCTGGCTATGGCACGATACCGGTCCAGCAGGCGGCTTCTTATGGCTATTCGGGGCAGGCCGGTTCCTTGGACTGGGGACAGCCGTTTAATTATGGGCAACTTAACTATGGGCAACCAAATGTATTAAGCTCAGCGGCCAGCTATGGGGCCTCGATGGGCTTTCAGGGACCGCCACCGGCGCTGGGCAACTGGTCGGTTATGCCGCAGCCCATCCCTCGGCCTACCCAGGCATCCTTTTATTACGACGACCCGGAATCAGACGGGTTTGCTTACGGCGCACCCCGTACCAAGGCCCTGAATGCCGTGGCCGAAGGGGACGAATTTAGTACCGGGGATCAGACCAAGAACAGCATTGACCCGATTACGGGCAAGTACAACGCTTATAACGACAGCTACGACCTGTTCCAGGACAACCGCGTGATTCGTATGGCTGGTGGCTACGCCAACGAAGCGGCCGAGGCGCTGAAGGATATTTTTACGGGCATGTACGGGGGGCGCTTGGCAGGGCAGGCGTTGCCGGCAGCCGTTATAGGGGCAGGCCATGGCTGGGCCAAATCGTTGGGCTTCCTTAAGCCGTTGGCGCACCAGGCTTTTGGCCACCACGGCAGTCGTTTTCTGGACGTGATTGAACCTGGCCACGGCAAAACGGCCCTGAAGACCATGAGCGCTTCGGAAGCCACCGTACTGGGCGCGTATATGCTCACAGCCAGCTACGTATTGGCCAATACCGTCTACAGTTTCGGCAAAACCCTGCGGCATTCCGACCGCAAGTCCACCCTGGGCAAGATTGCCCAGGCCACGGCGGATGCTGGCGAGACGCTGCTGTTCCAGACGGCCGCCAGCTTGATCATCCCGGCGCAGTTTATTGCCATGATTCGTGGCAGCGAAGGTCTGGATAAGGTGGTAACGGCCGGTATGAACACCCTGAAGAAGGGCTTGGCTGAAAAAACCTTCCTGGGGGCTGCGGCCCGCAAGTGGGTTATTGGTGGTATCGCACTGGCCGCCATGCCGGTCATCGCCAAGGTTGTGGACTGGACCTCGGACAAGCTTCTGGACTATACCTACAAGCCGCTGGCCCATGGCTTGGTTAACCGCTTGTTTAAACCCGCTGATGGGGTGGCATCGGCTCACCAGCACGCCCAGCTGCTCGGGGCCAATGCCCAAAAGGAATTACTAATTTAGTTTTTGTTGAGGTTGGGGCTAGAGGGCAAAAATTCTCCCCACCAACAAAAAGACCGGTTGTCTGTATCACAGACAACCGGCTTTTTATAAGTAAGGGTTTGTGGGGGCGCGCTTACTGGATAATGTCGCGCCACAGACCACGTACGCGACCCGACAGGGTATCGTACAGAACCAGGTCGTTACCAATCAAACCGGCTTTGTAGCGTTGAGCAGGCATGTGCAGCTCGCTGCGGGTGAACTCATCCGGCAGGTAGGTCAGGTCGTTGTAGCTCAGGTTGCTGGGCAGTTCTTCGTTCAGACGAATGTTGCTAACCGTCTGTTGATCGAAAGAAGGACGGTTTTTAATCTGTTCGATGACATGCTCAGGAATTTCGGAGCTGAACTGGGTTTGGCTCAGGTCGGTGAAGAGGTACTCGTTGAATTCTTCACGAACCTTTTGGTCGTCCATGCGCACAAAGCGTTGACGGGGTTCACCTTCCCAAACATCGGTCTGGCGGGCCAGATCCTGCGCTTCACGAACCACGTGACGCTCGGCTTCGATGTTGCTGTAGGGATGATGATGGTGACGCCAGTAGTTGTGGTAGTGGGTGGTCAGGTGTTGGTAACCACCGGGTTCACGGTCACCGTAGGGTACGTCCATGTTGACTTCGCCAGCGAAGGCGACACCGGCCGTCAGGGCCAAAGCCAACGTTGCAGCAAATAATTGTTTCACTTTCACAATGTCCTCCATTAACTAGAAAAAAGGGGTTAGAATCAAAACGGGAATAACACATCAATGAACGGGAGTTGGGTGTAGGAGTAGTAAAGCACAAATCCCCGATAAAAACCTCATCCTTGCCATGAGGGTGACTCTGGGGTATCGTACCAAGTTTTTCGTTTGGCGGGGGTATCGTCCTCCCTTTGGTCGGGAGCGGCCCACAAAGCACAAGGCTTTGGGCGTGTGTCAAACCCCACCGAAACTAACCGGGTACGTATTCGTCGAGTTCGTACCTGCAAAACAACAATGACGATTTACTGGGAATGGCTAACCTGCCTTTTCAATAGGGCGGATGCCTTCTTGAAGGTAGGTTATTAGTACATTTACCATACTTGCCAGTGGAATTGCAAATAAAACGCCCACCAGCCCTGCGATTTTAGCACAAATTAACAGTGAAAGTATTACCATTACTGGATGTAGGCCCATAATGTCGCCGACAATCTTTGGTGCCACGAGGTTATCCTTGATGCTTTGATAAATGTAGCAAATCCCCATGACGGCCAGCAGCTTGAGGGGGTTAATAAACAACAGGACCACGATACCGGGGGTAAACCCTATCCAGGTACCGACGACCGGCAGAATCTCGGAGATGGCGAAGAAGGCGCCCAAAAAGATGGCGTAGGGCACGTCAAACACGGTATACACCAGCATCATAAACAGGCCGGTGACCATGCCCAGCAGGACCTGGGTTTTAACAAACCCGAACATCACCGCATGAAAGCGCTCCAGGAAATAGGCGGTGGTGGGTTTGGCACTGGCCGGCAGGCTTTTAATCAAGCCGTCCTTAATCAGGTGGCTGCCGTCGAGCAGAAAGTAAAACACCATCACCAGCAGGGTTAATCCGTAAACCACCATCGACAGGGTGGTTCCCACCAGGTTGCTGACATGGCCGACGGTATTGTTCAGGTTTTCCTTAAGAAACGGTTCAAATTCGTCGAGCCGTTCCGACCAGTTCAGCACATGGGCCTTGGCCTGCTTTTTCTCGTCTTCCGTCAGCGAGGTGTCGCGAAGCGGTTCGAGCGTATCGGCAGAGTCCTCCACAGTAGGCGCGCTGGCCAATGGCGGCCGGGCGATGGGGGGCGGGGGTACCGGTTTTAGTGTATTGCCGTTTTGCGGGTCACCTATCAGGGCGGCTTCCTCGTCGGCCGCCTTGATCTCCTTGCGGAAGTACTGGCTTAACAGGGGTTGGTCCAGCAGCCAGTCTTCGGCGCGTTCCACATAGGCGGGCACCTGTTTGCCAAACATCACCAGTTCCGTCCACACCAGCGGGCCAAACCGAAAGCCAATGAGCAGAAAGATGATCAGCGTCAGCCAGTACATCAACAAAATACTAAGCACCCGGCTCAGGTGCCCCGGCACAAACGGTTGCAGTTTTTCAGGCAGGGCCCGGTATAGGGGGTGTCCCACCCGTTTCAGCAGCCATTCCAGGCCATTGACGGGGGCCAGCAGAATGTAGGTCAAAATCAGACTCAGGCCCACCAGCAGAATAATGGGCCACAGGAAGCCGGCCACGGTGCCCAGCATCCAAATCAGCAGCGCCGTGGCAGCCAGCGTCAGCGACAGTTTAAACAGTTTGTCCAGCAAGGTGCCGGGGGCAGAAGCGTTCATCATGGTGCCCTTATCTTAGCATTCATCCGCCACACAAGGGTATGGCCATCGGTTCATGGCGGATGACCGCCAACGGCCCTTATGTTAGGCTGTATAGCAAGCAATATATCACTACTTTTAGAAGGGATTTTGTGGGTATGAAGATCTCGGCAGTATCGCAATCGCTGGTTTCGGCCCGGCCTGTCTCGGCACGGTTTGGCCTGTTGGCTCAGGGCGTTGGCGCCACGGAGTTTCAAAAGCTTAGCGACTTCAAGGGAAATGATGACACAATGGCTTGGGCCCGCGAGCTCGAGGCTATGCGCAAGCAGCCGGGGGAAATGTCCTTTAGCAGGGTGGCGGGGTTGTACGCCACGGAGGCCAACCGGCAGTTGCCCAAAAACGTGTTGCCGGCCAAGGTTGGCGAAGAGCTGCTGGCGGCCATGCTGGATCGCGATACCGTGCGGTTGATGGTGGCTGGACCTCAGCATCAGCAGGCCTTTCAGACCCGAGCTGTGGGGCATGTCCATGCGCTGGCACAATCCCCTTACCTGTTTTCACCGACCTCACCGGTGGCTGCTTCCTTGTTGCGCCTTAAGCAGCAGTTGTTGATTGCGGGTACCCCACCGACGGCATCGCCACCTTCTACCTAAATTTTGGTGACGTGGGGCGTATTAATCCGGTATTAAGGCGATGGGCGTTTTGTCAAAAAACGCCTACAATATAGGGTATGAGCACCCAGCCCGTCGACCCCAACATAGAGCCCCATGCCGATCCACTGTCCGATCCGTTGTCCGAGTCGGTGATAGACCAGGCCCAGATTGTGGCGGTTCGGCAGCGCCTGACCAAAATCATGAACACCCAGTCCCTGAGCCAGTACAAGGGACGGGTTAGCAAGCTGATGGGCCTGACGGTCGAAGCCCGGATGCCCGGCCTTAAAATTGGCGACCTGTGCTTTGTGGAAACCAAGGACGGCACCCAGAAGCCGGCCGAGGTGGTGGCCTTTAAGGGCGATGCGGCACAAATGCTGCTGCTGTACGATGGGGCTGGTATTTACCAGGGCAGTTGGGTGACGACAACCAACGAACCCATTACCTTCCCGGTTGGCGACTTTTTGTTGGGCCGCGTCATCAACCCCCTCGGGGATCCCATTGACGGCAAGCCGCTTGATACGACAGGGGCCGTGTGGATTACCACCGACAACGACCCGCCCGACCCGATGACCCGACCCATTATTACCAACCGCTTCGAGACCGGGGTTCGGGCCATTGACGCCCTGTTGACGATGGGCGCCGGCCAGCGCATGGGCTTGTTTGCCGGGTCCGGGGTCGGTAAGTCCACGATGATGGGGATGATTGCCCGCAGCTCGGAAGCCGACGTCAACGTGGTGGCCCTGGTCGGCGAGCGGGGTCGGGAGGTCCGAGAATTTATCGAAGGCTCTCTTGGCGAAGAGGGCATGGCCCGTTCCGTGCTGGTGTGCGCCACCGGCGACCAGCCGCCCCTGATGCGGATGAAAACCTTGCTTAGCGCCACGGCCGTGGCCGAGTACTTTCGTGACCAGGGCAAAAAGGTGTTTATGATGACCGACACCGTCACGCGGTGCGCGATGTCGGGTCGCGAAGTGGGCCTGTCCATTGGCGAGCCGCCCACCATGAAAGGCTACCCACCGTCCATTTTTTCGTGGTTGCAACGGGTACTGGAGCGTACTGGCATCAACGAGAAAGGCTCGATTACCGCGCTGTACACGGTACTGGTGGAAGGTGACGACATTAACGACCCCGTCGTCGACACGGTGCGGGGGATTATCGACGGCCACATTTTCCTGAGCCGAAAAATTGCCGCCCAAAACCACTTCCCGGCCATCGACATTCTGGGTAGTGTTAGCCGGGTGTTTACCGAAATTTGCGAACCGGAGCACCAGGCCGCTGCGGCCAAGATGCGCGAGCTGCTGGCCGTGTACAAGGACGCCAAGGACCTGATTGACGTCGGGGCCTACGAGCATGGCTCCAACCCCAAGATTGACATTGCCTTGCAGATGATGCCCGAGATCAACAACTTCCTGCGCCAGAGCGTCAAGGATGCCACGAGCATGGCCGACGCCATTCAGCGGTGCATCGACATGATGGGCCCCATCCCGATGTAGGCGTTTGGCACGCTGCATAAACTCTGGGTTTTGTCGTGCTTACTCGCCGTCGGCGTTGAGTTTGCTGTGCTTGTTGCCGTAGCCAAAGTAGATGATGAACCCAAGCACCAGCCACACCACCAGCCGAATCCATGTTTCCGGCTGCAGGTGCACCATCATCACCGCGTTAAACAAAATGCCGAGTACCGGCAGCACGGGCACCCACGGCACGCGAAACTTGCGTTCCTGCTCCGGGGCCTTGCGGCGCAATATAATAACGGCGGCGCACACCAGCGAGAAAGCAAACAGGGTGCCAATGCTTGTCATTTCGGCCAGATGTTCGATAGGCGTAAAGCCGGCGACAAAGGCCACGAACAGGCCGGTTAAGATTGTGGCGTTGGAAGGCGTGCCAAATTTTTCGTGCACATGGCCAAACCATGGCCACAACAACCCGTCGCGACTCATGGCAAAGAAGATGCGTGGCATCGACATCATCAGCACCAGCAACACGCTGGTCAGGCCTGCCACGGCCCCCACCGAGATAATATAGGCGGCCCAGTTCTGGCCAACATGGCTAAAGGCAGCGGCCAGCGGCGCGCCGCGATCAATCAGGTTGTAGGGCACCATGCCGGTAATGACCGCCGTGACCAGAATATACAACAGCGTACAGACGGCCAGCGACGCGATAATGCCAACAGGTAAGTCTTTGGTCGGGTTTTTGGCTTCCTCGGCAGCGGTCGAGACGGCATCGAAGCCGATGTAGGCAAAAAAGATGGTTCCCGCCCCGGCCAGGATACCATCGGCGCCGTAGGGGAAGAAGGGGGTCCAGTGCTCGGGCTTAATGTAGAAGAACCCCGCCACAATGATGAACAGGATGATGGCCACCTTGACGAAAACAATCAGGGCGTTGGTCCGGGCGCTTTCCTTGATGCCGATAACCAGCAGTACTGTTACAAACAAAGCTACCAGCGACGCAGGCAGGTTAAAGGCAATGGGCATGCCTCCCAGCATCAGTGGGCTGGCCGTTACCGCGCCTTCCTTGAGCAGGCCCATGTAGGTCAGCGTGTCATGGCTGAGCCAGTCCGGGATGATCAGCCCGTATTGGCCGGCCAGTTTCTGCAGGTAGTGGCTCCAGCCGCTGGCCACGGCCCCCGAACCAATGGCGTACTCTAAAATCAGATCCCAGCCGATGATCCATGCCATCAGCTCGCCCACGGTGGAATAGGCATAGGTGTAGGCCGAGCCGGCAATGGGCAGCATCGAGGCGAATTCGGCATAGCATAATGCCGAAAAGGCACAGGCTACGCCGGCAAACATAAACGACAGCATCAGGGCCGGGCCGGCCTTGTCGGCAGCGGCCGTACCCGTTAACACAAAAATACCGGTGCCAATAATGGCCCCGATTCCAAGGGCCGTCAAATCAAAGGCCGACAGGGTACGCTTCAGCCGGCCCTTGTGTGCTTGGCTTTGGGCCAGAATTTTTTGAAGGGGTTTGGTGCGAAACAGCGACGCCAATACACCGCTCCTTTTCCAATGAACGTCAGGCGTATCCCAACCAAATAAAAGGGATGTCCAAGAGATACCTGATTTTCAGTATAACCAAAGCCAAGGGGTTGCGGGGGCGGGTGGGGGCAGAAATCCACCAGACGATGGAGAGTGCCAGAGGACCGCGCCAGAGGAGAGCCCCAGAGGACGGCGCGAGGCGCTACAGGCGAATGCCGCTGATGGATTTGTCGCGACGAACAAAGTGTCCACCTTCGGCAACCAGGGGCCAGCGCAGTTTATCTCTGTTACGGCCCCGGCCCCTGGCGGGGTCGTAGTGGGTAATGTCGAGGTGGGGGCCTTCCACATTGCCATGGCGGTGGCGGGTTAAGTCCAAGTGAAAGCTGAGCTGGCGCGGGTCGTCCAGGTAGGTATCCATTGGGTCGGCCTGGGCCGGGGTCAGGCCGTTGCGTTCAAACTGGTATCGGGCTTCCGGTGCCGTCCAGTCCCGAACCGGGTCGTGGCCCATACTTTCCAGGGTTTGCTTGACGGCAGGAAAGCCATCGGCTTGAAAACTACGATACAGGGTCACCAGCCGGTCATAGGCCGGGGTCAGGTCATCCTGCAGCGGTGATGGCTGAAGGGGCGTGTTCAAGCCAAATCGGGCCGTAGTGGCCGTTCTGGCGCTTGGCCGAGTAAACCGCCTAGACGAGTTTGGTAGGATGCCCAATACGCGCATTGCCAAAGGGGTGCTCCTCTTAATAGGAATCAAGGTATAAGCCCAGCTCACGATGGCACCTAGTATAGGGCCAACCTGTGTCAATTATAGGGCAAACCGGCCTGGCGTGCATTTCCACAGTGCGTTCGCTGTGAGTTCGCTGTGAATCAGTCGTGAATTAGTTTTGGTTGTTACTACCAAGGCCCAGGGTAACGATTTTCCAGCTCCACCGCTTCAATGCGTGGGGCCATGAGGATGGAGGTTGAGCGGTCGTCGAGGCGTCGTGGGTGGGTGCAGGTGCCTGTTGGCGTGGTGCAGGCGTTTCGAGAGGGGACGTGTGCAAGCGTCTTAGCCAACGCAGGTTGGCACCGGGCGACGCATCCTCTTGACCCACCCTCCGCTCGCCGTCGCGGTATTGGCGACGCATGGGCAGGATGACCGTTTCAAGCAAGTCGTTAACCAGGCGTTGTGTGGGTCTGCGAAACCCTTGCTTGTTGCTGTTCAGGTAGTTCTCGGCCCGCTTGGGGTCAATGACAAAGAAGTTGGGCCGTTTTTCAAAAATGGGGGTAAAGAGTTGGGTCAGCCGATTTTGAAGCTCTTTTCGCGAAGGCGGGCGTGTCTCATCGCCGGGGTACCACAGCATGTTGGGTAGCGTGGCAATAAACACCGAACGCGGGGTGCTGGTGCCGTCACCCACCTTGTCGCGCACGTCGTGAAGCATCATGGACATAAAGGCGTTGGCCAGGCTGGTCTGGCGGTGCTCGGCCAGCAGCGCATTGGGCTGGTCGTCTCGAACATAGGTGCATTGCACCGACGGGGGCGTGTAGTCGGGGGTAGGCTCTTGGCCAATGCCCCAAAGCCGGGCCTGTTGTTCGGGGTTCTGCACATAACGGCCCCCGTAGCCCAGCACGTAGTCGATAAACGGGACGTTGCCCCGTTCGCTGTTGCAGGTTTGGCAGACGTTGCGAAACAGGTTGGCCACATCCCGCTCGCCGCCCAATGAGTCGGGGCGCAGGTGGTCGTCGGTAGCATGGAGCGGGGTGCGGTTGGTGGCTTCCACCAACTGCATACAGTCCTGCCGGATCCGTTGGGCGACTCGGGCTTTTTCGGCCTCGTAGCGGGCGGCCTCGCCGTCGCGGTATGCTACAGGACTGTCGTACCCTTTGGGGTCTTCCCTGAAGGCTTCGAGGACGGCTTCGCGATCGAGGGGGCCTGCAAAGCCGTTGCTGCGCAGCTCCAGTTCGGTGCGGTAGCCAAGGTAGGCCCTAAAGGCGCTGGAGTCCGCGCCGCGCTGATCCGTCAGGGCAAACTGGCTTAGCGGCAGGTTGCAGTACATGCAATCCTTCAGTTGTGGCCATTTGCGCGAGCTGCTGATGGCCTTGGGCAGCTCAATGGTTGTTATCGTTGCATCGGGTGGGGGGGCTTGAGCGGGATGGACTGGTTGGGTCGGTGTGGCCGGTGTGGCCGCATGGCTTTTAAACCGAAGCGCAGCCCGGTACGGCTGTTGTCGTCGGTTCGGAGTGGGTTTTGGTTGGTGCAGCTTTGAAACGAGCATCCCTCAATCCTTGGTTAAGCGGATTACCCTCGTTTGGGTAGATAGCCTCTCGTAGGTTAGGTATAGCACCCTGAACCGCGTGGTTCAATCGTGGTTCAGTCATGGGGCTGCCCCGATTCGGCTGAAATACCCCAGGTGGCGTGCTGCTGTGCGTTACATTTACTTAATCTGCCCCCATGCCCTGACACCAACCCGGCTTGAGAGGTGTTTATTGGGTGGGAGCCTTGTGCTGCTGCTTCAATTTATTTAATAGTATGAACCCAGACGGAGCAAGGTTTTCCAGATATAATACCCCTCATTAATAAGCCGTGACCATCAAGCGCGTCCTTTCTCTCCGCGTGAAGGTGCCTGTACGTTGAATCCGTCCCTTATTTCGATTCAGCCCTACGTGCCCCCACCTGCCGGAACGCATGTGGTCGGTGCCGGGCTCACGCAACAGCCATGGCCACAAGGCGGTTACCCCCTTGTGCCCGAGGCATGGCGTCAGCCTGCTTATGTAATGCCTCCGGCCCTGACTCAAATCGTGATGAACCCCCCTGTTGCTCCCCAACCTGTCCCCTATTACCCGGCCTTACCCCCTTCGCCGGTGCCCTCGTTGATGCCTCAGCCGTTTGCCTGGCCCCAGGGGCCGGTTGACGTGCCGGCGCGTTTGCCTAACCCCATGCCGCTGCCAGATGTCGCTGGTTTACCAGCCAAACCGCCCGGCTTGTCGCCCTTTTTAAAACACAAACGAAAAAGCCTGCGCGACAGCCTGACGCAGGAAGTGCAAACGGAAGCCCTGACCGGTATCGAGGCTTTCTTCCGCGGGGCCAGCATTGGCACGGTGCCGGGGGTTGTGTTGGGCATTGCCGCCATGTCATCCAAAAACCTGTCGTGGGCCGCCCGACTGCCGATGGCCGCCGGGTTGTTTATTGCCTCGCTGGGGCTTGGCGGCTTTTTTGGGGCTTTGTGGAACCTGAAAAAGCACTGGCGCAACAAGTCTCTGGACATCGCCAGCAACCTGCCCCTGCCCGAAGCCCAAGCGGTACTGGGTATTGCCCCACCGCAGTACTATGGCTACGACCCAAGGCTGTTTCAGGCCGCTCGGATGAACCAGTTGATGTAAGCCCCTAAGAAGAGGGCGTTACCCAGCTGGGCGGGTTGTTGAACAGCGGGGCGAATCCGTCGTTGAACAGGCGCCACAGTTCCTTGAGGTTAATGGGGGCAGCGGTTTCCAGCTTGCCGACGGTGTAGACGATGGGTGCCAGCGCCGGGATCTCGCGGGCCAGGAAGTGGGCCAGTTGCGAATGGTAGTACTTCATCGGGTTGTGGTTGGCGACGGCTTGCAGGTGATGGTTAAACGCGCTATTGGGGTAGGTTACCCGATTGTAGGTGTAGGGGGCTGCCGGTGCCGTACCTTGGCCATAAGGGGGCCGATCCTCGTGGTGCAGGGGCTGGCCGGACAACCGTTCAAACTGCTCGGGGGCATGGACGGCCATGGCCATAAATTCCAGGCGGGCTGCTGCGTCTATTAACTGCATGGCTTCCCAGGCCCGTTTGGAGGTAATGCATGCCCGGACCCCTTCGGCGTAGTGATCGGGATCCAGCATCACCGTGCCTGGGTTGGGGCCTGGCAGCAGCCCTACGGGAAATTCTTGCTGGGTGCTGGCAAATGCCACCGGCTTGGCGGGTCGGTGGTGGCGATAAGGGGCTGCGGGCAGCCCAGTGGTGCTTGGCAAAACAGAAACGCGCATCGGCCAGGTGTAACATCCCATATTGGCGTGATTTGGCCGCCTTAACAGGCCGGTCCCACAAGGTGTTGCCTATTGTAGCCACTATGGGGCGGCCGGTACAAACCTTCGTGAAGAAGCGTTAATCGCACGGGGTCACGCAGGAGAGCGATAGGGGCGTGGGGCTAGTCGCGCAGCAGGGCCCGAGAGATGACGATTCGCTGGATTTCCGAGGTGCCTTCGCCGATTTCGCACAGCTTGGCATCGCGCAGGTAGCGTTCGACAGGAAAATCCTTGGTGTACCCATACCCGCCATGGATTTGCACGGCCCGGTTGGCACAGCGGCTGGCAATTTCCGAGGCGTAAAGCTTGGCCATGGCGGCTTCCGTGCCATAGGGTTGGCCGGCATCGCGGAGCCGGGCGGCGTGATACACCAGGTGGCGGGCTCCTTCAATCTCTACGGCCATGTCGGCCAGCATGAACTGGATGGCCTGGAATTCGCTGATGGCCTTGCCGAACTGCTTGCGTTGCTGGGCGTACAGAATGGACTTGTCCAGGCAACCCTGGGCAATGCCAAGGGCCATGGCCCCAATGCTGATGCGGCCCGAATCCAGGGTTTTCATAAAGTACTTAAAGCCCTGGCCGGCTTCGCCGACGAGTGCCTCGGCTGGCAGGCGCATGTCGTCAAACTGTAGGGTGCCCCAGTCCGAGCCTCGGGTGCCGAGCTTTTCGTCTTTTTGGCCCAGCGAGAAGCCCTTTGTGTCACGTTCGAACACGAAGGCGCTAATGCCACGCGTACCCGGCTCGTCGCTGGTACGGGCCGTGGCAATATACACCTGGGCGTAGTTGGCGTTGGTTATAAAAATCTTGCTGCCGTTAAGCACCCAGTCGTTGCCGTCCTTGACCGCTTTGGTCAGGGTGCCGCCGGCGTCCGATCCGGCGTTGGGTTCTGTCAGGCCGTAAGCCCCCAGCCATTCGCCACTGGCCAGCTTGGTCAGGTATTTTTGTTTTTGGGCCTCGTTGGCAAAATTGTACAGGGGCAGGCAAATCAGCGACGTGTGGGCAGCCAGCGACAGCGCGGTGGAGCCGCAGACCCGGGCGAGTTCTTCGATCGTCAGGGCGTAACTCAGGTAATCGAGGCCCGCCCCGCCGTATTCCTCGGGAATGGGGATACCGAGGAAACCCATCTCGCCCATTTGCTTGAAGGTGTCGAGGGGGAACTCGGCGGTCCGATCCACCTCGGCAGCCTTGGGTTCGACCACGCTGGTGGCAAACTCCCTGACGGTTTGGCGGATCATTTGCTGTTCTTCCGACAGCCCCCATTTGTCCTTTGCCAGGTTGGACAAGGGTGAAGAAGCGACAGTAGACATAAGGTAAGCAGCCTTTCAATCGACACCTATTCCCACACACTCTTTGTATTATACCCGATGCGGGCCATCGGCGTCTTTTGCCCCTGGCTTTCCCTTCAGAAGCCCCTCAGGCAGGGGTGGCGTGATTAATTGCCGCGTATGTTTGTGCTTTATTGGGATAGGCGTTTACCAGCCCGTTTTACCAGTTTGTTGTGCGGGTCTGTGGTGTTCCCCAAGGTGTTTAAGGAGACGATACGCGTAGCCTATGCCCGAATTGCTTTCTAAATACGAATGGCTCGACCTGCTTCAGGAGCACGGCGTGGCCGGGTTTAACCAGCGCCGTCGGCAGGACGGGTTTAACCTGATTGACCTCAGTGGTCTCGATTTGTCGGGTATGGACCTGACCGGGATTAACCTTAGCCAGGCCAACCTGCAGGGTGCCCTGCTCGATTTTGCCATCCTTAATGAAGCCGTCTTGGTGTTTAGCCGGTTTACCAACGCGTCACTGCGTGAGGCCGTGTTGTATATGGTCGAGGCCCCGGAAAGCGACTTTTCCGGCTGCGATTTGTACCAGGCCGATTTTACCGGTGCCGACCTGCAGGAATGCTTAATGGAAGGGGCCGATGCCAAGGAGGCCAAGTTCCTCGATGCCAACCTCAATGGTGCCCAGCTTCAGCGTTGTTACCTGAACGATGCCGATTTTACCGGCGCCAGCATGTGCGGCACCGACTTTACCGAGGCCGACATGGAGTGGGCCATTTTAACCGGCGTGCGCTACAGTGAAACGACCCGGTGGGGTAATCAGCGTCCGCCTGCCAGTCCCGAGGTGGCCAAGCTGGTGTCGGCCTTGGCGGAGCCGGACTCGGACTCTGCCGAAGACAGCGAGGACGCCAGCCCATCGGACACGTGATCCGGTGTCAGGGTTAGCGGGGCGAGGTGGTCGATGATGGCTTCGAGAGCGCGTTCGGTGGCGCCCCGGTGTTGTGCCAGTACGTGCTGGCCGGCTGACACGGTGCGTTGCCACAGGGGGTAGTCATCAATCAGGGCGGCAATGCTTCGGGCGGCATGGTTAAAGGAGTGCACCTGTAGGGCCGCTTCGGCACTGACGAGCTGGCCTGCGATTTGGGCAAAATGCTTCATGTGGGGGCCGAAAATAACCGGAATATGGGCCTTGATGGCTTCAATGGGGTTGTGTCCCCCTACATCGACAAAACTGCCTCCGATTACCGCCACGGACGCCACGGCATAGGCGTCTACCAGCTCGCCCATGGTGTCGAGCAGCAACACATCGCTGTGGTCGGCGGCTACGGTGCCGGCTTGAACCGTTCCCCCGAATTGTGATCGCCGTTGCCAGGCCAGGCCGGATCGGCTCAGCAGCTTGGCCACGGCATCAAAGCGTTCGGGGTGCCTGGGCACGATAATGGCCTTGAGTTTGGGGTGGCTGGTGGCCTTGAGGGTTTGGACCAGTTCGATGAAGGGGGCGTCTTCGCCCCGGTGACTGCTGGCCAGCACCACGACCGGCGTTAGGTCGCCGTAGGTAATGCCCAGGGCCTTGCGAAGCTGGGTTTGGGTGGTGGGGTTGTAGGCGGGCGCACCGTCGTATTTAACCGACCCCATTACCGACAGCTGTTGGGGGGTAACGCCCAATTGCCGGAATCGTTCGGCATCGGCCGGGCTTTGCACCATAATCCGGTCAAAATGGGCCAGCATCCACTTGAAGAAAAAGCCAAAGCGCTTGTACCCAGCAAAGGAGGATGGCGACAACCGGCCGTTGACCAAAATCTGGGCCACGCCAAACTGGTGGGCCATCCAGGCGAGGTTGGGCCAGAGCTCGGTTTCCATGGTTACCAGCACGGTGGGCTTGATGGTGGTCAGGGCCCGGTGGATGATGCTGGGTAGGTCCAGGGGGAAGTACAGAACGGGTAGATAGGGAAAGCGTTGCCGTGCACGGGCTTGGCCTGTGGCGGTGGTGGTAGAGATAATGACCGGAATTTGCTGGCCCAGCAGGCTGTCGATAAGCGGGGCGGCGGCATTCAGCTCGCCCACCGACACGGCATGGATCCACACCCGACGGTGCGCCGGTAGCCGGTCAAGCTGGGCCTTGAGCCGGGGATGGTAAATACCCAGCTTTTGAGCCAGCCCCGCCCGCCATTTGGGCTTGCAAGCCAGCAGTACCAGCCAGAGGGGAAGCCCCAGCAGCAGGGTGGCGTTGATGAATGCGTTGTACAACAAAAGCCAAATCATGCTTCCAGTATACGGGAAGCCGTCCCTAAAGCGTAGGGACGGCTTCCAAGCATGTTTACCTTTGGGCGCACCCAGGTGGTGCGGCGGTAATGTGGTTTACAATTACGCGCCGTACTGGCTGGTGAGGCCAACACCGCTACCATAGTTGGAGAGCAACTGGTAGGGGTCAACGCTGCTGGTTTGACCATAACCGGTGCTGGTTTGGTAGGGGTTAAAGCCGGTGTAACCGCCGGTTTGGCCATAGCCACCGGTTTGGCCGTAACCACCGGTTTGACCGTAGCCACCATAACCACCGTAGTTGCTGTAGTCAAAGTACTGCGGTTGGTTGTAGGTGCTTTGGTTCGGGTAGTAAAGGTTTTGCGTCGGCAACTTGATGTTGTACTGGTTGTACTCAGAAGACGGGTAGTACCGGTTAATGTCTTGCTGGTAGTTGTAGTCCGTGTAGACCGTGTGCGGGTAGTAGTCGGTAATGTTGCGGTCCAGACGGAAGTTGTTGACGTAGTTGGTCTGGTAGACTTTCTGGAAGTTGTCGTATACGTTCAGCGGGCCGTTTTGAACGGTGCCAGGCTTGTACACGTTGGGCAAGTAGTTGGCGTAGTATTGAACACCCTGCGGATACGGGTTGTTTTGGGTCTGGTAACCGTAGTTGCTGCCGTAGTTACCATAGCTTTGACCGTACTGTTGCGGTGCATAGCTCATATAGGACATAGGTATCAAACCTCCTTGAAATTGAACAAAATTTGGGGGTAAAAACGAACGAAAATCCTTGTCTGGGGGAAAGCGAAAGTTGACGGACGGGGAGCGACTCAAACATCATACTTATATAAATATAAAAAAACAATTAAGAGCTTTTGTGTCATGTTTGTAAATCAATGTGAATGCCAGTAACGGGGGATGGCCGTATTAAAGGGGGGGTGGTCCCTTTTGGATCTGCCCAGAAAACCGGTTCTGGCCTTGCTTTGGCTGTGTTACAATGGCCCCGACTCCTAGCGCCCGCACGTTTAAAAAGGACGGTTTTGCTTCCATGACTGACGCCACCCCACCTATCCCGTTGTCTACCCAGCCTCGCGCCCAGAAACCCATTACGTTTGGCACCGACGGCTGGCGTGCCGTGATTGCCCGTGAATTTACCGAAGACAATGTGGCCCTGGTCACCCATGCCATTGCCCGGCAGGTGCTCGAGCGCCATGGGCGCAAGAAACCGGTTATTGTGGGCTACGATCTACGGTTTTTGGCCCCCCAGTTTGCCCATCTGGCTGCCGAGGTACTGGCCAGCTACGGGTTGAACGTTCGGTTGGCCGATACGTGGGCCCCGACCCCCTTTATTGCCTATGCGGCCCTCAACCATGACAGTGCCGGGGCGATGATGTTTACCGCCAGTCACAACCCGCCGGAGTATCTGGGCATCAAGTTTATTCCCGAGTATGCCGGTCCGGCCATGCCCGATATTACCAACCCCATTGTGGCCAATGTCCGGCATCTGGAGGCCAACCCGCACGACATCAAGTCGCCGGATGGCGTGGCACCTGGCCGCATTGAGTTGTACAGCGACTTTCGCAAGGAATACATCGAGTACCTGGGCCGTTTTGTGCAGTTTGACGTGTTGAAACGCGGCAAGCTTAAGGTGCTGTTTGACCCGATGTACGGGGCCAGCCAGGGCGTGACCGATGCCTTGATGCGCGAGTGCGGGCTGACGGTCACCACCATTCATGACGGCCACGATCCGCTGTTTGGTGGCCGGATGCCCGAACCCCAGGAGGAATACGTACCCGAGCTGTTGGCACGTGTGCCGGCCGAGGGGTTTGACGTGGGCTTGTCCAGCGACGGCGATGGCGATCGCTTTGGCGTGGTGGATGAAAAAGGCAACTTCCTGACGGCCAACGAGTTTCTGCCGGTGATGTTCCACCATCTCTATAAAAACCGGGGCTTCCGAGGAGCGGTGGTGCGCAGTACGGCCACGTCCAAACGCATTGACTGTGTGGCTGAGCATTACGACCCGGCCATTAAAATCATCGAGACACCGGTTGGTTTTAAGTGGATAGGCCAGGCCATGCGCGATGAAGCCGTGATTATTGGCGGTGAAGAGTCGGGCGGGTTCAGCGTTCTTGGGTTTATTCCCGAGAAGGACGGCATACTGGCCAACCTGCTGATTGCCGAAATGCTGATTATGGAAGGCAAACCGCTGTCGGTGCTGAAGGCCGAGATTGAGGCCAGTTACGGCCAACCGTTTTATAACGCCTACGAAAACCACCACCTGACCCCTGCCCAGAAAGAGGGGGTTATCAGCCGCCTGAAGGCGTTTAAGGCTGGCGAAACGTTTGGCTCGGTACCCATTGACAGCACCGATCACAAGGACGGGGTAAAGCTGAACTTTGGCCATTTTGACTGGCTGCTGGTTCGGCCCAGTGGCACCGAGCCGGTGGTTCGGGTGTACCTGGAGACGACGGATGCCGACCGACACCGGCAAATTCTTGACGGTTTTGAGACCCTTTTGGCCAGCCTGGGGCAGGACTGCCAAAAACCGGAACTCAGTCCCTGTTCCTAAAGCCTGTTTCCCTTGGCTTGCCTTTTGCGCCCGTATGCGGGTGGGCGGGGGCTGCTGTAAAACCCAAACATGCGGTACACTGGTTAAATCGAATGCGCTGCCGGTGCACTTGTTATACCTGTTTATACCCGTGTTTTAGGTAGCGGTTTTCTGTAGCTTTACGTACGGTTGGACCTGCCCCCTTATGAGTGCCGAACAGTTTTACCAGCCCCGAACCCTGCTTCAAATCCTCAGGGACGGTTTGAGCGTGTATGGCAAGCATTGGTGGACACTCACCCGTCCGCTGGTGTTGCCCCTCGTCGAGCAGCTGGTTGGCGTGATGCTGTGGATTGGGTTGGCCTATGGCACGATTGACTGGTTGATGGATACCTATCCCGACACGTCGCTGCCGGTTTACTGGACCAGCTTCTTCTTGGCCAACGTGCCGGGGATGGTGCTGTTTATTGACGGGTTCTGGCGTTACCTGGTTTGGGTAAGCGGCTTGAACCTGGTGGTGCGGGATCTGGTTAACGGAGCCTACGAGTCCGACCAGTTGCACTACCATGTGGTCCGTATCCAATCGCGGGCGGTGGACTACTCCCTGGTGTGGCTGTTTCTGTTTGTACTGGCCTTTATACCGTTGACGCTGGCCCTGCTCGTACAGTTTATTCCTGTGCCCGACGCGATGCATATGCTGCTGGTTCTGGGGTCGGCCGTGGTAATGCTGCTGGGGTACGTGGCCGTGGTGACGGTGATGGTTTTTTGTGCCCTGGCTTTCCAGGTGTTTGCTTTTACCCCCGACTCGGTGCTGCTGGTGTTGATGCGGTCGGCTGATCTGGTTCAGCAGAACAAGCTGAAGGTGGTTGCCATTATCGGGTTTTCGTTACTGGTTACCCAGATTGTGGTGCCCAACGTACTGGTTATGGTGCTGGCCTGGGTTAATGGGGTGGGTTGGCTCGGTGAAATGCTGGGCAAGGTATTGGCCGGCGTCGTGCTCGACAGCATTGGCGACGCTCAAACCTTTGACAAGTACCTGCCCGAGGTCTCCAGGGTGTGGGTGTTTATGGCCGGCAAGTGGCCGTGGATCAACGATCCGTCGCGTGTCGGGACCCTGGTGACACAAAGCACGCTGTGGTCTATTATCAATGCCCTGTTGTTGCCGCTGAGCACCGTTTGGTTTGCCCTGTTGTACACCGACACCAAGCTGAGCCTGGAAAGACACGATGTGTCTGTTGAAGAGAAGCTTTTGAAGCGGGAATTTGAGACTTCCATCAGCGAATAAGCACGTAGGGGCCATTGGGGGTTGGTAACACTGTTGTTACATGATTAAACCGGTCTGGCTGGCCGGCCGACACCGATGTATGGGTGGCCTGATTTGATGGGCACCGTTTGAGCGACAACCGTGAAGATGAGAGCAACAGGAGCGCGTGCGAGTGTGTCGGTTATGGCGAGCACGATGAAATTATACGAACAACGTTGGTATGACCAGAACCCCACCCTGGCGATGGCGGTCAGTTTGCTGCTGAACACATCGGGTTGGGTGCAGGATGAAGTGACCAACAGCCTGTATGAACAGATAGCCCGTATTAACCCGGTGGCCTTGCACCAGGTGCTCGACGACAGCCAGTCCATGTGGTTTAACCGCCGCACGTCGATGGGTCGTCGGACGTGGATGGTCATTGAGAGCATGCGGTTTTTGTCTGAGGCGGAGTGTTTTGGCCTAGCCCGCGGGATTATCGAAGCGGTGTTTCGTCTGGAAAGCCAGACCGAACATCTCCTCGAGCATGAGCCGACGACCCGGCTGGAGCGGTTATCCATTTCACCCTTGTACGATATTGCCTACTAACCACCCTGTCTAAGCTTGGGGTTTGGGTTTAGGTAGGCTGCAGGGCTTTTGGCTCGCAGCGGGCCTGGGCAAGGGCTGCTGCCGATAGGAAGTTGTGCATGAGCTGGTCGCCCCAGGTGGCCTGCAGGGACTCGGGGTGGAACTGAACCCCCCAGCAGGGCACGGGCGTATTGAGGGCCAGCCCCATGGCCACCCCATCGCCGTTCTGGGCCGTAATGGCCAGTGGTGTCTGGTGGTTTGAACGACCCGAAGCCGGAGGGCGCACGCATAAAGAGTGGTAGCGTACGGTGGTAAACGGGAAAGGGATGTCGGCCCACATGGGGTGGTCTTGGTGGGGAGCAACCGGGTAAACCGTGTCCTGGTGGCCATGGACCGGGGTAATCTGCTCGATGGTCCAGCCCTCGGCCTGCCCCAGAATGGCCGCGATGACCTGCATGCCCAGGCAGACCCCGAAAATGGGGCGTTTACCGGCAAAAGCCGCGATCACTTCGCCGCTGACCCCTGCGTCGTTTGGGCTGCCGGGGCCTGGTGAAATGATGATGGCCTGGTAGTCTTCCGCCTCGATGTCGCTAACACTCACCTCGTCATGGCGCCTGACGACAATCGGATCCGGGCCCGGCACAGCAAAGGACGTCCCTTCTGACTGAAGGACCCGGTGCATTTGGTGCAGCAGGTTGTAGGTAAACGAGTCGTAATTGTCCAGAAGCAGCAGGGCCATAAGTGGATTTACTTAATATATAAATAGTATTGTAACAAGATGTAACTGTTTATTTAAAATTAAGCAATATTCAAGGCAGCCGGTTTTTTATTACAGTATCACAAGTCACCAAGCACCTGATACCAAGCGACATAGGCACAGACACAGGTAACAGGTACAACGGCGAGGCGACAACTGGATGAACAAGCAGACGACAGGACAGCATTTGTTTAAGCACGATTTCGTGTCTGTCGACCCTGCCCTAGTTTCGGGATGGAAGCGAGGATCTTTACCAATGGCAATGACGCAAGTTGAACTCTGCAAAAAACTGGGCATTCTGCTCGACCCCGACAACAACCGCGTAGAACTGACCTCAGATGTTCAAAACGACATTCGCCAACTGGTTACCTCCTTCACTACCCAATCCGAACAACAAAGCCTGATGGGCCGCGCTCAAAAAAACCTCTGGTTAGAGCTTTTGCCCTGGCACAGCTACAACTAAACCCTAGTTTGTAGCCCCCCCCCCCCGCATCAACAGATTTCTCTTATATCGGGCTCTTCTGGTCTCACATCGTCTTGTTAACCGGGTCTTTTGTAAAAAAGACCCGTTTTCTTTTGCAAAATTTTTAGGGGGGCACCACCTTGATAGGTTCCCGTTTGTGGGGCCTTATTTCAAGGCGCGAGCAGCGCAGGCAAGGAGTTTATAGGGACATAAATGACGACGCCGAGCAGCACAAGCAACGCTGAAGTAAGGCCCCACAAACTAGGAACCGCTAGCAGCGGTGGTAGGCGATCAATTGGTTCGGGTTAACCGGCACGCCATTGGCATACAGCCCCCAGTGCAAGTGGGGACCGGTGGCAAAGCCACTGGAGCCGACATGGCCGATGACCTGGCCCTTCTTGACGAGGTCACCGGGTTTCACAAGCACCTTGCTCATATGGATGTAGATGCTGGTAAAGCCCTGGCCGTGGTCCAGGCCCACCGTGCCGCCATGCAGCCGGTACTTGAGGGTGGCAATCTGTACCTTGCCCCCGGCAATGGCTTTGATAGGCCGTCCTGCCGGTGATCGCAAGTCCACACCCTTGTGGTAATCGCCCGTATAGGTGCCATTGTGGTAGCGGCGGGTGCCGAAGGGCGAGTTCTGGCAGTCGGGTGTCGGTGATTCAAAGGGCATGCTCCAGTACCGCACGGGGGTCAGGGTGGTTTTGAGCTGGCCAATGGCTTCCAGTTCGCCGGGTATGGGCTGGAGCCCCCCGGTTTTACTGCTGACGTTGATATTCTGCCGGCCAAAGCTGGTCTTGGTCAACGTCACCGTTTCGCGGTGCAGGACGCTGCCGTCGCCTTGGGTAACAGCCAGGGCGGTGGGGCCGGTTGCCTCGTCAACGGACAACCCTACCACGGCCTGCCAGGTATGGGGGGTATCCTGCTTAAAGAAGCGGGCACTGCGCTTGCCCAGGGTCAGGGAGGCCGGGACTTTGTTGTCCGGGGCCGTAACGGTAACCACGACCGATTGGCCCTGGCTCAGCGTACTGGCAGGCAGCCGTTTGACACCAAAGGCCACGGTTTCCGGCAAGGCTGCCGGGACGGGCTCTGCGGGGGGCGACAGGGCGACGGGTGGGTTGACCTGCTCTTCGAGGACCGGCGTGGAGTTGGAGACCGTGCCGAGCCAGGCAAACCCCATGCAAGCCAGTCCCAGTACAAGGCCAAATGCGGCTTTATGCTGCCGTATAAACCGGTTGGGTGGATGAGCCCCCATGGTGCGACACTCCTTATTGATAAACGTTCAGGCGATCAACCGCCACGTAATAAACCGCAATGGCCACGAGAAACCAGGGGTGGATCGGGCCTACGTCTATTCTAAGCCAGAGAGGTCTTTTCTGGCCATTGTCTTGTCATGACGTGGCGGCGGCTCGGTGTTTTGCCTAGAATAGGCCCTATGCAATTTATTGATCAGGTACGAATCCACGTGGCCTCCGGGTCGGGTGGCGATGGTGCGGTGGCCTGGCGGCGCGAGAAGTATGTGCCCCATGGCGGCCCTGCTGGCGGCGATGGCGGCCGGGGGGGCGACGTCGTGGTTGAGGCCGACCACAACCTGAGCACCCTGCTGGATTTGAAGTACCAAACCCATTACCAGGCCCAGCATGGCGAGAAGGGCCGCAGCAAGAACTGCCATGGCAAGTCCGGCCAGGATTGCGTCATTAAGGTGCCATGCGGCACGGTGGTCATGGACGCCGAAACGGGTCAGCCCATTGCCGATTTGGTGGAGGATGGCCAAAAATCGATTATTGCCTTTGGCGGGCGTGGCGGGCGTGGCAATGCCCGGTTTGCAACCTCCAAGCGGCGTTCCCCGCAGTTTGCCGACCCCGGCGAGGCCGGAGTAGAGCGCGAGCTGGTGCTGGAGCTTAAGCTGATAGCCGATGTCGGCATTATCGGCTTGCCCAATGCCGGCAAGTCTACGTTAATTAGTGTCATCAGTGCAGCCAAGCCAAAGATTGCCGATTATCCGTTTACCACGCTTACGCCTAATCTTGGGGTGGTTAAAAAACCCAGTGGCGATGGGCTGGTGGTGGCTGATATTCCCGGTCTGATTGAAGGCGCCAGCCAGGGGGCCGGGTTGGGGCACAAGTTTTTGCGCCATGTCGAGCGCACCCGGTTTCTGCTGCACCTGATCGACATTTCCAGCCTGGCCGAGTTTGGTCCCCTGGAGGCCTTTCACCTGATACAAACGGAATTAACGCTGTATAACCAGGCCATGGCGGCAAAGCCCCAGATTCTGGTGCTGACCAAGGCCGACAGCAGCGAACTGGACGAGCCGGCCTTGGCCCAGCTACAGGGCCAGCTGGTCGCTGCCCTGCAGGAAACCGTGACCCACCGACTGGAGCCCCCGTTGGTTTATGTCATTTCGTCGTTGACGCGGCAGGGGGTCGAGCCCCTGGTAAATCGGTTGTTTGAGCTGCACGACACCTTGCCGGTGCCCACCGATGCCGTTGAGCTGGTGCACGATACCAAGGCGTTTGCCAATGACGACAGCGCCTACGAGGTGGTGCAGGGGGATGACGGCTTTGTGATTAGCGGGGGCAAGCTCGATCGGCTTGTTCGGGTGACGGACCTGCGCAATGAACGGGCAGTGATGCGCCTGACCAATATCTTTAAGGCCATGGGGCTGTACAAGTCCTTGGCCAAGCTGGGGGCTGTCGAGGGAGACTTGGTGGAAGTCGGCGGGGTGCAGTTCGAGTATTTTAATGACGACTAACGACGACTAATCCATGCCCGCTGCCGGACGTTGGGACGTTGGGGGGCCGTTTCGATTATGCTCGAAACCCAGGCGGTTGATGGGCAAGCGGTTAAAGGCGCGTGCTTAAGGGCAGGCGGTGACGATGTTCAGGTACACGTCGGCCGTGGTACAGTCGGCGTTGTTGCCGGTAAACCCGTATTTGGTGGTGTACCGTTCTTCGCCTTCGGGAATGTAGACCTGGAAGTTCAGGGCCGATCCGTCAGGCCGGGTGGCGACCATACTCACCTGGAGGGTGTCGGGTGTGGTTGAGGCATCGTCCTGAATTCGGGTAACCAGCACCCCGCGGTGCAGGATGTAGTGGCCTGTGGCGTTCAGGACAGCCGGATCCCCTGATGAATCCACTTCCAGGGCGTTGAGGTGGCTGTCGAGAAAGTCGCGGAACGTCGTTCGTTCGCTGCCGCCAATGTCCTCGTCACCCACCTGGTTGCTCATTTCCTTGCGCAGTAGGTAGGCTTCGCCCACGCTTACAAAGGCTTCCTTGACGGCATCCTCGGTTTCCATGGCCGAGAAGCTTTGCAGGATCTTGGGCACACTGAAGGACACCACGACCCCAATCAAAACCATGCTGATCAGTACCTCGGCCAGGGTAAATCCACTCTGGCTGCGGCCAAAAGCTGCACGAAAACAGTCATGGGTAAGGTTCAACATCGATCGCACGGTATGGCTAACTCTTTTTGTCTTTGGACGCGCTGCTTGAAGGAATAAGCTGTATGAAGAGCCCGTGAGAGGACCTGCATCGGCTTGAAAACTGGCCCGTCTGGCTCGCTCAAGACACCAGAACAGGCGAAAATACAGTGTTGTATATATATTCGGCAATATATAGATATACATTACGGGTGGGGTTAAATTGTAATATTTTGCAATATATCGGGCCGATTCAGGGTGACTGGGGGCCCATACCGTCTGGACATGGGGCATGTTTGGTTTTTTGGCTGGCTGGGTTGTTTGGTTGAGCCGGGTTACCGGCAGATCCCTTGTATGGGGGGTACGCCCCAACGGCTTTCTTCTTTACAATAAAAAGACGTATGAGCTTGGGGTGCTTTCCGCTTTTTGGCGGTCTGTGCCGGATGCCAAGGCCGCGCTCACCCTGATCCTGGACTTTGACCCTGGATCCTGGTGGTGCCAATGACAGGACCCGTCTGACCGCTTATGTTAATGGAAGAAATTCTGGCCGAAGCCACGTCGCGTGGTGCCAGTGATATTCACATCTCCGTTGGGGTGCCGCCGGTATACCGGATTGACGGTAAGCTGGTTCGTGCCGAATATCCGGCGCTGAACAAAGACGATGCCCACAAGCTTATTTTCAGCCTGCTCAACAACGAGCAGCGCCGGGTGCTCGAACAGAACTGGGAGCTCGACTTCTCCTACGGGGTTCAAGGGATTGGCCGTTTCCGGGTTAACGTGTACAAGAACCGAGGCACCTACGCCACGGCTTTGCGGACCATTAATTCCACGGTGCCGACGGCAGATCAGCTTAACCTGCCGCAGATTGTCATCGATGTGGCCAACCGTCCCCGGGGCCTGATTCTGGTTACGGGGGCCACGGGTAGTGGTAAGTCCACGACGCTGGCTGCCATGATCAATTGGATCAACGAGAACAAGGCCGAGCATATCCTGACGATCGAGGATCCCATCGAATTTTTGCATGAGTCCAAGCGAAGCATTGTGCATCAGCGCGAGCTGGGACAAGACACCCGAAGCTTTGCCAACGCCCTGAAGTCAGCATTGCGCGAAGACCCGGACGTGGTTCTGGTCGGTGAGATGCGCGACCTGGAAACCATTCAGCTGGCCATCACCGCAGCTGAAACGGGCCACTTGGTGATGGGTACCCTCCACACCTCCAGCGCCATCCAGACCGTCGACCGGATTGTGGACGTGTTTCCTCCCGAACAACAGCATCAGATCCGGGTGCAATTGTCCAGTTCGCTTTGTGCCGTATTTTCGCAGGCTTTGGTGCCCCGACTAAACGAGTTTAACGAGAAGAAGGGCCGGGCCCTGGCTCAGGAGATCATGGTCGTTACGCCGGCCATTGCCAACATGGTGCGCGAGGGCAAGACGGCCCAGATGTACTCGGCTATCCAGATGGGCCAGGAATACGGGATGCAGACGCTCGAGATGTCGCTCAAGGATCTGTACCAGGCCGGCAGTGTCACGCTGGAGGATGCCCTGAGCAAAACCACCCGTCCCGACGATTTGCGGCGTATCTTGGGCCAAATCGGCGCTGTCGCCTAATTTGCTCAGCAACAGTTCAGGCATCTTCTGTGTTGCAAACCTGCTCGTCTCAGTCACGTAGGTTTTACTACGCTCCCTCGTCTGCGTGCGCCTTTGCCTAGACGCTGTATTACCCTGTTGGTGTAAATGCTGTGAAGGGTACGGGTATTCATGTGGGCTGATATAATGGGGGCAGGATAGAAACCCAACGGGGGTTAGCGTTCATCTATGCTGCCGCATCAGGCCCTGGCCGATTATTTGGAATACCTGCGTGCCCAGCGGGGGTACTCCGAGCATACCTGTGCCGCTTACGAGCGTGACGTGCTGCAGTTTATCGATTTTGTCGAGGCCGATGAAGCGGCTTCGGCCCAGTCGGCGCAACAAAACCTGTTTAAGCCGGGGCCGTCGCCGGTGCCTACCGAAGAGCGCCGGGTTATCAACGCGTTTTTGCGGCACCTGCGCAAGGAAGGCGCCAAGACCCGGACCATTGTCAGGAAGGTCAGCAGCCTCAAAGGGTTTTACCAGTGGCTAATACGGCAGGAGGCCGTCGCCGTCAATCCCTTTGAGTTTATTGACTTGCCCAAAACCATGCGCAACCTGCCCAAGGTGTTAAGCGTGCGCGACGTGCAGAAACTGCTGCAGTCGCCGGATTTGCCCCTGAGCCACAAGGTGGCTGTTGAACTGTTGTATGCCTGCGGCCTGCGCGTCAGCGAGCTCATTGAGCTGCGCTGGCAGGACGTGAACCTGGAAGGAGGTTACGTGCGCTGTTCGGGCAAGGGCAACAAGGAGCGACTGATTCCGGTTGGTGACGTGACCGTGGCTTTGCTGACGCAATACCTGACGGACATGCCCAAGCGCCGGTCCGACGAGCCGTTTCTGGTGACCGAGGGCGGGCAGGCCATTGATCGCTACGAGGTGTACCGTCTGCTCAAGGGCCTTGGGCAACGGATGGGCAAGGCCATTTCGCCCCATACCCTGCGCCACAGCTTTGCTACCCACATGCTCGAAAACGGGGCCGACTTGCGCGTGGTGCAGGAACTACTGGGCCACAGCGACATTAGCACCACGCAGATTTATACCCACGTCAGTCGCAAGCACATTCAAAAAGCCCACGACAGCGTATTTAACTAGGGCGTGTTTAACCAGAATAGGGTCTGTAACGGTTTTGGGGCCTTGGGCTCGTAGAAGGCAATTTGACGGGGGGTGGCCGCTTTTATTGTAACGAAGGTGCTTTTAGCTTTTGTGTGTTTCCCGTTTCGCCCACCCATGCTGATAGGAATGAATGGTCCATGAGAATGGCTGCTGTCCAATTTGCTGATCACGCCCCCCAACACCCCCAATACGGCCGTGTGTCGTCTAAGTTACACCCTGTCGCAACAACGTCGTTTGGTGCCGCCCAACTTGATGCCGATACACTTGAACTTGGGCCGGGCCATCAGGTTCATGCGGCAACCGGTACAACCCACCTGCTCAACGAGGTGGCTGTACCTGACCGAACCCGGCAGCAGGGTTTGGCCCTGGCCGAGCTGATGACGGTGTTGGATCGCCGCACCGGCTATTTGCAAGGGTTAAAGGGTGGGTTTGTCCTCAACCCCAAGGAAGATGGTCCGCTCTCATACAGCCGCTCCGACGGTACGGTGGTGGTGCTTTTGCAGACGGTGCCGCCCCAGTTTGCAGCGACCCATTCCCTTCGGCGCAGTGCCAGCAATATTGGCATCCCTACCCAATTCGACCGGCCCTATTCCTACCTGGCGGTTCCCCATGCTGCCACGGCACCGCCCATGCACTCCAACACGCCACTGGCTCATTTGACGAGCTTCTTAAACCGAATGGGCGAGCATGGCGGCTTCATCGAGATCAACAATCGCCCGGCCCTGCAGGTAATGGTGTATACACCCGATCAGGTGCTGACGACCTTTACCGTGGATCCCAATGTTAAACACGGCGATGGCCCGCTCGATTTTTCTGCCCGGGTGGTGAATTTCACACAGGGCCAAATAAAAGCGCGGTCCGGCCAACCGTCAGCCGACGCGGCAGAAGCAGCCAAGCCGCCGGAGCTGTTTACTGACCCTAATGATTCTATTGATCCGAACGACCCTACCCCACCTGTCGACATTGACATGCATGAGCTGTCGCCAGCCCAGCAAAGCCAGGTTGTACAAACGCTGTTGGCCGAGTTGGTTGAAGAAGCGCCACAGGCCATGTTCGAGGGCAGCAAAGTGCCCTCCTCCTCGGTAACCCTTATTGACGGACCGAACGGGCCGGAATATCGCTACGACCTGGGTCAATTGCAGTCTCATGCCAACGCCTACCGCTTAGGCTGGTATGGCGAATAAGTGACCTAGGTACGGCCAATAGGCTAGTTGTTTTCCTTGCTGCTACTGCCGCCACCGGAGCCCGACAGCTCCTTGGTCACGTCGGCCTGTACCTGCTTGGTAAAGAGCCGGGCAATAAATTCGGGTTGCAGCAGATCACCAAGCGAGGTGCGTTTCGACCCCTTGCCCCCCCGCAGGGTGTCGTCGAGGATGATGTTGTAGTGAGTCTCCAGGCGATCTTTCAATTCGGCCGTGTCCTGAATCTGGGTGATGGCACCCAGCTCGGTGTAGGAGATACGCCCTGTCTCTTCGGAAATGACAATGCAACAACTGTCCGACACCTCGCTTAACCCCAGCGCGGCTCGGTGGCGCGTGCCGTATTGCCAGCTTAGCTTCGGGTTTTCGCTTAGCGGAAGCAGTACGCCGGCGGCCATCAAGCGGTGGTTGTGGTTGATGATAACCGCCCCGTCATGCAAGGGTGTGTTGGGGTGGAAGACGGTTAGCAGCAGTTCTGCGCTGAGCTTGGCGTCCATCGGGGTACCGGCTTCCAGGTAGTCGCTGCTGGAGGCGGATTGCGATTCCAGCACAATCAAGGCCCCGGTTTTGGTTTTGCTGAGCAGGCGCACCGCTTCGAGCAGTTCGCTGACCACGTCCGAGCTGCTTTGTGAGGCCGAGTGGGTAAACGCAAACTTGCCCAGCAGGTCGGGTTGGCCTAAAAACGCCATCAAGCGCCGTAATTCCGGTTGAAACAGGATGATGAAACCGATAATCAAAATCTGTAGCACTACCCCCAGAATCTGGTGCAGGATGTTCAGGTCGAGGATATCGGCCAGCAGGTAGCACCCCATCACAAACGCCAGCCCCTGCAGCAGTTTGGCTGCGTAGGTGCCATGGATCTTGGCATAAATCAGGGCGGCGACGGCCACGATAATGACAAGCTGCAGGACAAATTTCCACGCTACCGTGGTTGAGCCCAGCCATGACCCAATGTCGAGGGGCAGGAAGTCGGCCAGCATGGTGGCATCAAACGAGGAGGGAAGCAGCAATACGGAATCCACCTGTGTTAAAACACCTGTTGGGCACTTCAAGAGGGGAGGGTGGTTAAAAAACCCGGCATCGCCTGCCGAAGGCCCCAAACTTCCCTTATTGTACGTAAACGCCGTAAAAGGAGAAAGGGTGATCAAGCTATACGGGTCTTAAGGGGAGATCGAGCCGGGTCATGTCATCCCAGGTTTCGCGTTTTACCAGTACCTGCGCTTGCCCGTCCTTAACCAGGACGGTGGCTGGACGGGGCACCCGGTTGTAGTTAGAGGCCATTGAGGCGTTGTAGGCCCCGGTGCCGTAGACAATCAGCAGATCGCCTGGGGCAATGGTTTCGGGTACCAGCAGCCGGTCAAACAGGATATCGCCCGACTCGCAGTAGCGCCCGACCAGTGCCACGGGCTTGGTATGGGGTTCGTTGATTCGGGTGGCTACCCGGGCCGTATACTGGGCCTGGTACAGGGCCACGCGGATGTTGTCGCCCATGCCGCCGTTAACGGCCACGTAGGTTTTGTCCAGTTGGGGGATATGCTTGAAGCTGCCGATTTCGTACAGGGTGGTGCCGGCCGTGGCCACCATGCTTCGGCCTGGTTCAATGAGCAGTTTGGGGTAGGGGTATTGGACGGCATCACAGGCGTCAACCAGTGCCTTGACGAGGGTACCGGCGAGGGTCTCGACACTGGGCGGGTCGTCCGCCTCGGTGTATTTGATGCCCAGTCCGCCCCCCAAATCGATGTGGGTCATTACCAGCCCGTGCTGGCGGCGGATTCGCTCGTATTCGGCCAGCATGGTGGTCGCCAGATCCTGGTAGGGTTGCAGCTCGAAAATCTGCGAGCCGATGTGCGCATGCAGGCCCGCCAGGGTTAATACGGGGCTATTGCCTGCCGAATTGGCTGTTGAAATGGTCTTCAGGGCCGCATCAATCTGGCTCAGGTCAAACCCGAACTTGCTGTCGAGATGGCCGGTCTTGATGTAGTCGTGGGTATGGCACTCGATGCCTGGGGCCACGCGCAGCAGGATGGTGGCATGGCGGCCATTGGCCATGGCGACCCGGGCCAACTGTTCCAGCTCGGTGGCGTTGTCCACGCTAATCAGCCCCACCCCATGGGCCAGGGCATAGGCCAGCTCGTCATCGCTTTTGTTGTTGCCGTTGAACAGGGTGTTGGCCAAATTAAAGCCGGCTTGCCGGGCCGTGTGCACCTCGCCTCCCGACACCAGGTCAAGGCCGCAGTCGAGCTGCTGCATGAGCTGGCACAGGCCCATGTTGCAATGGGCCTTGGCGGCAAACAACACCAGCGACTCGCCGGGGTAGGTGTCGAGCATGGCCTGATAGGCCCGGGCCATGCCGGTCAGGGAGGCTTGGTCCAGCACGTACAGGGGCGTGCCGAACTGCCGGGCGAGATCCGATACCGGACAACCACCAATAAGGACCTCGCTGCCGCTGGTCGCATGGGAAGCCGGTTCGATACGGGTGTTGGGTGAAGCAGCAGCCGTCATAATGCCGTCACAAAGCCCTAGCCAATTTGAGCCGGAAAGATGTCGTTGAGTGATCGTTCCTTTTCAACCCAGCCGGTGCTGGGGGTCCAGGGCTCGTTTGCGGTGGAGGGGATGGCCTCCTCCAACGGGGCAGAATCGGCTGAAGCCAAACCGGATTGGGCCAGCAGGGGCGGGGCACTGGCATGAGTTGTTGGGGTCGTTGGGTCGGCGTGGATGTCGACGGTAACCAGATCGTCCTTGTCGATGGACAGGCGGCGCCCCATGGTAATGAGGGTTTGGCGAATCGTCTGCTCGACAATGGGGTCATCCAGGCTGTGAGGCAACTGGTTTCGAATGGTGTTGTAGGCGTCCATGCCCGAACCAATCCAGCCCAGGCTGCGAATGGCCATCCACCGCAATTCCGGTTCGATTGCCGGCTGATCGGCTTGGGCGGCGGTATTGAGGAAGTTACACAACAACCGTTCATAATCGGTATTTCGGGTACTGCCGAGGCTGCGAACAATCGACAGTTTGGTGTCCACGTCCATCCGGTCGCTAAGCAACGCGTCGCCTAGCCAGGGGCTTGCCGTGGCCGGATCAATATCCAGCATCAAGCTCAGGGCCTGACCCCAAAGCGCGTGTTCTGGTTGGGTTTCCAAGAAATCAACCAGTACGGGCATCAGGTGATCTTTTTCGAAGGTGGTCAGGGCCTCCAGGGCGGCCTGGGCCAGTTGTGTGGGAACGCCGTCGTGGTTGAGGAGGGTCTGGATGACGTGCAGCAGCTCAATGGACTGGATGCCCAGGCTGCTGAGACCACGGATACTGATTAGCTGGATGGTGTCGTTATCGAGGCGAAGGCCCTGTTCGAAGATGCTGCGGAACTGCTCGACGGACGTATGCTGGGCCAGGAAGACGTTCTGGGCAAGCACCGCGTAGGCAGCGGCTTTTACCGGGCCACTGTCTTTGGCTGCCACCACACAAAGCCGTTCTGCAATGGGGGTTAACAGGCTGCTGTCGGCGTTGCTGAAATAAGCCAGGCATTGCCCCAGTTGCTGGCAGGCGGCCAGGCGTACGTCGGCTTGTTCGTGGCGCAGGGCATCAACCAGGGTGTTTAGGGCCTGAGGGCTCTGGCTGTGGCCGGCCAGGGCCGCCAGTCCACCGAGCAGGCCACTGGGGTTGGTGCATCCGCTGGCGGTGTCGGCAGTGTCCGAATCGTTCTGAGACGATGCCTGGCAGGCCTGTGTCAGCGCCTGTTCAAGGAAGGTGACCAAGTCGGCATTGTCCAGCGAGGCGGCCATGGTCAGGATGCTGATGACCCGTTCATAATCCATCTGGCCGCTTTCAATGGCCAGCGGCACGATACGTTTCAAGGCGCTGACCTTGTCTTCGTTCGACAGCCCCGGTTCGGTACTGCACAGTTGGCGTTGCAGGGCCGAGAAATAAAAGGCGGAGACAAACCAGTAATGGTTTTCGAAGTTGGGGTGGTGCGGGAAGTAGGGTTCGACAAACCCGTAACCGATCAGCATGTTGAGGAAGGTGGAAAGGTCGGCTTCGTCGATGGCGTCGCCAAAAAGCGCCGACAGGCTGTCGAGGCTAAAGGGGGACCGGTTGAAGCGGTTGACCATTTTCGTCAGCAGGGGTTCGACCGGGATACGGTCGCCAACGAAGGCCAGGCGAAGCTGGTTCAGCAGCAAGTCTATCCATTCGCCGGGATGGTTCACGGCAAAGTGTTCCCGATACCGCTTGAAGTTGATGACGTGCTGCACTGCGTTTGGTTCGGTCGTGGCAGGTTGCGTCGACGTGGGCAGGTTAAGCAGGTTATTGGCCACGGCAATCCAGCCGGGGTTGCCTCGGGTTAGCTGCAAAATGGCGTCGCTTACCCCCTCTTCCATGACAATCCCCTGCTGATCCAAATGGGCGGTCAACAGGGTTTGCTGTGTTTCAAACGCCAGGGGGCCCAGCAGCAGGTGGTGGTTAAACAGGTCCATCAGGCCGTCGTTAAGCAGGTAGCTTTCCTGCTCGCTTCGGCACGCTACCACAATCAACCCGTGGTACGCCTGGTGTTCGCAGGCGCCTACGGTATCGCCAATAATGCTGCTAATAAATGCCTTGGTGGCCTGTTGTACCACCACGGGGGCCTCGGCCAGGCTGTCAAACTGGTCCAGGCTAACAATAAACGCCTGTTGGTACATGGCCAGAATGCGGCTGATGGCGTTCATGCAGGCGGCTACCGATACGGCAAGTACCTGGGCGTGGGTCAGGGTGGCCTCAAATTCCTTGGGGTTAAGGGGGCGGGGGGCTACGGGATCAAAAACCGGCAGGGCTTCGGGACGAATGGTTTTGAGCAGGGCCTCGTAGCCGTCGATACGCCCGGTTCTAAACCCGGCATACAGGATGGACCATGGCGAGTTCAGGTGATCGATGATGCCGTCGAGCTTACGTTCGGCGCCCATGTTTACGCGCTTGAGGAAAGGTAGGGCTTTGGACAGTTTCTCCTTGAGCAGGAGGCCAATGGCGTCGGGGTTGTTGAACTGCGTCGGGTAGTCAAATATGGGTTCGTACAGTTCAATGAACTGGCGGGTGGTCCACTGCAGCCCCAGGTCGTGCAAATCGTCGGAGACCTGGTCCAGCTGGTATTCAAAGACGGCTTTGGCCAGCAAATCCAGCTCGTCGGCCAGCCGGCCCGTCAGCTCGTCGACACTTGCGGCGGGATGCAGCGGGATGTTCAGGCTCAGGGTGCGGGTATAGGCCCGCAGCTGATTCCGGTGGGTGGTATAGGCCTGGTGCATCAGGGCTTCAATCAGGGTGGACTTGCCAATCCCTTCGGCACCGGTGATTAAAACGGCACTCCCTTCACCCTGCCGACACGCCTTTAAAATATCGAGCAGCCGCTTCTGTTCACGGCTTCGTCCCTGGCAAAATGGGATGGTGGGGTCGTCATGGTCCCTGACGTGGTGTGGCTTACTGCTGGATGTGTCCATCGTGTCGCTTTGGGGGCTGGGTGCTGTGCTGATCATCAATGTCGGGAAATCCTGACCCTGGTAACTCATACCGTCTCTAGGGCGCAACCCCCACAGTGTTTTTGGGGTCCTGAAGCGGGTTATTCGGCATAACAGCCAACCAAAACAGATGCGCCACGGCCTCTATCGTGCTAAGGCACCATTATACTGTAAAGCGGTTAACTCGTGCCAGCCAAAGGCCGTGGCACGTATCAATCACGATACATTGCCGGGGGCAAGGCAAGGGGGTGCTTGCCGGAAGTCCTGTAAGGCTTAGGGGGAGCGGTTAGGGCCCGTTTTCGTCCTGGTTGGCCCTAGTCGTCCTGGTGGTCCTGGTCCGTTTGCTCGCTGGCGGGGGTGGCCGTTTCCCATTCATCGGGGTACCACATATGGAAGCTGCCGTCGTATTTCAGGGTCACGGTTAATGGTTCGCCCACCTTGACGGCCCGGCGATTGGGGAAGGCGTAGATGACTTGTGTCCAGTGGGTTTTTGGGGCCCATGGCGAGTTGGTCAGGATGGTCTGCTCGTCGAGGTGTACCCGGAAATACAGGCAGTAACTGTCGATAAAGCCGTCCTCGAGGGGATCGACCTCGAAATGGGTCTCGAAGTGCGACTCGGTCAGGGTACGGAAATCCAGGTTGATAACCTCGATGGGTTTGCCCATCAGCAAGGCGTTGTCGGGATTGAACTCGCGCAGCTGCATGCGGGGTTTCTGGTCCAGCACGGTCTTGATCAGGTCGAAGTTGAAGCCGTACATGGCTTCCAGCTCGGCCACATCCTGGGTCATGTTAATCACCTGGCCACTGTAGAAGGGAACGGCCAGCAGGTCCAGGGCAAAGGGAATCAGGGTGGCGCCGGGGGCCAGCAGGCGGTCTCGTGCGTCGAGGGTGAACTCGATGATATGCTCGTCCAGAACGGCGTTGCCGATGATTTCGGAAACCATCACCGTGGGCCGGGGATCCAGGTCGGTGGCATCGAGCGACTGCGAGCTGCTTTCGATGTTGACCACCACGTCCTGCAGGTTGTTGTCGATGGCCAACTGGGTGCTCAGGTTGACAATATCTGGTCGTTTTTCAATGGCATACACCCGGCTTGCCCCGGCCCGGGCGGCAAAGAAAGAGAGAATGCCCGTGCCGGCCCCGAGGTCCAGAACCACGTCGCCGTCGTTTACCTGGTTCTGGATGGCCCGCTGGTAGCTGGCCATCCGCACGGTGTCTTGCAGCATGTGCACGTGGTTTTCGATGTTGATGGTAATGTTGTCGCCTAGGCGCTTGGGCAGGCCGCTTTGGCTGGCCGTGGCAATTTCCGATTCGTCGGTTACGACCAGCTTGGCCCTGTACATCATGGCCAGGTGTTCCTTGATTTTGGCCTGATCCTCGGGGGGCCAGCCTTCGCAGAGCTCGGCCACCGTAACCCAATTGACCATCGGGTACAGGATGAGCATGATGTCGTACTTGATTCGGACCGAGGCGTTGGCCAGCAGGTGCTGCATGGTCACCATTTCGCCGTCCTCGAATTTCAGGTAGGTTTCCGGGTTAATGCGCAGGCGGGTTTCGGGGTTTTCGAAATCCGGTGCGGCTTCGGCGGCATGGCTGACTTGTTCGGTTTCGGTTTCGGTGTCGTTTAGCACCATTGTCCGGGTCTCCTTGACATCACACGATTGCGTTCCTGAAACAGGTGCGGGTACCAGAAAGCTTCCTGGAAGCCGATATGCCGGTACATCCGCACGGCACTTAGATTGCCGGTGGCCACGGTGGCCGATACCAGCTTAATGGGGAGTTGGCCACTTCTCTTCAGATTGATGACCTGCCGTACCGTATGGGCCAGCAGGTGCTGCCCCAATTTTTTACCGCGCTCGCTTTTGAGCAGGCCAATCATGGGGATGTTGGCTTCGGTTGGGCTGACGACATTGAGCAGGCAGGCACCGACGGCTTTTTTGTCGGGGTTTAGCAAGACGGCTGTGGCATTGGGGTAAAACAGCCCGTAGGCCCCTGATTGCACAAACTGCATGCACTCCTTCATCCCGTCGAGCGACCGAAACCTCGGGTCCCACAGGGCATCGACCGAAGACTCGAAGGCTTCGGCCAGGGCCAGCGTCACGTCTCGCTCGTAGGCCGGCATATAGGTGGTCATGTGATACCCCTCGGGCAGGGGGTCCAGCTTTAGGCCCTCGAAAATGGCCTGGGACAACACGTCCTGTAGGTCAAACCGGACGACGGCCTGGCCGACCGGGGTAAACCCCGGCCATGTCATATAGCGTATATATTCGAACTGCCGGGGGCCCAGCATGGGGTAGCTGGCCACAGACCAGTCGTCCCAGCCTTTGGCGTCTTCCAGAAAGCGGTTAAACAGCGAATCGAGGGCGCTTTTTGTCGAGATGCTGTCGTCGAGGTACACGACCTTCACGTCGAGGGTCCCATGGGCTTCGCGGTTGTACATCATAAAGCCCACCCAGCGTTGTTCTGGGTATTCGTAAATCCCGTAAAGATTGACCAGACCCATTTGATGGGTTTGCATCAGGCCGTTAAAGTCCAGGGGTTGCTCGGGAAAGCCGTAGTCTTGCACGGCGACCTTTCGAAAGTCGTCGTAAATCGGCTTCATGGCCGACAAGGTTTGGCTGTTGAGGGGGATGATATCGAGCAAACGGCTGTCCTTCGCAGTCTTAGCCTGGGGCCGTGCCTGGCCACCGGTGGCCGGGATTCAAGATGGGTATAATTTGGCCATCCTAGTGCTATTGTAGACAAACCATGCCGGGACGGGATCACACAGATGGCCGAGAGGCCCTGAGGGGCTTTCGGCAGGGTTGATGGCGGCTTGGCGTTGGGCTGGAGCGTTGTGGCGGGGTGTCGGTTTTTGGCGCCTGCGCCGTTGGGGGATGGTTTGTGCTACTGTGTGAGGTGTTGAAACGACCGATTTTGCGACAAGCAGAACCCGGATAGAACCCTCCAGTGTAATACTCAGGTACAAGGAACCCACGACCGTGTCCTACGAAAACGGCAATGCCAATGCCCACACCCATGATCATGGCCATGAAGAAGGGGCCGTGATTGTGACCACCGATGAAGACGGTAAACAGCATTATTTTGAGCTGTTGGACTCGCTCGAGGTGGACGACCAGCTTTACGGCCTGTTGTTGTACCTGGGTGACGAAGAAAAACAGGAAGGTGGCGGTGACGATGCTGCCGACAAAAGCAGTGACGACGAAGACGGCTACAGCGAAGAGTTTGTCATCATGAAGATTGTGCAGGAAGCAAACGGGGATCACGTGTTCGAAAGCATTGAAGACGACGAAGAGTTTGAGCGCATCCTGGCCATTGTCGAGCGTCTGGCCGACGAGGACGATGATTTAGAGGCTGCCGATTAGCGCACGCGCCGGCCTGCATCAGGATTTGGCGTTTCAACCAAAAGACCAGCGACTGATCTCGCTGGTCTTTTGGTTGAAACGGGGGTTGGGGCTAGTTGATTTTTTGGAACATGTAGCCGATGCCGCGAGCGGTCAAAATCAGTTCGGGGTTGCTGATGTCGTTTTCCAGCTTGGCGCGCAGGCGGCTGATGTGTACGTCGACAACGCGCGTGTCAATGCGGTGATCTTCGGGGTAGGACCAGACGTGGCGTAAAATCTCGCTGCGGCTGAAAGGGGTGCCGCTGTTGTTGACCAGCAACTCGAGCAGGCTGAACTCCATACCGGTCAGGCGCACGCGTTCGTTTTTCTTGTAGACCTGGCGTTTGCCCAAATCAATCTTGATGTTGGACACCTGGATGACGTTGTTGGTTTCTTTTTGCGTGACGGTGGTGGCCCGGTTCTGGGTGCGGCGCAAAATGGCCTTTACACGGGCTTCCAGTTCCTTGGGGCTGAAGGGCTTGACCACGTAATCATCGGCACCCAATTCCAGGCCGCTGATGCGTTCGGAAACATCCCCGAGGGCGGTGAGGATGATGATGGGGGTGTCGCTGTTCTTGCGAATCTCTTTCGTGACGCCGTAGCCGTCCATCTTGGGCATCATGATGTCGAGAATCACGATGTCCGGGCCAAACTGTTCGAAGACCTGCAGGGCTTCCTCGCCGTCGGCCGCCACGACGGTTTCGTAGCTGAGCATTTTAAACCGGGTTTCGAGGATGCGACGAATACTGGCTTCGTCGTCCACGATTAACACTTTTTCGGTTTTCTTGCTTTTCTTATCGGGGGCATCCGAGGCGTTTTCAGCGGAATCGGCGTTGGCGGTACGGGTAGTCAATGGGGTAGCCCTCAAACAAATGAAACTGTTGAACCTAACTATTCAGTTAAACCAGTGGGATCACACCTGAGAAACTTGAACGAACGAAGCACCTAATAGGCATCAGGATGGGGTAGGGCTGCGCTTGGCACGGATCATAAACGCCAAGGATCCCGGCAGGGTCGCTTCCTATTGAGAGAGAGAGTAGAGAGAAGCTGTATCTGAACCATCACTGCAATTGAGGGTCAACGGTGGTCAGGTGAGTGGCAAGCACAGGGGAAGGAAGCTTGCCGTAAAACATGACTATAAGGCCAGATGACCCCTCTTTTCAAGCGAGATCATCTTACTTCAAATTTTAAGAAACGTAAAGGGTTTTGCCAACCCGCCATATAGCCGAGATTCGAAAACCCCTGCGGTTTCAATTAACCCCAACCCAACACAAAAGCAGCTTCTGCAAATCATGCAGGGCGTGTGGTTTGAAATGAATGTCTGTCCTGCTTAGGCCAGGCCGGTTAGGCCGGCAATGTAGGCTGCGCCGGTTGTTTCGCTCAGGCCCAATGTCTGGGCAAAGGCCAGTGCGGCTTGGGTATCCGGCTCATCGTTGAGCAGGGCCCCGTGGCTCATTTCGGCAAGCCCTTGGGCTACCCGGCTGTGCAGAAAGCCGGGGTAAAGCCGGGGTTCGGCCAAATCGGGCATGGTGGCGGCCAGCAGGTCACGGGTTTCGTTGGTTACGTTACCGACCACATCCCCGACATGGGCGGCAGCGTGCTCGAAGAACGGGTCGGCGGCTTTAAACTCGTCGGTTGTCCACGATTGCAGGGCACGGACGGTGGCGTCGGTTAGGCTTAGCGGAAAGCGGTTTTGGGGAGCCGGTCTTTGAATGTTGGCCCCCGTGTACTGCAGCAGCTGTTCGGTGGAAAGCTCGCCGGTGCGCTTGATGGACTGGCCCAGGTTGTCAGTCCCTGTGGCATGGGCCTGATGGGCCTCGGCAGCAGGTGATTGGGCAGGGGGATCTTCAGGTTTGCCGGTGTTGTCGCGATGGTTCGCATTTAAGCGCGGATTGTGCGGATCCGGGCGGTTTCCAAATCCTCTAATGGCCATGGGCAAACGTCCTATTCTTGTCTTCTTCGCTTCCTGTGAAGCGAGTATCGGTTGTTTGGTCCCGGATCTTTAACCCGTTTCCCTTAAGACATGCTTAAGGCGCCAGTTCTCCACCTCAAAAAGCCAAAAGCCCCTTGGCACAACGTGCCAAAGGGCTAAATCCTGAAAAAGCGGGGCTCTGAGGCGACTTAAAACGGGATGTCATCTTCCGTCACGAAATCGCCGGCGGCAACAGGGGTTTGGGTAGGCTGTGCATAGGAGGCCACGGGTTGTTGCGGAATTGGGGCCTGTGCATACCCTTGTTCCTGTGCATACCCTTGTTGTTGAGGCTGCTGTGGCTGCGTGTACGCCTGTGGCTGCTGCGGGGCTACCGGCTGGAAGCTGCCGCCACCTTGCTGGTTGCCAATGGCCAGGGGGGTTAAATGCCCCATAAAAATGCTGCTGGCATCAAGCTCAAACTGGCGCTTGGTCAGGCCGCCCTGGGTTTCAAACTGGTTGACCTGCAGGCGTCCTTCCACGGTGACGTCGATGCCTTGCTGCAGTTGGCTGGCCACCGATTCGGCCAGGTTGCGCCAGCAGGTAATGCGCACTTGGAAGGGCTGGTTGTTTTTGCCGGCCCCACCGCCCACCAGCAGCGTAAAGTTTACGACGGGCGTGTTGTTTGGGGTAAAGCGTTTCTCGATATCGGACACGATGGTGCCGGATAAGGTGGCCCGGGCCATGGACATAGGGGCATCCTCCCTGTGATGGTGGTTATGGTGTGGTTTAACAGGCGCCTGTTACGGCTTTTTGGGCGAGCAGCCAGACAAAGAGCGGGTGCTAGCTGGCGGAAGCGGTTTGGCGGCTGCCGCGTTCAGGGCGTTCACCCCGATCGCCACGGTCGCCTCTGTCAGGGCGGTCGCCTCTGTCGGGACGGTCGCCGCGTTCACCACGTTCGGTGCGTTGCGGCATGCGGGCTTGGCGTTGACGGCGCAGTTCGAGCAGTTTTTCGTCGCGGGCAATGACGGACAAGCGTAAAATGTTGTCGTTAATGCGGCACAGGGCACGAATGTCGGCAATGGCGCTGGGAGGCAGCTTGGCCAGAGCCACGTACATGAAGGCATCCTTGAACTTTTTGATGGGGTAGCTCAGCCGTTTGCGGCCTACCCGGTCTTGTTCCACAATCTGTCCGCCATGGGTGTCGGTCAGCAGGGTTTCGAAGGCCTTGATGGCGCCTTCCATATCGTCAATATCGGCCAGGGGCTTGAAAAGCACCATGCATTCGTAGTTGGTCAGGTTGGGGGATTCAGACATGGGTTGATGAAATCTCCATTGAAATCAAGTCGCCACGCAGCGGGGGATGACACACATCGGGGAAGAAACGGGCAGAACCTACCTAAAAAGCGTATCAGAAAAGGCGTCTCCGATTCATCCGGCCATCAGTATACCCAAAAGACAGCCTGAAAGAAATCATAAACGCGCATCAACACCCTCAACCCGTTACATGGGGGGAGGTTGCGGGTGGGGGTGTCGATACGAAAACCGAAGTAAGGTTGGGGATGCGGGGGAGGGGGGGTTAACCATTGTCTTTTTTGAAGGCGGCCGGTGGGTCATCGCCCTGGTAGAAAAAGTCGGTCCAGTCCAGTTTGTCCGGACGAATCCGCTCGACGCTGTTGAAGGCCGTGTCGAATTCCGTGTCGCCTTTTTCCTTGCCGGTGTTCTTGTACTGGAACATGTCGTCGTCGTTCTTGTCGAGGCGGCTCATAAAGACCCAGGCGCTCTGGAACATCATGCCAATCAGGCCCAGCAGGGTGTTGTCGTCCTTGCTCAGGTCCTCGGCATTCTTTGTACGGAAGGTCTTGATGGCGGCTTCGGCGTCCTTGGCTTCCTTGACGCTGAGCTTGCCGTCGTCGTTGCCGTCGCCAAAGGCCAGAATGGCTTGCGAGGCATCTTTGTCTTCGAAAAAGTAGGGGAACACCAGGTTGGCGTTCATCGCTGTCGTCAGGTCGGACTTGTTGTTCTTGTCCAGGGCGTAGCCGACAGCGCCGTCTTCATTGTCATCCAGGCTGTACATGTATTCGGCGGAAACCGAGAACAGGTTCTCGATGTCTTTGAGCATGTCCGTTTCGGCTGTCGATAAATCCTTGGCGTTGTCTAGGCGGAATGCTTTAATGACGTCTCGGGCGGCTTGGGCTTCCTTGACCGATACCTTGTTGTCTTCGTTGGTATCAGCAAAGGTCATCAGGGCCTTGGCTTCCGAGTAGGAATACGCAAAATCGTTGCTTCTGGCAGGGCGGTACACCGTGCCCGGCTGTAACTTTACCATAACGAATCGGGTCTCTTTCTGACGGGGGGACGGGCTTCTCTCAACAGATGATTATATCTTATAATTATAAAAACAAAAAAATGAAAGTTTGTGCTAGGCCTGTTTCGGTTTGTAACAAGGGCATTGGTTGGCGTGGGCCGGTTTGATTAGACTATGGGTTGGTGCAAATCGACCGGCTTGCTGAGCACAAGACAGACAAAAAAGGCCTTGTAACCGATGCTAACGCGCATAACACCTGTAAACCTTGTTCAAGCCAGGCTGTCGCCGGCGTTTGGGGCAAAATCCTGGCGGGCCAAAAAAGCGCGAGCAGACGCCGAGGCCACGGCAGCCAGCTGTTTTCCTAGGGTGTCGGCCCGGCCCCAGCGCGATGTGATGATGGCGCTGCTGACGGGCGATGAAACGGCTTTTATGACAACCTTTGAGGCGATGGTTTGCGATCTGCTCAAGCCCAATTTTGTGCAGGAAGCACAGCTTGAAGGGTACCGGCCGGGCTGGCAGCAAACGTACCGGGCCCTGGCCAAGCAGGTGGCCGATCGGCAGCCCAGCGCGTTTCGCCATGTGTTTTTTGTCGACGGCCAGACCCATGCCCTGTCGTTTCAGTACCATGCCGCCACCCATGCCCTGAGCCTGTGCGTTGTCAACAACGACACGCGGCGAAATCGGCAGGAATCGGTGATGGAGCGCCATTGGCGCGAAAAGGGCTACATCGCCGACGTGAGTTTGCCTGGATAGCCGGGGCGTCGAGCCGCTATTACACCAGCATGGGAAAAAGGGGCAAAGGGGCGAACGACTAAATGCCCATGGCCGAGAAGTAGATGTGGCAGGCCTTGTCAAAGCCTTCCTTGGTCATGGTCGGGGCATACCCCTTGTATTTGGCCGTGTTGATAATTTGCGACAGCAGGTCACGGGGGTGGCAGCAGCGGAAGTCGCGCTGGCCCGTGTAATACGTGTCAATCAGGTACTGCACCATGGCCTGGTCGTAGGGCATGTTCATCCGATCGGCCTGGAACCGGAAAAGGTTATGGAACTGGGGCTCGTCGGGGTTGTGGACATGGATTTTGTAGGGAATCCGGCGCAGAAAGGCGTCGTCCACCAGGTCTGCGGGGTTGAGGTTGGTCGAGAAGATAATGAGCTGGTCAAAGGGGGTCTGAATCTTTTTGCCATTGGCCAGAACGAGAAAGTCGTACTGCTTTTCGAGGGGAACAATCCAGCGGTTCAGCAGTTCGTCGGTGGCCACGCGCTGCCGGCCAAAGTCGTCAATCAGGAAGATACCGCCGTTGGCCTTCATTTGCAGCGGGGCTTCGCTGACCTTGGTGGTTTCGTTGTACTTAATTTCAAGGGCGTCCATGGTCAGTTCGCCGCCAACCATTACCGTGGGTCGCTTGATTTTGACCCAGCGCTCGTCAAAATGGTTGTCGTGATCCATCGGTACGGCTTCGTGGGTTTGCGGATCGTAGAGCTGGATGATGTCGCCTTCGGCCCAGATGGCCTTGGGGATGTATATCTCGTCGCCAAAGGTACGGCAGATACGCTCGGCAATGGAGGTTTTTCCGTTACCCGGCTCGCCAAACAGGAAAAGGCCCCGGCCTGAAATAATGGCAGGCCCGACGGTTTCGAGTACCTCGTCTTCCACCACCAGATCGTTAAAGGCGGCCTTGACGTCGTCCGGGGTAGGGCTTTCGTTACGAATGCTTTGCAGGGCCACGCTTTTGACGTAGTCGTCAAAATTAACCGGGGCCGGGCCGCAGTAGTTGCTGTTTTCCTTGGCGTCTTTGGCGTTTTGCTTGCCGGCATCTGTCAGGCTGTAAAAGAAGTCGCCCATGGTGGCCGTGGTTCGGTGGGCCACAAACTGCCGCGATTTGAGATCCATCAGCAGCGGGTTAATGAGCTGGTAGGGGAAGCAGATTAGTTCGGCAATCTCACGGCCGCTAAGCACCCCGTGCATCAACAGGGCCTTGTACATCAAGTCTTCGATGAGCACCTCATTGATGTTGGCGTCGTCAAAGTCTTTGGGCGCAACCGGGTAAAACGCCGCGGTGTCGCAAATCAATTCGTCAGTGCTTTGAAGCATGGTCATTGAACTATCCATACCTGATTAACCATAATTTTTAAGAGCAGTATGACAGAGGCGATCCATTCGGGCATCACCTATCTGACCTGCATGAAACGAACCACAGTACGGTGCCACATTACCCCCACGGCCCACGGCTTTAAAAGGATGTTTGTGCACGTACGGGCCGACACGGTTGCAGTGTTATTCCCGTTTTACGGCCCTTTTTAAACCGGTTTAACCGGTTGCCGGGTTTGGCCGGTTGTGGGGGCTTCTGCGGGCTGGCTGGTGGAACGGGATGGCCGTGGTGTCTGAGGGCACAGTTCGCTGTACAGCGACAGCAGCTTTATTTTTTCCTGTCCCCAGTTGTACTGGGCCGTGACGGCCTGATGGCCGTCCTGGGCCATGCTGAAACGCAGCGCCTCGTCGGTGTAAAGCTTAAGCAGTTGCACGGCACAGTCTTTCGGGTCTTCCGAGGCAAAACACAGGCCGGCATGGGTCTCTTCGACGTAGCGCTTTAGCGGGGCGCAGTCGCTTGCCAGAAGGGGCTTCTGGTAGTAGCCGTACAGGTAGACCTTGTTGGGAAAGGTCGTATCGGTCAGTTCGGTTTTAATGTGTGGGCAGACACAAACGTCGGCCAGCTGGATAAACGGCCCAAAGGCTTCGGCATCCAGAAAGTCGGTAAAGAGCACGTCGGACTGCAGGTTGTATTGCTCGATGAGCGGTTTTAAAACATCGTTTACATAGGCAGGGCGTTGGCCCCCTGCTGCTAGCAAGGCCATGGTAAACGGTTTCGGGGCCAGTTGGGCCTTAATAAGCCCCATGGCTTCAATAACGGTGTGCAAGCCCCGATGCCGGTTGTTGATGTAGCCGATGTAGCCCACCACGAACCGGTTTTGCAGGATGTCTTTGAGGTAGTCGTACCGCTGCCGGGTGGCCGGGTCGGCAATATGGTTAGGCGGGTGGGCCATGTCCATGACGTTTTCCAGCACGGTGATGCGTTCCGGGTGCAGGCCTTCGATGGTGTTGGCCAGCCGGGTCTTGGCTTCCGGGGCTACTGTAATGACATGGTTGACCAGGGGCAGGTAGTTGGTTTCGTGGCTGTGCCAGTAGGCGCGCTTCTTTTCGGCGGCTTGTTTGCCTTTGCGCTGTTCGGTCAGGAAGGCCAGCAAGGCCGGGTAGTTTTCATGCAAATCGCTGACCACCTTGATGGTGGGGTGATTGGCCAGTACGGTCAGGGTGGCCGGCAGGAGTTTCAGATCATGCACGTGCACCACGGCTGGCTGGAGCTGTTTAATCAGGCCGGCAATTTTTTCTGCCCATGCCTGCTCGATACCGAAGTGTTGCCGATGCAGCTTGTTGCCCCATTTGTGCAAGGTTTTGGCCAGTCCCAGCAGGCCCGATGCCGGGGTTTTTACCTTGAGTTTGCCGCCAAGCAGGGTCAAGGTAATGGGGGCGGTTGCCGGATTGAACCGCAAAACCTGGATGCCCTCAATTATTTCCTGGTCGGCCTGCTTGGCATGGGCCTTGCTGCAGCACAACACCACATCGTAGCCGGCTTCCACCAGGGCTCGGGCTTCGCGCTTGACCCTTGAGTCGGGGGGGAAGGCGGTTTCGAGCAGCATCAGCACGCAGGGGTTGTAGGGAAACTGGCGTTGTCCAGGCACTGCTGAACGGGTCGAGGCGCTGATGACGCCTTGGGCCGGCTGATGGGGGTCGGAGGGGGAATGGGGCACGGTGCAAAGGGTTCCTTTGGTGGTTAAAGGGTTTTTGGGGGTTAAAAGACGGGCGTTCGGGTCAAAAGCTCGTCGTACAAGGCTTGCAACTGGTGCTGCTGAACCGAAACATCAAACACCTTCTTGGCACGGGCCACCACGTTCGAGCGCATGTCGGCCAGTTGCTGCCGGTGGTGTTCAATGTGAATCAGTTGCTGGGCCAGGTCATGGGGGTCCTTGGGCTTGAAGAAGAACCCATGGTGCCCCGATTGGAACAGTTCGGTGGGGCCCCCGGACTGGGCTGCCAGGATGGGGATGCCGGCGGCCATGCCTTCGATGATGCTGCGGCCAAAGGATTCGTTGGTGGAGGGCAGCACCACGAGGTCCTTGCCAACCATGCAGGCCCCTATATCGTTTTGGTAACCGCAAAAAACCACATAGGGCTGGAGCTGGTGCCGGCTGATGACCAATTCCAGGTGCTGGCGGTACCGCTCGTCGATATATTCGCCGTAAACCCAGAGCTTGAAGGGAAACTCGTAGGGATAAAAGGCCTTGAGATGCACGAGCGCGTCAATAATGTCGCCAAAGCGTTTTCCGTCACTGATCCGGCCAAAATAAGCCAGTTGCAGGGGGGCTTCCAGGTTGGGGGGCTGGGGTGTGGGCGTCAGTTTTTCAGTGTCCACGCTATTGTAAAGCACCCGGTACCGGCCAGGGTCCTGCTCAACCCAGGGATGAAACTGCCGCCGAACGATGTCCGATACGCAAACCACCTGCGACGAGAGCAGGTGAACCATTTGCTTGGTTAAGGCATCGCCCAAAGTCAGTTGGAATCGGGGGTTATACTCTTCGAACCATTCCCGGATGTGCCAGATATGCGGAATTCCCAGGATTTTTGCCGTCAGGGCCCCCTCCATCGAAACCAGGGAGTTGGTATGGATGAGGTCGATTTTAAATTGCTGGCAGGTTTCAAGCAGCGGAAACACTCGGTTGACGTTGAGCAGCAGACTTAGGCGGTCGCCCAGCCGTTTAAGCGAATTGCGCTGGCTGTGCTTGACCCACATCATGCGCTGGTGGCGCAGGGTGGTTACGTTGGGCAATTCGCTGAGCTGGTCGTAAAACGGGCCGGAACGGCCAAAACTGACAAAGCAATGGTACTGGTCGGCTGGTAGGTGCCGCAGCATCAGTTCCAGGCTTTTTTGGGCTCCGTAGGGTTTGCCGTCGTGGCAAATAAAGAGAATCCGGCGCTTGTTCTGCCAGGGCGGGTTTCTGAACACGTCGCTGCGGTAGCGCGACGGCAGTTGGGGCGGTTTGACGGTAGGCTGAGGCATGGGCAGCACCAAGGGTGGTTTTTGAGCCACTTGGATGGTTGGGGCTGCCGTTTCAGGTTGGGATGGGGGGGTGGTGGGAGGTTTGATGTCGGCCATAAACCAGGTTCAACCTAAAGGGTTTAATATAAAAGGTTGGCGGATGGGTTGAGAGAAGGCGTTCATGCGCTGCTTCCCCTTAAATCGGGGGGGCTTCCCCATTTTAATACATATTACCTAGGTAATAAAAGAGCCAGGCCACCTAAAATGCCCCTTGGCGGGTCCTAGGGGTGGGCAGTAAACCGGGGAAAGTGCCTGTAGGGGAAGGGTTAGAAGCTTATTTCTTCTTGTTCCTGGGCTACCAGGCGCAGCTCGGAGAGGTTGGTAATAATGATTCGGCCGCCCCGCATATACTGAATGCATTCATGCTGCTTTTTCAGACGGCTGATGATGCGCACGGATTCCTCGTAGGCGATGCCGGTCATGCTGGCAATATAGTCGTGGGGCAGGTGGATTTTAAGCTGCAGCCCGTCTTCCATGTCGGCCGCCCCATCGCGCTTGAGGTGGTACAGAATGATTTTGGCCACCCGTGCTTCGCTTTTCTTGACCACCTGGTTATGGGTGGCGTAGTTAAACCACAAAACCTTGCCCATGGCGCTAATCATGTCCAGGGCAATGGCGGGGTATTGCTGGGTGATGCGACGGAAATCGTCCACGTGGATGGACAACACCGAGGCGTTGGTCAGGGCTTCAGCCGAGAACGGGTGCGGGGAATCGCTCAAGGCACTGGTAACCCCAAAAAATTCCCCAATAGAGGCCAGTCGGACAATGGTGCTTTCGCCTTCCGACGAGTATTTAACCAGTTTCACGCAACCTTCGGCCACAAAATAAATGCGGTAGCCGTTGTCCTGAGGCAGATCCTGCTCGTAAAAAATGACCGTTTCCTTGTCGTATTTGGATTCGTAGAAAAACGGTTCAATGGTTCGGAGCTGATCGTCGGATAAAGACGCAAAGGCACCAACGATACGTAATTTGGCTGTCAGGCCGCTCGTCTTGACTGGACTGGGTTTGGTCGACGTTACTGGCATAGGGATCTGTCTGCCTCCACGGAATCGATCACAGGATGTTGGGGAATGGGCTAATATGATTTGCCTCAATTATATGGGAAAGGCAAGGGGATTTGTAGCACAAATCGGTTTTACTAGCCAAAAGTATTGCAAGTAACCGGTTCTGGCTATGTAAGAAAATACTAAGCGGCTGCGGCCGGGTTTTCCCAAGTGGCGTGCAGACAGGCCCTGGGTGATGCAATGGTGTAGGGGCCTTTTCGCTGGTTGCCGGCTGTTAGTTGCTTAGGTAGTAGGCGGCCTGGCTTTCATTGGGCCATATGTCGAGCACCCGTTCAAGGTGGGTCAGCTTGACCAGTTTTTCCACGGCTTCACTTACACCGCACAAAGCCAGGTTTCCCCCGGCTGCCCGGGCCAGCTTCATGGCCGACAAAATGGTTGCCAAGCCGAAGCTGTCGACCATTTTAATATCGGAGAAGTTCAGCACAAACTTGCTGTGTCCCTGTTCAATCAGGGTTTCGACGTGGGTTTTAAGACTGCTGGTGTAGGGATAGGTAAACTGATCGCCATGCAGATCCAACACAATGCACGCTTCGAGTGGTCGCGCTTCGATGCGAATGGCCTGGGTTTCGGTGGTGGCGTTGCCGGGAAGCTCGTCAAAAATCATGGACGCAAAAGTAAGCCTGGGGTTAATTGAAAGACACGGGTCATTGTATCATATAGAGGGCGGTATCCAAGGGCCTTAACTTAAAATAGGGTGCCTGCCCGCGTTTACTTTTTGTTTGGATGACTCGCCTGGATGCTTGTTTTCGCTCGTCGTTTGTTTTTGAAACCGTTCCCGTCGGCCATACTCATGGCCTTCATACTGCTGGTCTGGTTTGGGACGGCGATTATGCCGGCCCCGGTTCTGGCGGCCAACCGCTATATTCAGCGTAGTGCCGACCAGCGCACCATGCCGTCGATGAACTACGACATCCAACTCGGTGGCGATATTGATGGCGCTATCCGAAGCATTTTTCCGCCCACCGGTCGAACCTCTTTTGGGCAGGAGCGCTACTTGAACCGGCTGGTTAAATTGATGGCTGGCCAGGTCCCGTTTTATTACCCCTACAGTGCCACCGTCATCGAGGATAATCGTATTGCCCTGTGTCTGTCTTCGCCTGGCGGGTTCATGTATTTCTCCGAAGCCCTGCTGGATTTAACCGAGACCGAATCGCAACTGGCCGCACTGATTGCCACGCAAATGGCGCATATCAACCAGCGGCACATGTTCCAGTTGCCCCAGGTGGTCGACACCACCCTGCAAAGCACGTTTTTTCAGGGGCAGCAGGAAACGGAGGCCTTCGAACAGCTTTCGGCCCGGCAAAAAACGGCGTACCGGTGGGCCCACACCTTAATTTACCAGTCGTACCTGGAGCAGGAAATGCTCGATGCCCTGCGCCTGGCTACCGATGTGATGGTAGACAGCGGCTATGACCCCACGGGTATGGCAGACTGGCTGAACAAGCTGCTGGCATTGCAAGACAGTGGCGTGGTGACGGAATACCTGCAGAACAACCCGATTAACCGGGCCATGGTGTTACAGATTGAAGAGTACATCAAGCAACGTTACCCGGAGGGGGCGGCTTCGTCGAGCCGGCGAAAGCTGATGCCCGATGCCGCGGGCCGTACCGATCAGGTGTCGAAACAAGGTGGGTCGCAGGCATCGACAGGTGGGGCGGACGGGTTTCGGCAATACAATGCCCGTGCCTACAGCCGTTCTGCCGCTGCTAGCCCCAGTACCACGTCCGGTGTCAGCCCTGATCAGGAGACAACCGAGTCACCGGCCTTGCCTGCCGATAACCAGGGTATTCTCGACACGGCCCGCTTCCACGACATCATGGACTAAAGGGGGGATGGGAGAGAAGGACGGCCTGGTGTCTGGTGTTGTGGGTTTGGTTATGGCAAGCTAAGGGGGAGTAATCGGTTTGTTGTTCAAGAGGGAGACCTTTAATTTATGTCGACATCTGTTGAAGCCCAGGCCTTGGCCGTTGGGACCCCTGCCCCCGATTTTAACCACGTCGTGGCTACGGGCGGTACGCCGGTGAGCCTGAGCGACTACCGTGGCCAATACCTTGTGATGGTGTTTTACCCCAAGGACGCCACCCCCGGTTGCACCCGGCAGCTTTGTGCCTTGCGCGATGATCTGGCCGTGCTCAACGATATGGATACCCAGGTTATTGCCGTGAACCCCGGTAGTCTGGAAAGCCATGAGCGATTTGTGGCCAACCAGGGTTACAACTTCCCCATTCTGGTAGATGCCGACAAGGCGATTAGCCAGGCCTACGGCGCCCTTAAGCCGGAAGGCGGTATTCAGCGTACCGTCTACGTGGTAGGGCCCGAGGGCTCGATTGTGTATGCCGAGCAGGGGCTGCCCGATGACAGTGTCATTATGGACGCCATCAAGCAGCACCAAGGCTAGGCGCGTAGGTTAGACACACGCAAATTGTTTGGTTTCTGGTAACGAATGCCCGTGGCAGCCCCTCACCTTGACGATCCGGTTTCTGAATCCCGCCCGGCTGGTAGGGACTACCTGCTGTTCATGGCGCGTGTGGCGTCACTGCTTAGCCTGGCCTTGATGGTGGGGGGTATTTTTAGCGTCGGCAGCCTGGTGGCCCCGACGGTTTTTAAGTACCTGCCGACAGCCCAGGCCGGTGACTTGATGGGGCAGGTGTTCAAGCGGATGGATGCGGTGCTGGTGACCTCGGCCCTACTGTTGCTGGTTGCCGAGCTGGTGGCCTACTGGCGCGAGGGGCGGCATCGCGCTGCCAATGATGCCGGACACCACCGGGTGGTACAACTTAAAGGGTTTTTGCTTGCGGCTCTGCTGGTGTCGCTTAGCTACGGGGTATTTGTACTGCACCCGCAACTGCGCGATCTCAAGGTCCAAGCCAAAGCCCAAGCCCAAGGGCACCGTCACCCGACGGTTGCTGCTGTTGCCCCCACTACCCTCGCCGCTACAGCCGGGCCCTCTCTGCCACATCAGGCAGGGCCACCGGTATCGCCCCTGGTATCGGGCCCCGATGCCGACCCGGCGTCTGAGGTGTCTGAGGTGTCTGAGGCCTTTGATGCCATGCACCATCGGGCCGAATTGCTGTATAAGCTCGACTGGTTCCTGGCCGTTGGCCTGGTTCTGCTTATGGCTTTGTGAGCCCTGGGCTTATTGTGCTCTGGGCTTTTTGTGGCCCCCAGGATTTTGTGCCTAGTATTTTTTTAGGTAGAATAAGTGACCCTTCTTTCATCCGGTGGTTTTTAGACCGATCAAACCGAGGTGATTTGAAAAAGCGCTCGATAGATTTATCGTTTTACAACTAAATAGGGCGACATGGCCAAGTGGTAAGGCAGGAGACTGCAAATCTCTTATCCCCAGTTCGAATCTGGGTGTCGCCTTGTTTAGCCTGCCCAGGCATTTGTGTGGCGCTTTAAAGGTCGTTTTAATTAAAATAGTTAATTATTATTACGGTTTTAATTAGAATGAATCAAAAAAGGGTTCAGCAAACCCGTCATGTCCCGATACAGCATCACGCGGGCTTGTATGGTAGGGTAATGCCTAGCTGATTCGTATTGACGTCGCATTGAAAGGGTTCTTAATTCCATGTCCATTACGTTTACCATTACCTGTGATACGGAAGAAGAGTTGGCGTATGTACTGGAAAATCTGTATCTGCAAACAGGTGGTAAAATGCCCTCGGCCAAGGCGCACAAGAAAGCGTCGGCAACTGTACCGGTTGGGCCAGGTGGGGCCGTTGGATCTGGGGCATCCGGCCAGGCCAAAAACGCCAAAAAACCCCGCAGCAGTCGTCAGCCGGGGTTAACCCCGCTGTTGCAGGAGGAGCTGGACAAAACGATTGCGGCTAAAAAGCCCTTTCGCAGCAAGGACGTCATTGATCGGGTCATGAAAAAACACAAGCACCTGAACGAAAAATCGGTAACAACCGGGATCAATAAACTGCTAAGCCAAAGCGACCTGAAGTTTGACACCATCAAGAATCCCGTGGGACGGTCCTTCAAGCAATACCTGCCCTAGCGTTGGGCTTATTGCGACAACTGTTGGTCGGGGTGGGCCGATTCGTTAACGGTTGTGTTGTCCAGCGTTTTGTAGGTAAACGAGTACAGGGTGCGCATATCCGAAGGTTCGCCGTTGGGCGGCGGGGTGTTGGATAGCTTGGCCAGTTGCTGGCTGGCGAACAGGTCAACCACCACGGCTTCGCCTTGGCCAAACCAGAAAGCGGGTACCTGAAGCTCGTACCAGTCCGGTTGTTTGGGGACCGGGCGCAGGCTATGGAAACTCATCAGGGAGGCGCCGGGTCGGTGCAACCGGGCAGCCAGAATCTCGTCTTTCTTGATCAGGGCCGGTTCGGTCTTAGATGCCGGCGGCAGGTATACTTGCACGGCAGGGCTGGTCGACCGGTTTTTTTGCAGGGTCCGCACCCGCAATGGGCTTTGGTTGATGGTGCTGTCTGCAAAATATTCCGGGGTTTGCCCGACACGGTAGGTGACAGTGTAGGGGGGGAGCGGGGCGTTAAACTGGTTTCGCGGATGAAAAGTCAGCGTCAGCGGATCGTTTTTTCGAAACAGGCCTTGGGGCAGATCCAGGTAGAACATGTCCGAGTCGTCCCGGTAATGCATGGGGCGGCTGATGGTGGTGCGGGTTCGTTGATGCAGCACGTCGACATCGACCTGGTAGGCATCGGGTGAAAAATAACGCAGGGAAACCGGTGCAGTGGCTTCGGTTGAGGCAGAGGTTGTGCGGTTTTGGGCGGTTTTGGGGTGGGCTTGAGCGGCTACGGCCATGGGTTCTGTGGCAGAAAGCATCGCCAGCAGTAGGGTTAAGGCGGCTATCCCGGCCAGCGGTTTTTGGGGTATTAGGATCGCCCGCAGCAGTTCTGTCATCAACATCGTCACAAACCTTTCCGTTATCACCCACGTTTTTTCCATTGTACTGAAAAAACGGCTGAAGGGGGCGCGCGCTCTCTGGGGGCTTCTGTTTGCCATTGTAACGGGTGGCTCTGGGTGTAGGGAAAATTCATGGGGCTTGACATCAAAGTGGCTGACCGTTACTATGGGGCGACTAGGCATCATGTGCCTAGCCTTTGTTAGTTATGATGTTAACTGTGAAAGCCCCTTTCGTCGTGATGAATCGCAACGCAACAACCCTGAATAACCAACATCGCGTGGTGATTATTGACGTGGCTGTGATTATTCCAATCACGGGGCTTCCTGGCATCAATCTTCACTAACCGCAAGTTAACGAGATTTACCAAACCGCCGGAGCCCCACCCAAAAGGCCCGGCGGTTTTGTTTATGCCCCTTTTCACCAATTAACAACAACCAGAGACGAACCAGAACAACCCACACAAATAAGGAGAAACCCACCCCAATGTCATCCCTAGCAACCCTAGCCCTGAACCCCTCAGCGCTAAGAACCCCCCTACCCAGCCAGCTACCGGCTGCCCCCAAAGCCAACAACAAAGGGTTGGCCCAGGCTGCCTTTGCCGGTCTTGGCGTAACCTTCAACAACACGGCAAAACCCAAGTTTGGTTTAAGCGATGTTCAAATGAAACCGTCTCAGCCGCCGGTTGATACCCTGGAAATCGCCCGTGGCCTTAACTACCTGGCCAGCGAACTGATGCGCGCCCGCATCAACCCCTCCAGCGCTTTTGCCGGTTCCCAACAAGCCAATAGCAAGGCCCTGCTTAGCAGCGAGCTGACCCCGGCTAAATCGTTGCTGGGTGCCCAGGCCCAAACGCAGGAAGCCAGTGGCCGGTTTGCCATCAGTGCTTAACCTGAGTGCCTAACCCGTGCCTGATGTTACAGGCGATTGCTTTAGTCATTTAGGTTGTATTTGAGGCGGCTCTCCCTACCCTGTCTGGCGTCAGTGCCTTATCCGCAAAAAGTCTAAAAAACAGGTTTCTCCACAAACACCCTATTTCTCGTCATTTCTCGTCATTTATTGTCCCGTGTCTTCTGGTTGTGGCACGTGCGACTCGAAAAAACCGGCTTCCCAGGCTTGATGTGTCAAGACGGGAAGCCGGTTCAATTTTTGTGGGTATGCGCGTGTCAGTTCCCTAGGCGTACAGGGGCTGTTACACAGCCAGCGGCTGGCCTTTGACCGACGTACCGGCGGCATTTGCATAGGGGGCCTTGGGTCGGTTTTGTTCGTCGACCAGGATAATCTTGGGGGTGTGGGCCTCAAACTCGGCTTCGTCCATATGGGCATAGGCCACAATAATGACGAGATCGCCGACGCCGGCCTTGTGGGCGGCCGCCCCGTTGATCTGGATAACACCGCTGTGGGGTTCGCCCAGCAGGGCATAGGTCTCGAACCGGTGGCCCGAGGTAATGTTGTAGATATGGACCTGCTGAAACTCCCGGATGTCGGCCAATGCCAAGAGGTGGGCATCCACGGTAATGCTGCCTTCGTACTCCAAATCGGCCTGGGTAACGGTGGCACGGTGAATTTTGCTGTAGAGTTTGGGCAGGTACATCATCGACGCAAGCGGTCCTTATTGGGCAATTGGGCGGCGAAGGCGGCGCGCAGGGGGTACTGGGTGTGACACATCTAAGCAAAGCGACTGCTGTAAAGTGCTCTTATACGTTAAAGGGGCCGAAAATGGGCCGATCAGGGCTGAACAACGCATTTTAAAGCACAAAGCCCATTTATTGTATCAGAAAGCGGTGGTGGGGTCAGTGGTTTCACGTCGTTTGTAGCATTATGGGCGGGTTGGCGCCGAACAGTTCAGGTGATTCGTTGGGTGATTGGGGGGTATAGGGTTTTTGGGTGCCCGGTTTGGGGGGTGTACGGATTGGGGCTGGTCTGGTTTTTCAAGGTGGCCAGATCGCGCTGGATTTTTCGGGTGGTTAGCTTGTTTTTACCCCACAGCATGGTGGCTAGGGTGGCGGTGGTTAATGCAAACGAGAACCAGTAAAACCCGGCTGCCCGACTGGCCAGGCGGTTTATTTGGCTGGGTGGGGCCCCTTTACTGGACAAATGGTTCATACAGCTTTTAATCGAGTGAATCATCGGTCGTTGTGCTTTGCTAAACAAGGCCCGTCCCAAGAGCAAGGCCCAGGTTGGTTCACCCAGGAAAAACAGGTAATTGGCGAGCGATTCCTGTAGGGTTCGTTCCATCAGTTCGTACTTGCTGCGGGCGGCTGTAATGTAGCCCAGCATCTGCATGCCGATAATAACCACCAGCGAACCAATGCCCAGATAAATGCCTTTTTTGTAATCGAAGCTGGGGGCCACCTTGCGAAGGGTGTTGAGTACCAGGGTGGATTTCTTGGGGTTTCTCAGGGCATTTTTCAGGCCCAAGGCAATGGCGCTGGGCACGGCCACGGCAATAATGGAGTTGATGATGTGACGGTTGATCTCGTCTTGTTTGGTCATCTCACCATTGCCTTTGGCCTGGTGGAGGGCATCGAGCTGTTTGTCGCTGGCCACGCCTATTTCGCCGACGAAGCGGTTTTTGCCGGTGGTCTTGCGGCTAACCCAGTTGTTGATAAAGCCGATGTTGGTAAAGATCAGGGCTTCTGTAATGGTGTCCCACATCAACATGTGGGTTTTGTTGTTGATCAGCTTGTGGCGTATTCGGGTAACGGCCTGGTTGTTGCCCAGCAACCCCTTGGGGATAGCCCAGTTTAGCTTGCCCCGACTGTCTTGCAGCAGCGTTTTTTGTAGTTCCTTTAGCCCGGCATGGAAGGCCCGGTTACTGGTCAGGGCTTTATAGGGAAGGTGCATTAGCTTTTTACTCGCCAAGCCCCGGCTGAACAGGTTATAGAACAACAAGGCGTGAAGAGGGGCCAACAGGAATGCAGAGGAGAGGGTTACGGTGCGGTCGACAATTTTTTCCTTACGCTCCAATGCGTTCCGGGTAAAAATAACCATGGGCAGCGCATAACCCAAGGCATCCAGGGTACCCCGGTTAATTAGGGCCGTTTCCTGGAAGGTCTTGGTCCAATGAACCCATTTAGGCAAAAGTATCGGTTTTAGGGGAGACGGCATCGGCGTGTCCTGTCCATCCCGATTGCTGGCCAAGTTCTGAAAATGTGGGCTGGTTTTGGCAGTGCCAAAACAAAACCGGTGGCCTGCCCTAGATTGCTTACCGGCTTCTGGGCGGCTTGGGGCATTCAGGCATCACGGCAGGCTGGAAAAGGGCTTTAGCCGTACACGGACGTGACCAGTCGTGATCAGTCGTGACCAGTTGCGACCAGTGGGCTTGGATTGGCCGCAGGAGGAGGCTTGTTAAGAGCAACCTTCCACGTAAAAGGCTTCGGGCAGCTTGCCGGTACGAATGCCGATGACCTTCTTGCCGTCGGTTTCAAAAATCATGCGGTACTGGGCATCGGCATCATCGGTGGGGGTATATACCATGTAGTGGCCGTTTTCGTCATAGTGATGCCGTTCCACGGACACCTTGTTCCCGTAGGCTTGCTTGATCTGGGCTTCGGTGGAACCGATACCGATACCGCTCAAGGTGGTACGGCTACCTTCCCAGACGTCAAACCGGGCAATCACGCCGTTGGTTACCATCAATCCTACATCGGTGGGACCGGAGGCGGGGGCCACGTAATAACATTCGTCCGTGTCATAGTTGGCTTCGCGTTTAAAGGTCAGGCCACTGGCTTGCTGGGCTTCGGCGACGGTCATACCTACTTGGATGGGGCCCAGCGCGTTCAGGCCAACCTTTGCGCCTTGCCAGTCCACAAAGGTTTCCGAGGCGGTGTGGTTGTCGTCTTGTGCCTGGGGATTGCCCATGCTGCTGGGGGCAATAAGCAGCAAGGCGGAAAAGCTTGCAAGCAGTATGGCCGAGGCCCCTACGGTTGGCGTGGAACGATGGTTTGTCATAATCACCCTTGTCCTTGGTTATGTCCTTGAGTAAGTCTTTGAATACGTCTTGGAGTACGTCTTTGAAGACGTCCTTGCTGACGGTTGCTTGGTGCCGGTTAAACCCGGCTTGTTTCCTTACTATACGCCCAGCAACCCGGTTTTTTCAAGGCAACCCCCCTGCCTGGCAAAAAACCAAGAGGGGGGTTAACCTTAACTAGTTTTAGTGGTGAAGCGGCCTAGCCGATAACCAGGTTGTTGGTGGCACCGTTGCCTTCAGCTTCCTGGAATACGGTGGCGCTGCCGCCGATGCCGCTCAGGTGGGCATCGTTGCGGGCCGTCGTACCGCTGGCCAACTGGTCAACGCGAACGTTGCCGGCAAAGGTGTTACGAACCAGGGAGTTGCTGGCGCTGCCGCTGCCAACCAGGGCTACCTGGGTGTAGTCACCGCTGCGCGGATCGAAGTAGCCTTCGCGGATGGTGTTGCGAGCCGAACCGCTGGCAATGTCGATACCCTGAACGATTTTTTCGTGGGTATTTTCGTTGCGGCTCAGCAGCACGTCGTTCGTGGCGTTGGCGTGGCCACCGGTGATCAGCTGGGTCACGTCAATGCTGTTGACGCTGCCGTTGCGAATGGTGCTAATAGCCGTCGAGTTGCTCAAACGGCCGTTGCCACCGGTGATTTCCTGGTGCAGCTTGCCGCTTGTGCCGTGGTCCATCCACAGGGTGTTGGTCCGGTTGCTGGCGTTGTTACCGCGGGCAATCTGGGTAAAGTTAAAGTTACCGATTCTTCCCATGGGGTGGTGATCTCCTTTTAAGGTTGGTGATTTAGCGAAACACGGGGAATTAAAGAAAAGGGGACGTGATGTGATTTCGGTGGATCCAAGTGCCTTTTGAAACGAGGGGGTTGCGGCACCAGAACGCTCTTGGTCCCCAACGAATTGGGGGGTTGCCTGTAACGAAATTTTTTGGCGGGTACAACACGGTACAATCGGGTGTAGGAAACGGATTCAAAACGAATGAGGGCTTTAAGGCCGGTTGCAAACCACAAAAAACACGGTACAGATAACGGGCTACGATGCTGGTTATACTGAGACTGGGGATACGTAGAGCAAAGAAACGGTGGGGGTGGCGAGGAAACGAAATCACATCTCTTTTCTCTAATATTATAAAAACAAATATATGAAGCCCTGTGATACTTGGCTGGCCAATGCATTACAAAATGTTAACGGCTGGCCCCTTTTCACGGGCCCTTCACGGCACAAACCCCGTCCGGCGCTTGGGGCGATGTGGACGGGGTTTGGTGAAATGGGGGATAAGAGACCTAGGCGGTGATAACCAGGTTGTTGGTGGCACCGTTGCCTTCGGCTTCTTGGAATACGGTGGCGCTGCCACGGATGCCGCTCAGACGGGCATCGTTGCGGGCGCTGGTTGTACCGCTGGCCAACTGGTCAACACGAACGCTGCCGGAGAAAGCGCTGCGGGTGATCGAGTTGCTGGCGCTACCGCTGCCAACCAGGGCAACCTGGGTGTAGTCGCCGCTGCGCGGATCGAAGTAGCCTTCGGTAACGGCGTTGCTGGCCGAACCGCTGGCAATGTCGATACCTTGAACGATTCTTTCGTGGGTATTGGTGTTTTGGCTCAGGCGCACGGCGTTCGTGGCGGTGGCGTTGCCGCCGGTGATCAACTGGGTCAGGCTGTAGTTGATTTCATGGGGGTTGTTCAGCGAGCTGAAGGCGGTGTCGTTAATCAGCCGGCCATTGCCGCTGGTGATTTCCTGGTGCAGGTTCAGGTCCTGGTTGTCACGCTGCCAAATGCGGGCAATCGTGTTTCTGGCGTTGTTACCACTGGCAATCTGACTAGCAGAAATGGTCATTATGTTCTTCTCCTTCGGTTGGGTGTTTCTGGGGTGTGTAAATCTTGGGTAGGCTCAAAAAAATGGGGGCGGTTTACGGGGGCTCGATTTTTTCAGGTTTTGGCACAGTTCGAACGGGCTGGTTTTCAAGCGATGCACAGAAACAGGCACGATTGAATACGAGCGCGCTGAGCGACAATAAATGACACTATAGGGGTCTTCTTCTCAATCTAGAAATATAAAAACAATATATAGCGG
>JAGQHJ010000028.1 GCA_020431915.1 Cyanobacteria bacterium HKST-UBA04 | reverse complement strand
GTGGCTATGTTTTTAGTTAAGACAACAAAGAAAGTGGGACACTACTATGGTTTCATCGGTTCAATTTTCCCCGGCCCTGGCTGCCCAGGTGGCTTTTGGCGCCAGAAAAAGAGGGCGTGCCCCCATCCAGACGGAGGAAGGCCAGCGCCAGAGTCAGAGAGACAGGGGGCCTACAGGGGCTGCTGTTATCGCGTTCCTGGTCGACAATCTAAATGGTCGTATCCAGCGCGGTAAAGATACCAGACAACAGACCGTTTTCCAGATTGGCCAGAAACCGGTTACGGTTGCCAAACAGGGTACCTTGTCTGACGAGCATGCCCGCACTATTGCGCAGCGCGTAAAGCAGGCAGGCGTTACGTTAAAAGGCTCTGTTCTGGAAGCCTACGCTTAAAAAAATTTAGTGGGGCCTGAGAGAAAGACCTCAGGCCCCACAACTTCGGTTTATTGGTTGGTTAAGGGTTATGATGGCTGTGATGCGGTTTCAATCAATTGGGTTGTCGGGACCGGCTTTTGGGGGCCGGGGCCGAGTTAAACAACCGTCGCGTTATCGGGCGCGCGAGGTGGCGGCTTTTCTGCAGGCCCACGGGTTTGAGTGTACCGGGGTGGCCGACAGGGGCCAAACCGACGTGTTTGTACACCGTAATGGCTGTCAGACCAGCGTTCGCTTGCCCCATAAGCCCGCCGAGCCGGTTAGCCATACAGCCTTGTCGCGGGTTCGGCACCAGTTGGCTCCCCTGCAACTTACCCTGCCCCAGCCCGAAGAGGTGTAGCGGCGCCTGCTGCACTAAACAGGGCAAAAAGGCAAAAAAGGCAGGGTACCATGTTGTTCATGCCTGCGCTTTCGGTATACTAGCGTCGTACACCCGTCACCCCAACCGCATGGGCCTTGCCCCCTGATGACCACGACGACCCAGACCCAACAGGCCTTGCATTCGCAGGCCATGCGCCAAGCGGCCCCTGAGGCCGATGCCCTGCGCATGGGCGTGGGGTGGGACAAGCGGGATTTGGCCAAGCCCTGGGTGCTGGTGGAAACCGCCGGGGGCGATTCGCACCCTTGCGCCGTGCACCTGCACGAGGTGGCCCGGCATGTACGCGATGGCGTAATTGGCTGTGGTGGGGCCGTGGGTCGGTACGACTGTACGGACATGTGCGACGGGGTGGCACAGGGTACCGGCGCCATGGACTTGTCTCTGCCCAGCCGGGAGTTGTTGCGGATGGCTGTCGAGCTGCATGCCACCTCTGGTCATTTTGACGGTATGGTGCTGTTGGCCGGTGGCGATAAATCGTTGCCGGCGCACCTGCTGGCCGCTGCCCAACTAAACCTGCCCACGGTGCTGGTGCCGGGTGGCGTGGGTGACGTAGGGCCTGGCGGGATGACCCTTGAGCAAATCGGGGCGTCCCATGCCGCGTTGCGTCGGGGCGAGATGGATACCGAAACTTTCGAGGCCTCATGTCAGGGCGCTTGTGCCTCGGCCGGTACCTGTGCGTTTTTTGGCACGGCGGCGACCATGCAACTGCTGGTCGAAGGCCTGGGGATGGCCCTGCCCTTTAGTGCCCTGCGTCCGGTGCACCTAAACCACCATGCCCGTGGGGCCCGGCAGGCCGGTGAACAGTTGATGCAGTTGATTAAAACCAACCTGCGGCCCAAGGACATCTTGACGCAGGCGGCGTTGCACAATGCCCTGGTGCTGCATGCCGCCACGGGGGGCAGCACCAATGCGCTGATCCACCTGGCTGCCCTGGCCAGGGTGTTGGGGCTGCCGTGGGATTTGCAGCAGGTGACGGCCATCAACAACCAGGTGCCATGGATTTTGAACGTACGGCCCAGCGGGCAATATGCCAACCACCACGTGTGGTACGCCGGGGGCGTGCCGCGTCTGTTGTACGAACTGCGCCCCTTCCTTAAGCTCGAGGCCCTTACGGTTACGGGCCAGACCGTGGGCCAAAACCTGCAGGATCTACAAACCCAAACGATGGAGGCTGGTGGTGCCGGTGGTACCGATGGCGGTTTGGCGTACTTTGAACGTCATGGGGCCTACCTGCAAAACTTGGGGCTGACGGTGCGCGACGTGATTAAACCCATCGAGGCGCCACTGTCTGGCCAAGGGGCATTGACCCTTTTGTTTGGCAACCTCGCCCAAGGCGGGGCAGTGGTGAAGCGTTCGGCGGTGGATGCGGCCATGCATCGGTTTACGGGACGGGCCAAGGTGTTTTTTAACCAACAGGCCGCCACCGAGGCCGTGTTTGCCGGAAAAATAGAGCCGGGTGATTGTGTGGTGCTGGCTGGCCAGGGGCCCAAGGCCAACGGTATGCCCGAGCAGTTTTACCTGACCGAAGCCATTGCCTCCAACCCCAAGTTGGCGGCTTCGGTGGCCCTGGTAACCGACGGCCGCTTTAGCGGGGCCACGCGTGGCCCGTGTGTCGGGCACGTGTCTCCTGAATGGGCCCAAGGCGGGGCCATTGGTCTGGTGGAAGAGGGTGACTTGATTGCCATCGACCTGGACGCGAACCAGTTGAATCTGGTGGGGCTTGCAGGCCAGCCCGCCGACGAGGAAACCATTGTCCAGGCACTGGCGAAACGTCGGGCGACGACCGCCCCCTATACCCCCGACCTGAAGCCGGGGTTGCTGGGCATGTACCAGCGCTTGGCCACCGACGCAATGCAAGGAGGCGGAATCGATGGGTAGTTGCCAATCCCATGATCATCACCATGATCATCATCAGCACGCATGTGCCGTACCACCCCAGTTGCAGTTGGCCTATTACGTGGCGGTACTGACCCTGGTCGATGCCGACGTCAAGCCGATTATTCCGCTGATTAAGGCCCATCTGTCGGCCTTGCAGCGCAACGGCGTGCAGGGTGTTTTGGTGCTGGGCACCAACGGCGAGTTTCCGCACCTGAACGTGCGCCAGCGCCAACAGTACCTGGAAGTGGTGGTGGGGCAAAACATGCAGCTCAAGACCCCACTGCGCATGATGGCCCATATTGGGGCCAGTAACCTGGCCGACACCCTGGCCCTGCAAGCCCATGCCCTGGAGCAACCCGGTGTGCAGGAGCTGTTGCTGATGCCGCCCTTTTACTATCCGGCCACCGAGCTCAACGGCTTGGCCGATTATGTGAATACGGTGCTTGATCGCCAGCCCGACGACGTGCCGCTGTTTATTTACCATTTTCCCAAGTTAAGCGGGGTGCCCATTACGCCCGATCTGCTCCGGGCCTGCCCGAGGTTGAAAGGGATTAAGGACAGCAGCGGCGATATCACCCATGTTCGTCAGCTCCGGGACGAGTTTCCCGATCTGGTTATTATGGCCGGTACGGACTACCAGCTTATTAACTGCGACGAAGCCGGGGCCAACGGTATTATTAGTGGCCTGGCCAATGTGGTGCCGCACCTGCTCTATCAGGGGCTGGCCCAGCCCAGCAGCGATCTGGAAAACGGCCTGCAGGCCCTGCGTACCGTGGCCAAAAGCGCACCGAAACCGGCGGTACTTAAAACCATTTTAAACGTACTGGGCCTGGCCGATTGTGCCGACACGCTGCCCGTGTTGCCCGTGGCTCCGTTGCCCGTTTCGGTGGCCCAGACGTTACTGAACGACTTTAATCGACAACTGGAGGCTCTTGAAGATCGTGGCATTATCCCGTCCCTTAACGCCCATTGAGGAAAAAACCGCAACCTTTGAATCACCGCTGTTTCTCAGCGCCGACCGCATCATTGACATCAGCGTGGAGTTACGGCCCGACATGCCGGTATATGCCCAGGATTTGCCGGTACGCTTTGACGACACCATGAACATGGATCGCGGCGACTGGGTGAACCTGACGACCCTGCACCTGAACACCCATGTGGGCACCCATTTTGATGCCCTGCACCATGTGCTCAACAACGGCCAGATGATGGGTGATTACCCGCTAACCCGCTTTATTGGCCCGGCCCGGGTGATTGACGTGGGCCAGGACGTCTACGAAATTGGCCCGGCGCATCTCAAGCCCCATGACATTGAGGGGGTGAAACGCCTGCTGGTGAAAACCAAAGCCAGCAGCTTCTGGCAAAGTCACCCCACCACCTTTCGCCAGGATTTTCCGGCCTTTACCCAGGCCGGGGCCCAATACCTGGCAGATGCCGGCATTGAGCTGATTGGCATTGACTACCTGAGCGTGGAACTGTATGACGTGCCCGAGCTGCCGGCCCATAAGGCCTTTATGAATGCCGGTATTACCATTCTGGAAGGCATTAACCTGAGCCACGTCAAACCCGGCGACTATACCCTGGTGGCTCTGCCCCTCAAGCTCGATGCCTTGGACGGCACCCCCGGCCGGGCCGTCTTGCTTCAATAGGCCGTTTGGGGTTAATTATTACTAATGTAATTAATTGAGGGTTTCTGCCATGATGCAGCCGCTTCAAGCGCCTGACCGCCCCCGGTTTGGCTACCGGTATGTGTTTGACCACGATCAAATCCCGACCTCACTGAATGGGAATGTGCTCGGTGGCGGGGTTTCCGTACTGCTGAGCCATGCCCAGTTGGAGCAAGGGATTTCGCCCACGTTTGTGGGGTATACCGGTCGTGGTGACAAGCTGGTGGTCCAGTCGGCCAATCGTCATGACGCCAAATTGCGTCAAGTCCTGACCAATAGAGGGTTTCAGGTTGCCGCAGCAGATAGACGCCCCAATATTGACGTGCTGGCCTAAAAAACGGCCAAAGCCCTTGTGCAACGGGCAATTAACCCCCCTCTGTACGGGCGGCGGGGGTTTATGCTAGCATAATGGGCCACAAACCACATAACAAAAGGGTGCGCTGGTAGCTCAGTTGGATAGAGTGCATGGCTACGAACCATGAGGTCGGGGGTTCGACTCCCTCCCAGCGTACTTTTTTGTGTGTATTAAAAGAAACGGCGCGTGGCCTTTACAGCCAGGCCTGCGGTCGGTAGGATACGGATATTAAGGGCATAGTCGGGAGACGGCGGGTTGTCGGTGAACAAGACCACATGGTTGACGCAATGCGTTGGGGTGCTTAAAAGCGGGCCGGCATTGGCCACCGGGGCGCTGCTGTGTGTGGGGCTCGGGTATGTCCTTGGCCAGACCCTGAATCAGGCTGCTCTTCCCTCCGATCTGGCGGTGCTGGATCGTCTGGATCCCTTTCGATACGAAACCGTGGCCCGGCGGTTGGTCGACAAGTACCACGCACTGGCCTATGCCAAAACCTGGCAAAGAAGCCGGTGGTTGGGTGTCAAAACCCAGCAGATTCCCAACGACGTTTGGATTACCCAGGAGATTATTACCGAAGTTAACCCCGACCTGATTGTCGAGGCGGGATCGTACCATGGGGGTAGTGCCTTGATCTGGGCCATGGTGTTGTCGCAAATCAACCCGAAGGGGCGTGTGATTAGTATTGATGTGGACAGCCGGGTAGAAAAAGCAAAAACCCTGCCCATTGCCAAGCAAATGGTGACGTACCTTACCGGAAAATCCACTGACCCGGCCATTGTACAAAAAATTAAAGTGGCGGCCAAAGGCAAACGGGTGCTGGTGTTGCTTGATTCGGATCACTCCAAGCGCAACGTTTTGGCCGAGCTCGAAACGTATGCTCCCCTGGTGGGGCGCGGCAGCTACCTGATTGTGCAGGACACCAACGTCAATGGCCATCCGGTGTTGCCGAACTTTGGCCCGGGGCCAATGGAAGCCGTTGAAGCCTTTCTGGAAACCCACCTGGAGTTTGAGCCGGATCGCAGCCGTGAACGTATGCTGTTTACGGTTTGCCCAAAAGGCTACTTAAAACGCGTTTAGCACCACAGGCGCGGGATACCCAGGGGGGAGCTAATCGGTGGAGCGCAACCAGTCGGGCAGCGGCAGGGTGGTTGAGTCGGGTAGCAGCGTATTACTGGCTTGGAGTTGGCTGCCCAGCTGCAGATCGCGGCCTAGGCCCTGCCACATGGCCCCGGTTTGCGCATCGAGGCGGGTGTGGTTGCCCAGCTGATGTTGCGTGTGGTTGGTTAACTGCGATTGGCCCAGGCCAAGGCCGTCGTTGGCTTGGTAGTTGTACTGGCCTTCCGTAAACGAATCCGGGCCAAAGCGGTGATGGTAATTAACCCCGGCCCCGGTGGTCCAGTGGTCATCGGTCGGGTTAAACTGGGTTTGGCCAAAACCGCTCAAGCGGGTGTCGGCATCAGGTTGCCAGGTGTAATTGGCTTGGGCCGTGGCCGACTGAAGCCGTCCATGATCAAATTGTGCACCGGCATTTAGGTGTCCCGTGTGCTCGGGAAGACCTGACGTCGGGTTGACGGGGCCCTGTGCATCAAGAAAGGTGGAGACTTGGGCGTTTCGATTCACGAAGTCGCGGCTTAGGCCCAACCCGCCGCGTAGCTGGGGTTCGTTGGGGTCGTTGGAATGGGTGCCGGTGGTGCCGTACAAATTGGCGCCCAGTCGGGCGGTGCCTGGATGACGCCGGTTGCCCGGTATGAACTCTAACTGTATGCCCGCTCCATACGAAGGGGGCTGAAACGGATCGCTCATGGCACCCTCAACAAACTCCAAAAACTCAACTGTAACCGCACAGATGGTACGTGCGCGTACCATGTTTCGTCGTGTCGTGACGACAGACCGATGGGCCTTGAGGGCATAAAACCATGGCGCCGACCGAAACGTGCCAGTTGTTCAGGAAATTTTTTGGTTTTGCGTACGCCACGCTTCGAGGCCCAGGCGGTACAACACGTGGGGCCGAAGCCGGTGACCAGCCGGTAAGAACGGATGCTCGAAATCTCCGTCCATGTCGCGCGTCATTCCCAGCCGTTCCATCACGGCTATGGAGCGCAGGTTGTCGGGGTGGGTAAAACTCACGATTTCACCAAGGCTTTTTTCCGTAAAGCCAAAAGCCAGTGCGGCCCGGGCGGCTTCTGTGGCATAGCCCTTACCCCAATAGGGGCGTCCCAGCCGCCATGCCACTTCCACGGCCGGCCGGCTTGGCGAAGTAAAATGAGCAATGAAGCCTGGCACCAGTAAGCCGACGGTACCCACCAGTTGGCCCGATTCGGTTTCTTCCACAGCCCACAGCCCCAGCCCATGGAGGCGGAACTGTCGCTCGATGGCTTCAATTAACCGATCGCTTTCCTGCCGTGACAGGGGGTTGGGTAAAAAAGCCGCAACGTCCGGATCGGCATTCATCACGGCAAACGGTGCCCGATCGGCCTCGGTCCATGGGCGTAGCAGCAGTCGGGGGGTGGTTAGGGTGGCAGGGGGAGGCATGGGGAGAGAAGGCATGGGGAGAGAAGGCATGGGTTACGGGGGTTTTCAAGGCCGAGGCCAAGGCGGTTTTAGGCGGTTATTATTCCTTCAGCTTAGCCCAAGCCAGGCCGGTCAACCAGCGGGTTTGCTTTAATTATTAAACTTGTTTGAACCCCATCATTTTTCGTTGACAGTTTGTTTTTATAGATCAGGTAATTTATCAAACAGATCGAACATTGGGTACATCGGACGGGATGCCGCGTAAGGCGGCTTACAGTCTTTGTTTTATGGGAGTAATGTGTATGGCTGGAGTTCAACAAGCTGGTGGTGCACAAGGCGGTGGCGGTGCAGAGGCAATTAAACAACTGTTGGAAATGATGAAAGGCGGCGGCGAAGAAGGCGGCGGCGGCGGTGCCGAGAAGGCAACCCCCGATCAGTTTAAGATGCAAGGCGCCCAGCCCCAACAAGGGTTAGCCTAAAACACGTCACGCATTGGCGTGCATCGCATCGCAAATGCAAACAACAAAATTAACCGTGATGCGGGGTGCTTGAACAAGCGCCCCGCATTACGCGTAACAAAATTACGTGTGACCTGACTCGGTACGGTAAAGGTCTGTGCCCATGGCTTAATGGTTTAAGAGTTTAAGGATTTAGCGGTACACGACCTTGAACGTGTGGGTAATCTCCATCCGGCTTTCCGTGTAGCAGGTTGGGAAGGGATCGAATTGTCCCTGCAACTGTTTGACCCGGGCCACGGCGGCGGCGTCAATGGCACCGACTCCGCTGGATTTAACGACCTTTACCTGATCGATGGATTGATCGGTGTTCAGGCTGTAGGTCAGCTCGGCCACGTACTCGCCTTTGGCCGGTGGCTTGGGGGGCTGCCAGCCTTCGTCTACCCAGCCGCGCAGCCCGGCCTGGTAGGTTTCAATGGCAGCCTGGCAAGTTGCTTGCGCTTGGGCTTGTGCGGTTGTTCCATTTTGGGTTGCTGTGTTTGGGGAGATGGCTGAGGCGGTTGCCATGGTCACCGTGCCATGGGTTGATTGGGCACCGCAACTTACCGCAATGTCGGTGGGGCCTGTCGTGGTGGCCGGGTTGCTGGTTACCATCGATCGGGGCGACTGGGCAATGATGTGTGCCGGCTGGCCCCCCACCGCCACGGCCGTTTGGTTCAGGCCGGCGGTAAAGTCGCCAATAAAGGTCAATACGTTGCCCACGACGGCCTCTGTCGGTAGGTCGATCCCATGCGGCGGATCGGCCCCATTGGAGGGTTCGGGATCCACGGGCAGTTCGGTTTCGCCCACGGCCATGCCCTCGGCATCAAGCAAGGCAACCATGGTCTGCCCTGTATTATAAGGTATCTCCAAATCCACCTTTGGCATGCCAGTGGTATCAGCCACAGGCTGGGCCGTGCTGGTTTCAATAACCGGTTCCTCGTCGTCGCTGAAGATGCGTGTCGACGTCAGGGTTACGTGAAACTGGCTGGGGTCGGCCACGGTTGGGTTGTCCGACATCAGCGAGCATGTGACGTGATCGCCGGCGGCAGTATCCTGCGGGCATGCCAGCGAAACATGGGCGGTCTGGCCGGTGGGTTCGTCGGTAAACGTGGCGACCGACACCAGCGTGACAGCTGAGGCCAGGTTGCCTAGCCCCACCAACGCCTGGCTACCGTCGGGGGCCAAGTAAGAAATGGCTTCGTCAACGGCCAGGGGGCGTTTGCAAGTGCCTTGCCAGACGGAGTAGGTACCGGTTACCTGGCCGGTAAAAATAACCCGGTAGAGTTTGCCGTCCAGCTTAACGACATAGGTCAGGCCTCGATTGACGTTTTCTTCGAGGTTCACACTCAAGGGTGTGTCGACGGGCTCTTCAGACGATTGGCCAATTTTTTTAAGATCCCGGCACAGGCAGCCGGGGTCGCAACTGTAGCGGTAAAACTGGAACGTATCGGATTTAAGCTGTTTGTCCAAGTGGGCTTGGGCTTTGTCGAACAGCTTGGGGAAAATGGTGAAGTCCCGTTCGGCCTTCTTGAATTCGATGGGGCTGCGCGAGGTGAAGTCGGGTTTGTCGCGTTTGTTTTTGCCGGTGGCTTCGTCGATTTCATATACAATCATTTTGTCCGCGCGCACTTTGGCCCCCTTGTTGTACTGGTGCAGCTCGCAGGACTTGTATCCTTTGCAGTCTTCGTAATGAGGCGTTTCGGGTTTGGGTGCGGGCTTTTCGTCGGCCCATGCCGTTGGCGGATAAACCGGTGAGGTCAAGAGCCCAAAAGCGGTTACTACGCCAAATACCACCCCCAATACCATACGGGGTGCCACGCAAAATACGGATCGCATCAGGAAATCACTCCCTTGGTCGGCCCCTTACTCGTCCCCAACACGGGGGAAGGTATCTGGGCACACAAAACACACGAACAACACATTAACAACACGTTAACCTGCGTTGCTCAAGGTGTACCACAAGCTCGGGTGCCTTTCAATGAGGCAGCCCGTCTACCCGTACAGGACCGTACAAACAGCAATGGCCGCCACGACGGCCGCGGCATCGGCGACCAAACCCACCGCCAGGGCATGGCGAATGCGCCGTACCTGAACGGCGCCAAAGTACACGGCCAACACATAAAAGGTGGTTTCGGTCGAACCGTACATGGTGCTGACCAGGTACCCCGTATAGCTGTCGGGCCCAATGGCCGGGTCTTTCAAAAAGCTGGCCAGCAGGCCAAAGGCACCAGAGCCCGAAAGCGAGCGCATCATGGCCATGGTTAAGCCTTCAATGGGCAGCCCAACCAGCGCCGTGAGTTTACCCAGGGGAACCAGTAGCAGGTCCATGGCCGAGCTGGCACGGAACATGGCAACGGACACAAGGATGGCCACGAGGTAGGGGATAATCTTGACGGCAATGTTAAAGCCGTCCTTGGCCCCCTCGATAAACACTTCGTAAACGGGCACCTTGTTGAGCATGCCAATCAGGACCATGCCGACAATCAGCGTGGGAATAATCCATGGGCTGACCACCTTGCCGTAGATGACCGTCAGGGGAATGGCGGCCAGGATAGCAAGCAGAGCCACCACGCTAACCCATAACGGGTAGCCTGTTACGTCGGCATCCATGGGGTTTTGAGCGGTGTCGTGGGTGGCGGCATTTCGGGCAGCCAGTTCACCTACCGCCGCCGTGCCTTTTAACACCGATTCCGGGACCGACTCGCCGCCGCTAAAAAACCGTTGCATCAGTTTGGCGGCGGCAATGGCGACGATCATGCTGGTGGCGGTGGCAAAAATGGTGGTGGCCACAATACCGGCTGGGTTGGTGCTGCCGGCTTGGGCACGTAGGGCCACGACGCTGGTGGGCAGCAGGGTCAGGCCGGCGGTGTTGATGGCCAAAAACAGTACCATGGCATTGGTGGCCGTGCCCTTTACCGGGTTGAGTTTGTCGAGTTCTTCCATGGCCTTCAGGCCAAAGGGGGTGGCGGCATTACCCAGGCCCAGAAAGTTGGCACTGATGTTCATAATCATGGCCCCCATGGCCGGGTGGTCGGGCGGAATGTCCGGGAACAGCCGGACCATCAAGGGCTTCATTACACGGGCAATGACGGCCAGGCCGCCGGCGGCTTCGACAATGGCCATTAACCCGATAAACAAGGCCATCACGCCAATCAGGCCAATAGCCAATTCCACGGCCGTTTCGGCAGCTTCCACCACCGCGGTGGTCATGGCGTCCATGGGGACTTGCAGGGGTATGGCAGTACCCACTGTCGCCCCAGCCGCATCGGTGGCCGGCACCAACGTCGAGGGATCAAACGTGAGTTGCCGGTAGGCGGCGACCACAAAGGCAATGGCAATCAGCAAAAAGAAAATCAAGTTCATCGGTTCAACAAACCCTTAGTCAACGGTTATCATCGAGTCGGGCGACAACAGTTCGTTCAGGCGGGCCTCGTCCAGCACGCAGCCGTGATGGTCGGTAATGCCCAGTTCCAGTACGGCCTGGTGAACGGTTTTGTTTTCACTCATCACCAGCTTAGCCACTTTGGCTGCCGCCTCGTAGCCAATGGTGGGGTTCAGGGCCGTTACCAGCACAGCACTGCGATCCAGCTTGTGCTTGACGCCGGTTTCGTTAACCGCCAGCCCTGCCACGCAGGTGTCGGTAAACACGCGCAGGCTGTTGGTCAGCAATTTTTGTGACTCGCTGAGCTTGATCAGCAACAGGGGCATCATTACGTTTAATTGCAGCTGCCCGTTCTGCACCGCCAGGCTAATGCTTAAATCATTGCCCTGCACGGCGTAGCTGATCTGGTTCATCAGTTCGGGCATCACCGGGTTAACCTTGCCCGGCATAATCGACGAGCCGGGTTGCAGTTGCGGCAGTTTCAAATCGCCAACCATCGTCATGGGGCCCGAGCTGTACAGCTTCAAGTCCTGGGCCTGCTTTTCGAGCGCCAGGGCCAACTGCCGCATGGCAGCCGAGTAGCCGCTAAACTCAAGAAAGCTGCTGGTGGCGGCAAAATAATCGTCGACGGCATACAGCGGCCATTCGGTTATTTTACAAAGCGTTTCAACAACGGTTTTCCGGTAACCGGGTGCCGTGTTCAGGCCCGTGCCCACTGCCGTGCCTCCCAGGCTCATGCCGTAGAGTGGGCCGATTGCTGCTTCGAGTGAAGCCAGACAGTGAACCAGCTGGGTGGCGTAGCCGTTGAACAACTGCCCGGCGGTCATCGGCACGGCATCCTGCATGTGGGTGCGGCCCGGTATGACCACGTGCTTGAATGTGGTTGCCCGGTCTTCCCAAACCCGGATGAGGTGGTTGACGGCGTTCTCCAGATGCGGATGCCCCCCCAACACCATTAGCCGGATGGCGGTGGGCATCACGTCGTTGGTGCTTTGCCCGTAGTTTACGTGATCGTTGGGGTGCACGGCGTTTGGTGTGTTAAACTGTCCCCGCTCGCCGCCCAGTAGTTCCGTGGCCCGGTTGGCTAAAATTTCGTTGGCGTTCATGTGGTGCGAAGTGCCGGTGCCCCCCTGCCATGGATCGACAATAAACTGATCATCAAAGTCGCCGGCAATCATTTCGTCACAGGCACGAAGGATGGCGTTGCCAATTTTCTGGTTTCGCTCGCCGTCGTCGGGATCCAGTACACCGGCGGCCATGTTGGTTTGGGCGGCGGCTTTCTTGATCCAGCCCAGGCAAACCGGCAGCTCCGGGTAAAGATCCTTGGGTCGAAAGCCGCTGATGGGAAAATTTTCACTGGCGCGCAGGGCCTGGATACCATAGTAGGCGTCGGCCGGTACCTGCCGAGAACCCAGCGAGTCCGACTCGGTGCGGGTGGCTTCCGTCTTGTCCTCTGTCGTATTCATGGGGGGCTTTACGCGTCTCCTTCTCTACTGCTAGCTCTACTGTCAGAGGGCAGTCCTACCTTCGCGCGGCAACGGTTGCATCAAACCGGCTGCTTCCAATAGGGGGTTTTCTCAACACCAGCTTACTCCAAGCAGGGTTGCTTCGATAGGCGCCTGGTTAGATTGGCCGGCCCCCTATTTAGGGGCGCGGGGTGGGGCTGTTGGTGTTGTTTAAATTGAAGGATTGTGGGGCGGCAAGCACCATCAGGGTGGCGGATCCATCCCCCGAGGCCAATGTGAACGTTTGGCCGGGTACCAGCAAAACCGGCGTGTCGATACGCTGGCCTTCTGTCCATACGCCGTTGGCCGACCCGGCATCGCTGACAAGCAGCCCGGCCTCTTGTCGCTCCACCCGGGCATGGCAACGGCTGATTCGGGTGGACCACAAACCAGCCCCCGTGTACTGACGGCCCAAAATCATCATGTAGCCTACCGGCAGTTGTGCCAGTTGGCTTTCAACAGGCCAGTACGCGAACGGATCCGGCAGGTCTTGCGGTTTGTACTGCCCGTCGTTTAGACGGTAGGCCCCTTGCGCGTCGCGATCGTAGCGGTAAAACAACCGGCCGCTATGGCCAATGGCTTTGTCTCCGGTAATGTGTACCCGGTGGGGGTGTTTGCAGCCGGCAACCATCAGGGCCATGTCGAGGGCATGCAGGCACGTTTTCAACTCGGCCACGCTGGTGGTGTAGACCGTAAACGCCTTGCCTTCCTGTACGGAGTGGTCCATGGCCGCCAGCATGTCGGCACAGGCAATAGTTTTATGGGGTAGCCCCAGTTGGTTGAGCAGGGGCAAGGCCACTTGGGCGACCTGCAGCCAGTCAGCCATCGAATCGGCCCATATGTGCAGCTTCCATCCCAAAATGGCGTTGAGATCGGTTATAGCAGGGCCCCCGTAAAGCCAGTTACCGGCCGTTGGTCGGTAGGGAGCGCACCCCAGTTGGGTCGCCTCGCTTGTGGAGAGCATGGCCAACAGTGCCAGCGCCGCCGCTTCGGTGTCTGGTTCCAGCAGGGTATGGGTGCTGTAGGGTGGCGATACCCGCTCACCATTGCTGGTGGCTGGGTTTTGGCTAAAGGCTGTCATGGCAGGCTCCTGGGCACGGGTCAGCCGGTGGACGCTATAGCCGGTTTCGTCAGTAATCGGGCGAAACTGTTGATTTGTAACAATCTTGCACCCGGTTCCCCCACAAATGGAGGAGAAATGCTTTAATAAAAGGTGGTTATTTTTATATCTTATCTGTTTGGGCAATCCTTCGAGACAAAGGACACTGACAAATGATGCAATCGGTTGGGCTGTGCCCGTCTTTTGGACGGCCGTCTTCAGGAACATACCCTTCAAAAACACTGCTTCCAGAAACACGCCTGCCCCGCTTTGGAAAAGGCAAACACGTGCCAAACCTTAAACGATCCAAGCTGCTGGGCTGGCTGGGACGGCAACCCGATGTATGGGTGGAGCACAAAGGGGGCAAGCACCCCGATTTGGTCCATGTGGGCCATGGGGCCGATGAGCGGCGGATGGTGCTGCCGAGCCATAACCGGAGCGATGCCTACCCCATTGGCATCATTCAGGAGCTGGCTCAGCTGTTGGGCATTGAAGACTGGCACAAGCTGCCCGAGTTTGTCCGCAACAAAGTTGTGCTCCACGCCGTCGGATAACCGGATTAAGGGACGTTTTGGCGCTTGGCAGAGGGCATGCTTCCCTTCGTGTAGGAGGAACAATTTTGACATGTGTAATACTACAGGTATCTAATCGCTGCAAGCCCGTTATATGCCCTCAATACCCTTGATTGTTTATGTAAAACTTTTGAAATATTCAAACACAACAGGCGTAACAGATGTTTAAATAGAATTTGAAACCGTAGGAGGGGACAATCGAATATGATTCAACTGGAAGGACCCGTCCGGTTAAGTCGTTTATCGATGTATGGTGCCGAACCATACGTGACCCAATCGGGAGTGACCCCACAATCGAATAAGACCCGTCGATCCCGTGTGGGGGCACTGGCTGATCTCAGCAACTCGGTAACCCTCTCTGTGGCGAGACGTTCAGAGCATTTACTTATGCCCTTTAGACCCGGCCTTGTGTTGGCTCCGGTAACCGATGGCATGGGGCTGCCAAATTAATCTGGCGCCCTGGTGCCGTCCTTAATCCCTCGTTCTAAATTGAGAAAACCACTTCTGTGATGTGTTCAACAACCCTTTTTAAAATTGACGCCAATGCCCCCCAGCCTCGATGCCGGGGATTGGCATTCGTGACAAACCAATCACCCACAAACCCTACATAAACCACAACGTTGGCCAAACTCATTCAACGGAAACGGCCCTGAACGCCTCGAGTCTCTCGTTGCCATTCAGGGCCTTTTTATTGCTTGCATTGGGTCGTCTCGGGCGCTCGCGTGAGGCTAAAGACGCCCTAGTACGAGGTCGGTACGGGCATCGTTTCGCAGGGAAACTGCTGCGGCATCAACGCGTCGTCAAGCGGACGTTCGTCGGGGATCATATCGTAGGTCAGGCGGTAGGCCACCAGTTTTTTCATGGCCTTGGCCGGATGGTTGGAGCTGAACACGGCATCGCCGGAAAAGGCAGAGGTGTCGCCAATGGGCGTCGGTGGCGGACCAAACCGAACGCCCAGCCGACCATGGTGGGCGGTGTCCAAGGTGCCTTTTTCCCAGCTCGTTACGTTGCCGCCATAGTCCCAGTCAATGCCATACAACTTGAACGGCTTGCCGTTGGCCAATTCCACGTCGGCCACGGTACTGCCCACACGAACCCCTTGTGGGGTATGCCATTGGCTGGTGGGCATCACCGTAGCCCCATGGCTGCCCTTGAGTTCTTCCCATGTCTCGGTATCCGGCAGATCCCAAACCAGCATGTAGGGTTTGGCGCTGGGTTGGGGTTGGTTCAGCCAGACAATCAAAAAGGCCTTGGCGGGATCGTTGGGGTACACGGCAGTTGCCGGGCTGCAGACCCCTTCGCCCACGTAAAAACTGCCCGGTTTAACATGGGCTGCGCCAAACAGTTTTTGCACGTCGGCCAAGGTGCTGGTGGGGGTCATGCCATTCATACCGTTGGCGGCAATGGTGTAGGGTGCAACTGGTGCGGTGTCGTTAAGCGGTTGGGTGTTGGTGGTGGGTGAGGCCTGGGGTGATGTCTGGGTTGCCGAGCCGGCCTGGCTGGTGGTGTTGGGCTGGCAGCCGAGCAGCACCAGGCCCAGCACCAGACCCAGTACTAGACCTGGGCTGGCCGGTACGCATAAACTGCTTGCGGTTGTGGGCATGGGTTTGGACAAACGAATCAGTCGCTTCATAAGGGGGCGCTCTCTTTCTCTAGCTGTCGCCAACGGGGTAGGTTGACCCCATTATAGGGAAAAGCTGGGCATACCTTAAAGGGCTTCTTAAGGGGAGACGTATCAAAAAGGGGACGCGGTACGGTTTAATCCTAAAGAGCGTGAGAGCGAGAGAGAGAAGAAAAAAAGAGAACGCGACCGTGTAAAAACGCATGTCTTGCATGGGGCGGTATGGCCCACATGCATGTCATGACGAAAGAGAGAAAAAGAGAGAGAGGAGTCATTCGGCGATGAGTCATAATACCCATCAAATTACGTTGTCCAACAGCGGTGTGCAGGGGCGTGCCAATTCGGTACGATCCAGCCAGGTTACCTACAGCCGAACGGAGGTGCCTAGGGCCAATGTGGTTAATGACCTGTTGCTCGGGCCCCGGGTCGTTTGGTCCAGAAGCGTTACCCCAACCGGTACCAGCAACAATGTCGGGAACCTGAATCTGGCGACCAATGGCAGTGGAGATGAAACGGCCATCCAGCTTCAGGCGGGTTTCGGGTCGAGAAGCGTGGCCAATGGTGATACGCATCAGGCCTTTCAAATTACGCTGGGGTTAGGTGATAGCTTACCCAGCATTACCCAGGCCAATGGTCGCCCGCTGAATTACTTGCGGGTTCCTAGTCGGGCCGTGCCGGTCAACCTGGGGGTTGTACCCGGCCTTGGTGCCCAGCGGTTTCGCATCGATGAAATTTACGATGTGGATACCGATGGCGACGGCACCCCCGACATTACCATCCAGCGTCAGGGGCAGACCCAGATTAATATGGGCGCAAGACCTAACTTGCCCAACCCGTTTTTAAATCCGTCGTCAAGTTTTATGGTTCAGAATGCCAGCGTTGGTACCGCAGAGACCGCTGCCAGTTGAAGCTTGAAGCGATCGGCAATGGCGGCTACAATCCGTTCGGCGGCATAGCCGTCGCCATAGGGATTGGCCGCCTGGGCCATGGTGGCGTAGGCGGCCGGGTCGCTTAACAACAGGCTCGCCTCGGCAATAATGCGATCGGCATGGGGGCCGACGAGTTTGACGGTGCCCATGTCCACGGCCTCAGGGCGTTCGGTTTCATCGCGCAACACCAGCACGGGTTTTTGCAGCGAGGGGGCTTCTTCCTGAATGCCGCCCGAATCGGTCAGCACCAGGTGGCATGCGTCAAGTAATTGGCAAAAGGCGGCGTAGTCCACCGGTTCAATTTGCTTGACGCGATCGATGCCTGCAAAGGCGGCTTCGACGATCGGTTTGACGTTGGGGTTGGGGTGCACCGGCCACACCAGCTCAATGTCGTCAAAGCGATCGATGAGGGTTTTCAGGCCCCGGCAAATCTCGGTGAGCGGTTCGCCAAAATTCTCGCGGCGATGTACGGTAACAAGCACCATGCGTTTGGTCGGATCCAGCGTGACGGCGGCGGGGTGATCGGTGGTGCGCGCCAGCGTGGTTTTCAAGGCGTCAATGACGGTGTTGCCGGTGAGCACAATGCTGCCCTTGTCGGCCCCGGCCTTAATCAGGTTGTCGCAACTGCGCTGGGTGGGAGCAAAATGCAGGGCACTGATCCAGTCGGCCACCACCCGGTTCATTTCTTCGGGAAACGGGTAGTAGGGGTCGAAGGTACGTAAGCCGGCCTCGACATGGCCGACGGGAATTTGCGCGTAAAAGCAGGCCAGGCTGCAGGCCATCGTGGTGGTGGTGTCGCCATGCACCAGTACCAGATCCGGCTGGTGCTCGGTCAGCACGTCGCGCATGCCCGCCAGTACCCGGCAGGTAATATCGGTCAAATCCTGCTGGGCCTGCATCAAGTTCAAATCCACGTCGGGGGTAATGTCAAACAGCGCCAGCACCTGGTCGAGCATGCCCCGGTGTTGGGCCGTGACACAAACCAGCGATTCAATCTGTTTGGGATAGCGGTTCAGGGCTGCTACGACCGGCGCCATTTTGATGGCCTCGGGGCGGGTGCCAAAGACGGTCATCACCTTCAGGCGATCACCTTTCTGGGTAAACCGATTGTGCCGGGTACTGCTCATTGGGGCAAATCAAGCTCCTGAAAAGGGGTTGCTGCCCCTAACCATAGCATCGAAACCGGCCCGTCACAATAGGGCGGTCTGGGGGATCAGGCTGGCCAGCCCAGGCCATACAACACACTATTAATAATAAGCAGGCACAAAATCATGCCCGCCAGGACCTTGCGCCGAAACGTAGTCGCCAACAGTAGCCCCGTCAGGCAGGCCAGGATAACATGAACCTGATAGGGTAGGAGCAGGTGGGCCAGCCAGGCGAGTGAACTGTCCGTTTTTAGGTCTATCCATTGTCCCAAACTCCCAAGCAGGGTGGCCAGCAGAAGCAGGGTGCCATAGGCCCACAACATGGGGGCCAGCATACAGCCGGCCAGGCCAAACAGGTAGCGTAACCACGACTGGATCATGGGGCAGGACTTTCTGGGACAGGCTTGGGGGTTAGGGCGACATCGACGGTGACTGGCAAATGGTCGGATCCGGTAAAGGGGCCGGTTTGGCGTTGAATCAGGGTCACGGCGGGCGACATCAGGGCGTGGTCGAGGGTAATGTACAGCAGCGGGCACATGGTTGGCCAACTGGGCTGCCAGCCGCCGCCGGCCATGCGCTGGGTGTCGCGCAGGTTCATGAATGCCACAAAGCGCTTAAAAAACCAGCTCTGGGACGAGGTGTTGAAGTCCCCCACCACCACCTGATTCGGGTACAGGCTGTCCTTGAGCCCGGCCACATGGTTGAAGTAGTTCAGGGCGGTGTCGTAGCGGCCTGGCGATATGGGCGAGGGCGGGTGCAGGGCCACCAGGGACAAGGGCGTACCGTCTACAGTCACGGTAACGGCTGCAATCAGCAGGCGAATACCGCTATAGTGGCTGACTACCGCCTGTCCGGCTTCGTCGGGCCGGTACCGGCGGAAATGGGTAATGCTTTTTATCAGACGCGGTTCGCTCAGTGGGTAGCGGCTGTACACGGCCATTTGGTAGTCGGGGTGCTGTAGGCGGTAGCGGTAACGGGCCAAAACGGGGCTGGCCTTCAGGCGTGGCTTCCAGTTGTCTTCGGCTTCGATCAGTACCACCACGTCTGGGTTGTTGGCGGAAATGGCCTTGAAAACCGCTTCGGGTCTTGGATTGTATTCCCATATGTTGATTGACATAATCCGCAGAGGAGGCTGTGTGGCTGATAGGGTGGATAGGCTCGGGGGGAGCTTGGTATAGGGGGTAAGCAGGGGCCAAACCGGGACCAGATTGACCAGAACCAGGGCCGCCGCCATGCCGGCCAGCCAATGGCGCCCTTCGAGAACAAACCAACCGGCCAGTACCAGGGCCGCCATGGCGGCCTGGAACTGAAAATGGACGGCCAGCGAACAGACCCAACCCAGCAGTGAGTGCCAATCGCCGTGCAGACTAAACCCGTCACAGCGGGCCATAAGGGTTAATAAACCGTCTAAGGTTAGCCAAATAACTGCTATACGCCGCATTAGCCGTGTGCTAAAGGGCGGCAATGGTTCGGTGATGGGCACGCAAGCGTTCGTTTTCTCTTGGGCGGCGGCGGATGTGGGGCATACGGATGAACGGTTCAGGGCTCGGTGGCCTCCTGGATTGAGGGGGTAAATCCCTACTATACACGGGTCGTGTGCCAAACGTGTGCAAGCCCTCCCCTTCTTATTGCTATAAAAATAGTAATAAAAGTCCCTTAGGCAGTGGATCGTCCTTAAAAACGGTTGCGCGATTTGGGGGGCCCCATGTATAGTGTAGGGGAGAATACACGTCATCAACCCTAGTTTGTCCCCGAAACGCGTTTGGTGTATTCTGCCCGGCGGGGTTCCCTGTTCGGCGTATTAGCATCAGGTTTATCCATACCACCCACAGCACCTGTGTTAGCCTAATTCGCTTTATAGTTGAAGACCGGACTAAAACCGAACTCGTTTTTTCAAGGGTTTGTTTCCCCACGGGGGTCTTGCAGATCAAGCAAAGAACCGTCCCGTTGTCTGTGCAGGATTCAGGGTTCACCGTGTGATGTTATTGATGATGTGTGTTACGTGTGGTACGTCGTGCCGTGCTGCTGGGGGTAGCCAACGACAACCTGAGGCGCCCGGTTTCAAGTTTTATGATTGCCCATACCCAAACTGTCTAGAAGGATAGGACCAACGGAACGTTTACCGTTTAACTTTAAAACCATCAAGGACGTGGCCAAGCCCGGTAGCTGGCGGCGTGGCTATGGTTATTACCGTGCCAAGGGCCAGGTGTCGAAGATCGAGCTGATTGATGTGGGGATTCAGGCCAAGGTGAAGGGGAACTATAAAGCGCACTACACCACCAAGCTCATTATTGATGACGACGGGTTTGTCAGCGTGGACTGCGATTGTCCTCTGGACGAGGAGTGGTGCAAGCATGCCGTGGCCGTGGGGTTGAAGGCTATCGACGAGGACGTGATTCCCCGCTATTTCGGCGAGCATGGGTATGAGCCCGACAAGCTGGCCCCGCTTAAGAAAGTGGACCCCGATGCCTTTGAGGGGCGTTTCCGCTTTTTGATGAGCTGGGAGGAAAAACCCAAGACCATTAGCTTCCAGGTGTTCGACCGCCGGGAGCGCAAGCAGCTTAAGCGATTGGATGGCGTGCTCAAGGAAGCCATTCAGTTGCAGAAGCAGGGCGAGCTGGAGTTGACCCCGGCCGAGAAGCGCGAGTACAAGTTTCTCAAGTTGCTGTTTCAGCACAAGCAGCATGACGCCGGTGACGGGTGGTTTCATATTGGTGGCGAGCCCAGAACCCAGTTGCTCGACGAACTAACAGGCCTTGAGGAGCTGGGGCACCACAAGGACAATACCCGCATTTATTTTGCCTACACCCCCTTGCGGCTGGTGTTGAGCGTAAACGCCTCGATGGCCGGCAACGTGCTGGTGTCCTTCCACTGGCATGTGGACGAACCCTACCCCGACGTGTTTCCCCTTGAAGAGGTGCAGTTGCTGGGCCGGGCCCTGCCGTGGGGGTACTACAAAAACACCCTGTTCCCCTTGGCCCACACCCTGCGTTACCTGCCAACCTATTTGACACGTTCGACATTTTACGACGTGCGCGATGCCGAAGGTGGTAAGTTTGTTTTTGAGGAACTGCCCAAGATACGCCACCATGTCGAGGTGGAACAGGCCGAGGTGATTGAGAAGGCGTTTCTTGAGCAGGAACCGCCCAAAAAGCGCCTGATTGTGCGCCGCCCCGAAAAACATGTGGTTCGGGCCGAGCTGGAGTTTGATTACGAAGGCACCAAGGTCGAGTACTCCAAGGGCCATGAGGCTCCCTACGTGACGGTTACGAACAAGAAGACCGAAACCATCTACTGGCTTAAGCGCGACAAGAAGGTCGAGGATAAATCCTACGTCTATTTGCAAAACCTGGGCCTGGAGCCCATGCAAACCAACCACCTGGAAGCCCAGGGGGATGCGGCCATTGATTTTATCAGCTACGGTTGCCCCAAACTGCTCAAGCACAAATGGTTTCTCGACATTACCGATGAGATTCAGGATTTAACGGCCGCCGACTACCCGCTCAAGATCCGCGGCAACCTCGACTTTAGCTCGGAGAGCGTAGACGAATTCACCTTGACGGTGGCCTGCGGTATTGGCACGGACAGTGTCGAGATTGATCGGGTGCAGGATGCCTTTGTCAGCGGCCGCAAGTACATTCACCTAGAAAACCACGGTTGGGCCGAGATTCCGCTCAAGGAGATCTTGCAGTTTAACCAGACCCTTAATGCCTTTGACAAGGTGAACGTGGGGCAGGACACCTATAAAATAAAAACCTTCCAGGCGGGCCTGATTTCCGAACTGCAGGATCAGGGCGTGGAGCTGCAGATGAGCGAGCGTTTTCAGGCCTTCTGGGATCTGATTTCCGCCTTCCGCGAGCTGGAGCAGTTGCCCATCCCTGAAAACGTGAATGCCGATTTGCGGCCTTACCAAAAGCACGGGTTTAACTGGCTTTGGTTTCTTTACACCTACGGCCTCAACGGTATCTTGGCCGACGACATGGGCTTGGGTAAAACCTTGCAAACGCTGGTCGCCATTCAGCATGCCAAGAACGTGGATGGATCGCAGCCAAACCTGATTGTGTGCCCCACGTCGGTGGTATACAACTGGATTAACGAGGCGCGCAAGTTTACGCCCGAGCTGAAGGTGCTTAATTTGACCGGTTCGGAGCGGCACCATAGTATCAAGAAAATTGGCGACTACGATTTGGTGGTAACCAGCTATGCATTGCTCCGGCGCGACATCAAGATTCTTCGGCAGTTCCAGTTGCGCTTTGCCGTCTTGGACGAATCGCAGCACATTAAAAACCTGCAATCGCAAACAGCCCAAGCGGCCAAGCAGCTAAAGGCCCACCATCGCCTGGCCCTTAGCGGGACGCCGCTTGAAAACCGTTTGTCGGAGTTGTGGTCGGCTTTTGACTTTTTGATGCCCGGCTTTTTGCTGGATCTCGACGAGTTCCGGTACCGCTTCATTACCCCCATCGAAGAGAAAAACAGCATTGATGCCGAGCGCCGGCTGCGCAAGCAGATAGCCCCGTTCATTTTGCGACGCCTAAAGCGCGACGTGGCCAAGGATTTGCCCGACAAGATCGAAAACATCATGTACTGCGATCTGACCGACGAGCAGCAGGATTTGTACCTGGACGTATTGGAACGTACCCGAGAGGAAGTGTTTGGCAAGGTCAATGCCGACGGCAAGCCGATGAGCCAGGCGTCCATGCTCAGCAGCCTGTTGCGGTTGCGGCAGGTATGCTGCCACCCCAAGCTGCTTAAGGACTTCATTGAGCACAAGGGTGTGGAAAGCGGCAAATTCAATGCTCTCAAGGACATGCTCGAAGACATTATTGACGAGGGGCACCGCGTACTGCTGTTTAGCCAGTTTGTCGAGATGCTCGACATTGTCAAGAAATGGCTGGAAGTCGAAGGTATTCCATTCTGCTACCTGACCGGCCAAACCAAGGATCGCGAGGCCGTGGTCAACAAGTTCAATAATACCGACAGCATTCCCATTTTCCTGATCAGTCTCAAGGCCGGTGGTACCGGCTTGAACCTGACCGGCGCCGACTATGTTATTCATTACGACCCGTGGTGGAACCCGGCCGTGGAAGAACAGGCTACCGACCGGGCGCACCGGATTGGCCAAACCAAGAAGGTGTTTGTGTACCGGTTGATTACCCGCGGTACCGTGGAAGAAAAAATTGTGGCCTTGCAGCACGAAAAACGCAGTCTGGTCGACTCCGTTATTTCCGTCGACCGGGGCTTGAGCAAGTCCTTGTCTTTTGATGACTTAAAGGATATTCTCACTCCGGGGTTTTAAGAAACCGGCCAACGATCCGTGGTAGCCACCCCAAGCCAAACGGGTTGCGACCCTGTTCGAAGAGCTGAGTAACCAGCCCGCGCAGTGGGCCGCCAAAGAACCATTGCCCGGAGGGGCCGGGTAAAAACCGTTCAAGAATGTTCACGCCTGTGCCGGTACTTGCTGTGGCTGTTAGCTGAGGGGCTAGTGTAGCCTTGGCTGGGCTACCCTCGGCTTTGGGCGGGGTGTCGGGAGACACTCTACGAGCGCTGTCATGCGGGGCATGGGGCGAGGTGGGTGGATCGGTGTCGAAGGGATTAGCATCTCGGTCCTGGCCAGAGGTGGTTTCGACGGGGGGCACATCGTCATAACCGGCTTCGCTTTCAAACTTCAGAGGCAAGACGTTTCTGTCGGATCCGTCGGTCGGCTTCAGGGCTTGGGCCAGGCTTCTGCTTAGCGGAATATGTACGGCTTGATCCCGGCATTGCTTCTGGTAGTACGAGCGTGGTTGAGGGCGATCATAGGGTGCGAAACGGGTGGCCAACGTCAGGGTGTCTCCTGCCTGGGTAACAATTAAGGTGCCTTGGTGCCTGCCGTTTTTCTGAACCTCGAAGGGGTTGTCGCCCACCACCGCTTTTCGGGAAAGACCCAGGGTGGTTTGGATGGTTTGCAGCACCTTGTCGTGCTGGCTGGGTTGCAGGTGGTTTAGGGTTAAGGTGGCCCCGAAACCAATGGTTCGGGAGTGGGGTGCTTTGAAGGTAAGGGGACTTTGAACGCGTGCTAATGGCATCTCGAGTAGGTCTCCAGATAAAGGGTCAGGCTGCCGCAACATGGGCAGCACAACATAAGGGGGTGTCGCTTGTGCCGGTTGTGTTGGGTTGAAGAAAGGTACCCACGCAAAAGCAAACTGCATCTGTCAGCCCTGGTGGGCCGACACGAGTGACTATGAACTTATTCCCGTAGCAAATTTGTTGCTAGCATACTATAAACCCCACCGGCTGACCAGGGTTAGCCTGGGTTGGTCCGGTGGGGTTTGGTAAATTATATACGTATGATAAATATGCGATACGCATTGGATGCACGTTCAAGTGTTCAATGGGGGTGGCGGTTAAAACCCAATAATATGGTAACCGGCATCCACGTGCAGTATTTCGCCGGTCATGCCGCGCGACAGCGGACTGGCCAGAAACAGGGCCGTATCGCCCACTTCGCTGGCTTCAATGTTGCGGCGCATGGGGGCTTTTTCGCGCATATGTTCGGTGATTTTCGAAAAACCACTGATGCCACTGGCCGCCAGAGTCTTGATGGGGCCAGCCGAAATGGCGTTGACGCGAATGTTCTTGGGACCCAGATCTTCGGCCAGGTAGCGCACGCTGGCTTCCAGCGAGGCTTTGGCCACACCCATTACGTTGTAGTTTTGCACAACTTTTTCAGAGCCGTAATAGGTCATTGTCATCACGCTGCC
>JAGQHJ010000027.1 GCA_020431915.1 Cyanobacteria bacterium HKST-UBA04 | reverse complement strand
AACCAACCCCCTGGCAGCCCCCACCGGCTGTCACCCTCCAACCGGTGCACCCCAGCCCCCTTTGGCGCGCATGCACCATGGCCGGGCCATGGCGTGTTGTACACGGCAGGAGGGCGGCTGCTGACATGAACCCCTTGGCTCCCATTGCTGCAACGGCCTCATCCAATGGCCAACCGTCACCCAGCCGGCTTCAAAAGGCCGGCCTTTCAAAGGCGGCCTTGTCGGCTACAGCCAACCGCACTCCCCAGTTCGGGTTTAACCCCCGCCTGGCTCAAACCGCTACGGAAAGCTTCGGGCTGCGGGCCAGCAATACGTTGGCCCGGATTTTCCGTCCGGTATTGGAAAACATCTTTGCCGGCATCATGGTGGTCGACGTCTTCTGCTATTGGATTCCGAGGGTCTGGGGGGCCTTGACGCGCGGGGCGTTTGATTACGATCCGGATCGCGACCCACAAGCCTACGGCAAGCAGGGCTGGGATCGCCAAAAACATGTTTTGAACCAGCGCCTGAAAGGCCTGAATTGGATTAATGCCTGGGAAGAAACCATGCGCGAGGTTGCCAGCGGCCCCGCCCTGTTTATCTGGCCCAGTATCCTGTACATGATGCTTAAACCCGGCTTCGGCAAACGGGCTGCCGAGTTGCCCCATGCCGCCCTGACCCAGTTAAGCGACGGGTTTACGGAAGCCGCCCAACACCAAGGCTTAACCGGAAAACTCCAGCCCAGGCAGTTTAAAATCGCCTTTGCCCGCATGGTGCGCGACATGTTTGACGATGACCGCATGCGGGCCACCAACCGACGAACCAAGCCGGGACAACCCCTGGAAAGCTATGGTGCCTTTTTCCAGAGCTGGAGCTCCCGGCTGACCAACGCTTTGTGGCGCCAGAAAAAAGAACCCCGCAAGTCGGCCAAAGCCCTGGCCGACTTGAAACACGAACTGCTTAAGGCGGTTCAGATATACAACCGCAAGCACCATGCCGAATCGCGCTTTTACCACTACGAAAAAATGCCCCTGCGCTTCCTTCAGCGACACGTTGGCAAAGACGGCAAGACCGTTTCGTTGGCCGCCAAAACCGAGTTGACCCACGTGGGGCAGTGGTTTGACAACCTCCAGCGTTTTGGAGACCTGGCCATGGAGGTCGAGAAGCTCAAGGCGACGTCCCCGTCAACGCCCATCATCAAGTTAATGGAAGGTGCGAGGCAACGGATGATACGCCGCAAGGCCGCTTTCTCCCTGTCTGCCATCGGCATTACCCTGGTCTTCCTCTTCAGGCTGGTTAACTGGGCACAGTCCAGCAACAGTTACGTGGCCAACCGACGCCTTCAACTGGACAAGCTGGATCTGGAGTCGGTCAAGCAGCAGATCAGCCGCAAGCAAAACACGCCAGAAGCCGTTTTGTGGCCGGCCGAAGATATCACAGCAACCGAAACGTCCCCGACGGCGCCAATGCCCCCCAGCAGCAATTGGCCAGGATCCAAAAACAAGCCACCCTTGTGGGGAATCCCCAACATGCCCCAACCCACCCAGTTTCAGGCAGCACAACCCAGGCAGGGAGGGTGGTCTCAATGACTTTGACTGTTAACACTGTTACCACTATGACAACCCTGCCCCCTGGACCACAGCCCCGCTTCGGGGCCCACCTGCCCAAACCCGGCAGCCTGACCAAATTGGCAGAAGGTTATTTGGCAGCAGACCACCACCTGACCTCATGGGTGGTTCGGGGCAAGAAAAGCAGCAACCCACTGACCAAGGCCATCAGCTGGACCTTTGGCCACGTCATGCAAAAACTGGCCAAGAACGACTTTACCGATTTCACCAAATACGGTCCCATCACCATTGCCACCCCGTCACAAGGGTCGCTGATGTGGATGATGTACATCGGCCTGCTCGGCGCCCGGGCCCAACGGGCCTACGAACGAGGCATTATGCCCAACGGCAAGCGCGATTACCGGGAAATGTTCGACGTCTTCCGCCGTGACATGTGGGGGATTACTCTCTACATTTTCGGCCTCTTTGCCTTTAACAACTGGCTGAGCAAGTTACGCCAACCCAAGGCCGGTATTAACCTGGCCAACGAAGCGGGCGTTATCCCGTTCTCCTCGCATGACATCAATGCCCGGCTCTCCAATGCCAGGGTTTTAGCTGCCCACATCAAGAAAGGCCATGCCAAGGGCATCTTGCAAGCCGCCAACCACAACGGTTACCTGGGGGTCCCCAAAGACCTGGCCCAGCACGACCCGCAAGCCGCCAAAGCCCTGGAACAGCTCATCCTCAAGTTCCGAAAAACCCTGGCCCCCCTGGAAAAACTGAGCCTAAAAACCCTGGGTGCCCCCCGTTCCAAAACCCGTATTGAACAAATTGCCAAGACGGCCCAGCCGCTGCTCAACGAAATGGACGCCCTCCAGAAACGAACCATTCAGCAATTAAGCAAAAACCCTGCTCTGGCCAGCAGCAAGTGGCTGAAGGGCTGGGGATCCTACAAGAACTTCTTTGCCCACTACGCCAAAAACCAACGGGCTCCGCTCGATTTGTACAGCTGTATTGCCATGCTCATCCTGCTGGGGTACGGGCCGGTTTGGTTTAACCAATGGTGGACCGAACGGCAATACAACAAGCGCTTGGCCGAGCTTAAGACCCAGGCCCAGCAACACCTTCAGCAGTCCCAACCCCGTCATACCAGCCCCTCGCCCGCTATTGGGGCTCCCAAGCCCACCAGCCTTTCCTTCTCCTTGCCCCAATCCCGGCCGCAGTTTCCGCCACAAGCACTGCCACAGCCCCTGCCACAGTATCTGGGTGCCACCAGTCCCTTCAGCCAAACCCCTTACCCAGGAACCTTTCCTCCCCCCAATGCCGTCACCTTTCCGCTGCCCCCGGTTCTCGCCCATCAATATATAAGAAACGTATAAATCCGATAAAATAAGACCCGTCCGCCAAGAAACGCTTGCCTTTCGTACTAGGAGCGTGGTAAAACTAGCAAACATTTCGCAAAAATGTTGTAAAAACCAGGAGCGATTCCGCCCCCAATGATGGTTCAGACAGTACGCATTATTCCTATTATTATTCCCGGCATTATTATGCCGGGCTTAGGGAATGCTGTCTAACGAATCCCCCGCGTTAACAAGTTTTAACCCCGAGCCCACCAACTGCCGATTGCGCGCAATCGCACCAGGGCCGGGGTTTTAATTTTGGTAACCCCACCAAACGACCTAAAGCCCCACCCAAAAAGACTTTAACAAGATTAACCCCTCCCGAGAAAGCCGTTATGACCAAACCGTGTAACACCGCCCCCATCATTCTCCCGATTATTATCGCTCCCATCATTATTATGATGGGCTCGGGTCAGGCTACACGATAAACCAAGCGGTTAATCACCCCAATCACTGCCTCCCCTGAGCCCCCTCCCGCCGGCACAGGGGCCTTTAACCATTGCCCCATTCTCCCTCTCTCCCTCTCTCCCTCTTCGTCTCGTTTCTACCCCAACAAAGAAAGCCTTTTTCGTTTTATGCCTGTGTCTCCACTAGACAACCAACCCCTTTCCCAACGGCCGTTGCAGGCCGGCTGGCAGCATGGGCTGGTGGCACCGGGTGCCCCCCGCAAATCAACCCAGGCACTGAGCAAGGCAAACGCAACGGATGCACTGGCGGTTCGTTTCGGCAGCCAGGATCTGTCGCCCACCCTGCTCCAGTCAATGGGCCGCAGCAGCAAGAAATTTTTGGCAGGCGTCTTCCAGCCGGCCACGGAAAATTTTTTGGTGGGCATTATGATCATCGACTTCTTTGCCGTATGGCTGCCCCGCATCTGGAACGCCTTGACCCGGGGCGCCTACGAATACGAGCCAAACAAGGATCCCAAGCTGGCTGGCAAGACCGGGCTGGATCGCAAGCTGCACGAGTGGACCGAACGGGCCAAGCGCCTGAACATTCCCAACGGTATTGAGGAAACCTGGCGTGAAGTGCTCAGCGGTCCTTTCCTTTTCATCTGGCCCACCCTGTTTTTCAGCATGGCCAAGCGAGGCTATGGCCAAAAAGCGGTTGAAATGCCGGTGCCTACCCTGCGCCAGTTCAGCCAGACCTTTGCCGCCAAAATGAAATCGGTACCAGCCCACCTCGGAGCCACGCCCGAGGAAATGAAAACCTACAACCGCGCCTTTATCGATCACCTGCTAAGCGACACCACCACGCACGCCCGGCCCATGGTCAAACCCACCCTGCACCAGTCGGAGCTGGCCAAACACCTGAAGCCCACCTACGGCGAATTTTTCAAGTCCTGGTCGCGCCAACTGGTCGACACCCTTCACCAGCTTGACGAGTCCCCCACGGCCGGCGCCAAGAAAACCCTTGAATCGCTTCGCAAACAGTTTGTGGAAGCCGTCGAAACCTATAACCGGCATTACCGGCCAGAAAAAGCCTTTTTCAACTACGATAAAATCCGCGTCAACCTGCTTGATTCGCTTAAATCCACCGCACAACGGGCCGTATACAAAGACGAGCTGATGGGGGCCGAAACCTTCTTTGAAAACCTGGTGCAATGGCACGACTTTACCAAAACCGCCGCAGCAAACCGGGGCAAGGCCGCCCTTAAGCACCTGGACTGGCCCAACCTTATTGAACGGGTACGGCGCAACGTGACCACCCTCAAAGCCGGCTACACCGTCAGCACGGTCTTGATCACCACGGCCATCCTCATCCAGCTGACCAAGTGGACACAATCGTACGAAAACTACGAAGCCAACCGCCTGATGCAACTTGGCGGCGACAATAACAATGCCTCACCGACGGCAGACGCGCCCACCTCTGAGCGGGACGCCGCAACGACAAGCCCGCCCACCCAAACCCGGCGACAAACCCGGCGGCAAACCGAACGACTAGCACCACACGTACCAGGCGCTCCAGGCTTACCAGGCGTACCCGGCACCCCAGCCACCAGGTACCGCGCCCCCTACAACCCGTTGTCGGCAGGCCCCGTTGTTAACGGCCTGCCGTTATTGACGTTTTCGGTGCCGGGCTCCACGCCCCAAAACCGAGGCGGCTACGCCTTCGGGGCAGGCTACGGCATGGCCCCGACCGAATGGAAAGGGGGCTACCGATGAGCCGCCCGGTTTCGTTCAACCCCGCACAGCCCCATTTTGGCCAGGCACTTGACGGCGGCCTGTCGCCATCACGCCGACAACTCTCCCGGCTGGCAGAAGGCTTCCTGCAAGCCGACCAGCATGTAGACCACTTCTTTAACCAAACCCTGGGCCTGAAAAAAATGGGCAAGGGCAACCCACTTCGCTGGGTGGGTCAACTGGGCCAATGGGTGTTGGGCAAGTTCGGCAAGCAGGACATGACCGTCTTCAAGACCGCCTTTGGTATTCCCATCCGCTTTGCCATCCCGACCGGGGCCGCCGTCGGGTCGTTAATGGTAATGATGTACTGGGGCCTGGCCTACGCACGGGCCAAGCGGGGTTACGATCGTGGCCTGATGCCCAACGGCCAGCGCGACAAGCGCGAAATGTGGGATGCCATCCGCCGCGACGTCTGGAGTATCTCGCTGTACATTTTCGGTATCGGCTGGGCCGAAAGCAGCTTTGCCAAGCTGAGCGAAAAGCTGGCCGGCATCAACCTCTTTGGCAAGGGTGGTCAGAGCGTAAAAACCTATTCCGATTTGGCCACCAACTCGCGCCTGGAAAACGCCAAGGTGTTTGCCGCCCACCTTAAACATGGCAACCGTGACGGCCTGCTGTGGGCCGCCCAAAACAATGCCGACCTGGGCCTGCCCAAGCTGGTTCGCCAACGCAACCCGCAACTGGCCGACAAGCTCGTGGCCCTGATCAAGGAGTTCCGCCAGGTTCTGTCGCCGCTGGACAAGCTCGACACAAAAGCACTGAACATGGACCGGCACCAGACGCTGGTCACCAAAACCAGCGAAAAAGCCGTCGAACTGCTGGGCAAAATGGACGTGTTGCGCAACAGCTTTGTGGAAAGCGAAGCCAAGGTCTTGGCTGCCAAACAGGGCGGCGCAGTGGCCGACCACCTGGCCAAGCTGGGCAAGCAGGTCCCCGAATTTCGCGACTTCTTTACGAACTACACCAAGTTGAACCGGTCGCCCGCCGATTTACTGGGCTTCTTGGCCTTGCTCGTCCTCATCGGCTATGCCCCCATCTGGTTTAACCGGTGGTGGACCGAACGGGAGTACGCCAAATACCAAAGCCAGAAACGGCACCCTCAACCCGCCATGGACCGCCCGGCCAACACCAATCCGCATCGGCCCGGCACGGTACAGCTACAGCTGACCTCGCGCCACCTGTCGACCCCCGTAGTCGAACCGGCTTTTCCGAAAACCCAAAGCCTAAGTCAGCAAGCTTTGCTAACCGGGCTTTCGCCCCTACCTAGACCTGTTTTCCCCTCTCCGTTACAGGGTTTTCAGCCTTCGTTAACCAATGTAACAGCATGGCCACCAACCCCTCAAAATTCTTTTCCCGATCGGTTTTATGCCCTTAGCCCCTTAAAGTAGGGACAGTATTTATTACATGGTTAGTTTACAGGGGTTCGGTTATTCACCCGCGCACGTGCCCGTCTTGGGCAACGGCTTGGTGTTACCGTGACCTACCCATAGCGCCGATGTATGGCGGGAGAAACCCACCATGACCCAAAGGCCCTATGTACCCGTAAACCGGCAACCCGTGTAATGCATCGTAAGAGGGAACTGCCACGCGCGCACACGCACACGCACCGTTGAGTGCAACAACAGGGTTCGCTTGAAGACAAACGCCCTGGGCTGAAGCAGACGCAAGACAAGACACGGTAGATATGGTATTTGATTTTTCGGCACTCGTTGAGCAACGACACGCCATTGCATCGGGCGTGGCCACTACCATGAGCTTGTCGCTAAGCAGTGTGGTTATTTCGCTTGTGGCCGGGTTGCTTGTAGCCCTGGGCCAACGCAGTGGCATCAGGCTACTCGATTACCTGTTGGGGGCCTACATCCAGTTGTTCCGAAACACCCCCCTGCTTATCCAGATTTACTTTTTTTACAAGGCACTGCCCTTTGCCGGGATTTATCTCGATCCGTTTCTGTGCGGCATGCTGGCCCTGAGTTTGCAAACCACGGCGTACATGGCCGAGATCTACCGCTCCGGTTTCGAGGCCGTACCCAAGGCCCAAGTGGAAAGCGGCCTGGCCCTTGGCATGACACGCGTCCAGACGAACCTGACCATTATTCTGCCCCAGGCCATCGGTATCATCATGCCGCCACTGGGCAACCAGATTATTGGGGTCATCAAAAACTCGTCGCTGGTCGCCTTCATTACCGTGGCCGATCTGTTCTTCGTGGTGTATGAACAAAGCGTAACCCACTTTCGCTATCTGGAATTTTTTACCGTGGGCATTCTGCTGTACATGGCCATGACCATTGGCACCAGCTGGGTGTTGTTTGGCCTGGAAGACTGGCTGTTACGTCGCCTGACCGGACAACCGTCACGCGCATGGCTGGCCAGACCCGCCACCATCTGTGCTTCGGAGGTGGTTTAATGGCCGACCAAACGGGCACCCTGCTCTATGAGTTGTCCACGTGGTTTGAAGCCACCCACGCAGCGGACATCCTCCATAACTGGCCGTTGCTGGCCAAGGGGCTTGCCGCCACCCTGACCCTGGCATGTGTGGTTTACGGCGCGTCACTGGTACTGGCCATGCTCGTCAGCCTGGTTCGGCACTACCGAGTGCCCGTACTGGGACGGTTGGCCGATGCCTACGTCTATGGCTTAAGAAGCATCCCGCTCATTATGCTCATTGCCCTGATGCATTACGGCGTCCTGCCATGGCTCGGGCTGCAGTACTCCTTTTTCTTCTCGGCCTTTGCCGCTTTCTGCCTGTCCACCGTGGCCTATATGGCCGAGATTTTCCGCGGCGGCTTCGAGTCACTTCGCCCGGAAGAGCTGGAATCGGCAGCCAGTATTGGCCTAAGCCCGCTGCAGCAGCTGTTGTATGTCATGGTACCCCTGATTGTCATTCGTATCTTGCCGGCCTTGATTAACCAGGGCGTTACCCTGATTAAGGATACATCGCTGGCCTCGATTATTGGCGTGATTGAGCTGACCCGGTCGGCCGAGATTATTTACGAACGCACCCTGCACGAAATCACCCTGCTCGTCTTTATTGCCATGGTGTACTTCTTGTTGTGCACCACCCTGAACCAACTGGCCCGGAAACTGGAGCGCCCGCTGTAGAAAGCGGCCACCGAAACGGGTCATTTTAACGGGGCTGGACGCCGGTCGGTTTTTTTTAGACACTGGCAGGTATGGTCAACCTGTTTCGGCAACGCGGTGTTTTGAACCGCCACCAATTGTATGCCATTTTGTGCGCCCTGTTCGTCACCTGCCTGGTGGTTGCCGACATTATCGGCTCACGGCTATTTGAGCTGGGCCCATGGACGATAGCCGGAGTGTCAGTGCCGACCCTCCTGCTTTCCACCGGCATCATTCCTTTTCCGGTCACCTTTATCCTGACCGATCTGCTCAACGAGTTTTACGGGGCCAAGGGCGCCCGGTTTGTGACCTGGGTGGGGTTTGCCATGGCCCTGCTGACCTACACCATCCTGTATGTCTCGATGGGGTTGACCACCAGCGGCAATTCCCCCATTTCGCACCATGCCTTCGTCACGGTCTTTTCCAACAACGTTATTGTGGCTTCCCTGACCGCCTATCTTATCGGCCAGTTTCTGGACATCTGGGTATTTGGCGTATTTCGCCGCATTACCCGACACCGCTTCCTATGGCTTCGGGCCACCGGGTCCACCGTGGTCTCGCAACTGGTCGATTCGTTTATCGTCACCGCCCTGGCTTTTTCCGGAAAGCTGGTTGTCAGCGATATCGTGGCCATCGGTTTTAACAACTACAGTGTAAAGTTTATTGTGGCTGTACTGCTAACCCCCCTGCTTTATGCCGGCCATACCCTGATTGAAGTAGTGCTCGGCGACGACAACCCGGAAAAAAAGCCGGCGCAAGCACCGACGCAACAAACAACCCCGTCTGCCTAAAGCGAGAACGGGGTTGTTAAATTTTTTGCTGTCAAAAACAGACGGTGCCGACCGGCTAGTTCTTGATTTGGTTGCGCATGTTGTCGAGCAGGTTCTGGGCACGGCCACTGCCGGGGGCCTGGGTGGACAGGCTTCCGTTGGCAATACCAGCCAGGACACCGCGAACACCCAACGGGTCGCTGCCGACATCGTTGCTGACGCTAACCGGCACGACAGCCGGGGCAGGAGCCGGGGTGCTATTCTGGACGGCGGTAACCGCATTGGCCAGATTCACAGCCTGCTGCACACGGTTGGCCGTATCGGCTTCCTGCTGTTTTTGTTCCTTGATTTGCTTGACGTCGTCAATCAACTGGGCCACACGGCTCGTGGCAGAGTTGGCCGGCGTCGGGGCAGGGGCAGGAGCTGGCGTCGGAGTTGGGGTAGGAGCCGGAGCGGCAGCCGCAGGGGCTGGAGCAGCAGGCGTCGGAGCCGGGGCATCTGCCTGGTTGGATCTCATGTTCTTGAGCTCGTCAACCACACCCTTCAGGCGATCCACGGTGCTGGCGGCCGGGGTCGGAGCCGGGGTTTCAACAGCCGGGGTCGGGGCCGGGGTCTCAACAGCCGGGGTCGGAGCCGGGGTTTCAACAGCCGGGGTTGGGGCCGGGGTCTCGACAGCCGGGGTCGGGGTAGGGGTTGCCGTTGCCGGAGCCGGAGCAGCCGGGGTATCGGTTACGCCTCTGAGCTTATCAAGCAAGTCTTTCAAACTGTTGGTGGAGGTCACCGTCTCGGGGTTGTTCCCTTTCAGTTTGTCGAGCAAGTCTTTCAGTTTGTCACTGCTGCTGGTTGCGGGCGTCGGGGCAGGGGTATTGGTTGCCGGGGTGGCTGCCGTGGCAGGGGTAGGGGTTGCTGTGACTGCATCACCATTGCCCAGTTCCTTGAGCATATCAAGCAGCTTGTTGATGTCCTGGCCACCGGTACTCGAGGTTCCTTTCAGCTTGTTGAGCAGATCGGTAATGGACGAGTTGCCAGAGCCCTCGGGACGTTGGACGGGCTGGTTGGACACGCTGTTACCCGGTTTGGGCATGGGCTTGGGCATCGGTTTGGGCATGGGTCTGGGGCCATTGCCAATACCGCCGCCGCCACCTTGGCTGCCGCCAAAGCCACCGAAGTCGATGCCAAAGGCTTGCATCATGAAGAACATCATCATCATCATCATCATCATCATCATCATGTCCTGCTCGCCAAAGGGCTGAGGGCCGTAAGGACCCGGTGCGGGCAGACCCATAACCCCGGCACTGTTGATTGCGCTGCTGCCGGGCAGGGCAGGGATGGATGCAGAGGTACCGAACGGCGAGGCACCCAAAGCTGCGGGCGACAGGCGATCGTTCATACCGGATAACAAATTCAGACCACCAAATCCTTGGCCCAGTGAAGCCGTACCAAACGGAGACGCAGACGTTTGGATGCCGGGGGCAGAACGGGCAAGCAGATCGGAGGGGTTAAAGCTGTTCAACGAAGGTTGAGCCGGTTGCCCAAAAGAACCGGTGCCAAAAGGGGCGGCACTATAGGCGGTCGGGGCAGCGTAGTTCGAATAGGCGGGTTGCGTATACTGCGGCGCAGCATAAGGCATAGCCTGGCCATAGCCAGTATAAGGAATATTCACGTCTCGGGTACTCCTGGAATTAATAGGGTACAACTTCTCTCATATCTTGTAAATATAAAAACAAACCTAAGACCCCTTGTGATAGTTTGTTAAGTTTGTTAAGTACTGCGTCTTGGGCCTTCCGTTGGACTTAGTATCGGGGCGTATTGGGTGCGTGTTGGGTTCCTATTGAGTGTACATGGCCGCCAAGGCCTCGCTGAGACGCCCCAGCAACACATAGACCGCTTCGGTAGACAACGCATGATCGTCAATGCGATCAACCGGAATCAGCCCACCCCCGGAATTGCTCATCCAGGCCCCGGTCATCTCGGCAAGCTGCCCCGCCTCGATCCGATCTTCCAAAACCTGCAGACCCAGTGTGGGGGCCGCCTCAATAAGCGCCTGCCGCATGACCCCCGGCAGGCAGCCCGACGCCACGGACGGGGTAAGCACCACGCCGTCTTGTGATCGCAGAAAAAAAATATTGGCCCGGCTGGCTTCCTGGATCAGCCCCTGGGCCGATCGACGCAGCACGTCGTCAAACCCCGCATCGACGGCAGCCTGTACCGACACGCTTTCCATGTAATAGTTGATGTGCTTCACGCCAGGATGCGGCCGTTCAAACGACACCGTCTGAAGTGACCGCGCACGCCCCGTGTTGACGAACAACCGGGAGGCCTCGTCCATGTCAACCGGCAGGGGACGATGGGTCAGCCATGTGGCCACCGGACTGTTGGCAGCCAGCTTGGGATCGTCGAGGCTGGTATACAGCGGCAGCAGGGTCACACGCAACAAGGTCGGGCGGGTATTAAACGGGGGCCGTGCCATCAGATCGGCCAGGCTCTTGCCAAAGGCCGTCGCATCGGGCCAGGGGCACGGCCAGCCATAAAAGGCCGCATTGTCCCGCAGCCGGTTATAATGCTGGGTTAACCGAAAAGGCCCCAGGCCGGGTAACCAGCGTATGGCCGTAAACACGCCCACACCCCGTAACAAGCCAGCGGGCAAGGGGTGCGGCAACCGCTCGGCCTCAAAGCAAAGCGCGTCGTTGAGCGTATACCACTCGGCAGGGGGCCGGGTGGTTTCGGGTAGCGTCGAGGCAGGGGTCATCGTCATAGGGGTGGTGGAAGGCTATCGGTGTACAAGTTACCGTTCACTACAGACTTTTCACTACGAATCGGGCGGCTCAAACAGTTGCTCGACGAGCCGAACCAGGGGTTTAAAATCGGGTCGGGCCAACTGCTCGGGTCGGCTAAAATCGGCCGACAAGGTTTGGGCCAACTGCTGTGCAAAACGAACCTTGTCAAAGGTGCGCCATCCATAGTGGTTAAACAGAATCTTGAGCACGGCCGAATTGTTGGTCTGGGGCCCGTAGCCCGACATGGCGTCTTCCTTGGCCTTGGCAAGCCGTTGGGCCAACTGCATCGAGGCCACATCCTGCGCAAAGGTCAGAATATCCGATTCCTCAAGCAGGGGATGAGGGTCATAATGGGCATTGAGGGTGGCGGCAATCAGGCTGGGCGGATACAAGTCCTCTAGCTCCCCCTGCTCAAGGCAAATCAGTTGATCCCGTGGCCGTTGGTAATGGGCTAGGTCTTCAATCAGGGCACGGGCATCGGCATCAAGAATCACGGTAATGGGACACGCCCGCTGTTCGGCATGGTGGACATAGGTCGACAACATCTGGTTTTTGCCACCCACCGCCTCAATGTGAATACCGTTGTATTCGGCATCCAGCCCCAGCACCGAAGCCATGGCCGGCAATATAACCTCCTCGGTACTGCCCTCCACCAGCACCAGCCGCTGAATGGGGACAGCCACACCAGCCCGTGCCGAAAAAACTGGCCCCTCCTCACGGTAAAGCTTTAGAAACGCCTCGAACGTAGGCTCGTCAATGTGGCCCGCCCAGGCCGAATGGGCACAAGCCTGCAGGGCTTCTTCCTGCATCGCCTGCGGCGAGGCTTGGGCAAGCTGTGAATACCACTGTTCGAGGCGCTGGGCAATCAGGCAAAACCGGTACAGGTAGGGATACCGCTTGGCATCATCGGCACACTGGGCCACATGCTCATCAAAAGCCCGGCAAACGGCTGCCCATGGCAGCACGGCACCCAGCTTTCGGGTACACCAATACCAGGACGGCATCAGTTCAAAGCCATTTTCCGTTTTGCCGGTAGTACGCCCGCTTGCCAATGCCTCGGTCCAAAAAGGCAGCCTCTGGCCAGGGCTGGCCACGCCCTGGGCTGTCAGAATGGTTGCCAAACCTTCGTAGGTCAGGGGCCGATCAAAGTGGAAAGCCGGCACATGGCCCGGCCCCTGTGCCTGGATGGCAGCCAAGTCCTCGTACACAAGCGCCCAAGGGTCAAACTGGCAGAGGCTGTCGATAGCCCAGACCAGGGTCATCAAGGCATCGAGCACCACAGGAACCCGGGGTTCATGTTCAGAACCAACAGCCGCCTTAAAAAACAGGGCGGACGCCACCATATCAAGCTCAATACCCGGCAATTGGCCCAATTCGGACTTGTTAAGCCGGGGTTCGGCCAGGCCTTTGCTAACCACATGCGCCATCTGGTGCCGGTCGCGCCAAACAGGAAACTGCGACCGCAACAGGCGATTTAATACGGCAAACAGCGTATCGGCCGGCAGCACATTGAGAAGGGCCCCTTCCAACCGGCGGCCAGCCAGCACCAAGGGCTCTGGGCCAACGATAGCCGATGGCCCCATTTCGGGCGGGTTAAATTCGGAATGGGTTAGTGCCAAGCGATCACAGCCCCTTCTGACAGGAGAAAGCCTAAACAAAACCGACAGCCCGCCACCGACAAGGATGGCCGTGTAGCACAGCGGCTGTCAGCCTCAATAATACCACCCTCCACCCTCGTCTTAGCCTAAGGGTTGCGTGACGCCCCCAAGACCTTGCCCTATGGGGCCATGCTGCTGTTCGTATTACAATAGGAGTGGATTTCGGCACTTTTTGCCCAGACCCGGTGGTTTAAGCAAGCCGACACACAAACACGCACACCTATATATACAATGCCCTACCCAATAACCCGTCTTCGCCCTTGGCCCTTATGATATCGCCTTCATCCAACCCCATGCCGCTACCCGAGCCCTTGTCCGATCCGCTGACACACGGCGATCTGAGTGTGCGACGGATGCGCTCGTCCGATATTGAGCCCATTATGGCCATTGAATCCGTCAGCTACGGTGCCCACCATTGGTCGCCCGAATCGTTCAAAAACGAGCTGAACAACCATGTGGGCCGCTACTACGTACTGGTCCATGAGCCCCTGGGGCAAATTATCGGGTATTGCGGCTACTGGCTGGTGCTCGACGAAGCCCACATTACCACGATTGCCGTGGACCCGGCCTATCGGCGCCAGTCTCTGGGCGAATTGATGCTGGTAATGATGCTCGAAGAAATGACACTGCAGTCCGTCAAGTGGGTCACACTGGAAGTTCGCGTCAGCAACGTGGCAGCCCAACGGCTTTATTACAAGTTCAGCTTCAAGACCATGGGCATCCGTCCCCGCTATTACCAGGACGTTAACGAAGACGCCCTGATTATGAACGTGGATGACGTGCAATCCCTGCCGTGCCGCGACATTATCCGCCAGGCCAAGGCCAGCCTGCGCGAGCACCTAGGCGGCCAGTTACCCCGGGGAGTTCGCTAGCCCTTATGACGACAATGACCGATCAGAACCCCGACGTGATTGATTTAAGTGCCCATATGGACATTCCCCCCGTCCACAACGCCTCGGCAACCTGGCTCGATGCCACCGCCCACCCCCCAAAAAAAATGGGCCTGAGCATGATTCTGCTGCTCTGCTGGGTGCTGGTTGGCTTGTGCCTGTCGGCCATGGTCACGGCCCCGCTACCGCTGCCCCACTGGTTTAGCCGGCTGTTTTCCTCCATTGCGGTATTCCCCGACAGCGCAACATTAACCTACAGCTTCCAGGTACCGATTGTCTTGTGGCTGTCCGCCGTTTTCGGGCGCCGTTATGCCTGTATTGCCGTGGCCCTGTACCTGGCCCTTGGCCTGGCCGGGCTACCGGTGTTTGCAAACGGCGGCGGATGGACCTACGTGTTTGAGCCCGGCATCGGCTACCTGGCAGGCCTGCTGTTCTGTCCCATGCTGATGAGCAACACCATCAACCAGGGGTTCCGAAACTCAAGGAACCTGGCTTCGGTATTGCTGGTGTTTGTCCCCATGGCCGTGCTAACCGGCGTCTTAACCATCCATATTCTTGGGGTGGTGGGGTTAATCGTGCAGTGGTCCTTCGGCCTCATGCCCCTGGAAACCTGCCGTCAATGGATTGTCCAACTCACGCTGCTGCCGGTTTTTTACGACTTCGCGTTTGGTTACCTGCTCGTCAGCCTGACACGGGTGTTTCGAACCCTCTTCTGGCTGGCGTTCTATTAACCGCCACCCTCCTACAGACACACACAACGCATGCACCCTCGTGCCGTGTCGTGTCGTCGTTTATTGCCCCAAGTTACTGGGCACTCAGCGACGACCGACGGGGGCGGGTGGTTTCATAGTCGTCATCACTGACCGAACTGTTAATCGCGTCACCACCGGGCGTTAGCGGAATACGGAACCCGAACACACTGCCCTGCCCCAGCTCGCTGCGCACAAACACCTGGCCATGGTGATGCTCCTCGATGGCCACCTTGACCAGGTGCAGCCCCAAACCGGTACCCTTGACCGTATGCACCTTGTTCTCGATGCGGTAGAAGCGGTCCCAAATGCGATCCAGATGCTCGTACGGCACCCCCACCCCGGTGTCTTCCACGCTCACCTCAAGGCAGGCACCATCGCTGCTTAATTCCGCCCGTACCTTAATCCGTCCGCCCTCGTCGGTATACTTGATGGCGTTGCTCAACAGGTTGCGCAACACCCGCTCGATACTGTCGCTGTTCATGTAAACCTTGGGCAGACCCGTTTCAATGGCCGTGCTAATCGTCAGGTCTTTCTGCTCAGCCAGCATCTTGATGGACTGGATGGTCAGGTTGATCAGGGGCGAGATATCCTGGTAGTCCATTTCCATTTTGTATTCCGGTGCCTCAAGACGCGAGAAGTCCAGGATGTCGTTGACCATCTTCTTGAGGCGATCCGATTCGTTGTTGATGGTCTCCAGAAATTCCTGGTAAGTTTCCTTGTCCAGCTCCTGGCCATGGTTGTACAGGGTGTCGACATAGCTTTTGATGGTCGTCACCGGCGTACGCAGCTCATGCGACACGTTGGAAATAAACTGGGTCTTCATCCGGTCGATTTCCGTCTCGCGCGTAATGTCGTGCATAATGGTAACCGCCCCCAGCGACACGCCTTCGGCATCGTAAATGGGCGATATGATAACCTGCAGGCTGCGCGCGCCCAGCTCCACGGTACGGGTAAAGATCGTGTCGTGCATGTCCATGCCCCGGTTCAACTGGCGCTGGAAATCCTTGAAAATGGGTTCAAAACAAGATTCGCCCTCGTCGTTGGTGTAGGCCGACACGGGCCGATCCAGCAAATCACCGGCACTGCTGATATCAAGCATCTGGCAGGCCGAGTCGTTCATGATGACAATGACATGGTCGTTGTCCGTGACCATGACCCCGTTGCTGATACTAAGCAGGATGGCTTCCAGCTTGTTGCGCTCAAAGGTCAGCGTATCGATGTTCTGGTCTTCGTAAAGCCGCAGCCGTTGCGACATGTCGTTAAACGCTTCGGCCAGGTGTTTAAGCTCGCCCCACAGCTCGCGGGTAGGAATCCGGTATCCAAAGTCACCGCTGCTTAGCCGCTTAACCCCCTGGGCCAAAATACGCAACTGCTTGCTGACCAGCCAAATCAAGGCCACCAACACCAGGCACCCGATTATCCAAGCACTAAAGAACGTCACCAAAACCGTGGTTCTAAGGGCCTGGGCCACCTGGCTTTTTGCCTTCTCGCGGAACGTGACTTCCAGGGTGCCTATGGTGTCGCCATCTTCATCGTTGCCGGTATGCAGCTTGCTGATTTGCTGGTTGATAAACGCGGCATCATCCGCTTCGACGCGGCCCGACTCGAAAACCGTTTGCCCGTCAGCGTCCTTGATACGCACCGACACCAAATCGGGATCCGCCGCCAGGGCATTTTCAATAAATTTGGAGGCCCCCAGCGCGGTATCGGACTGCTCGAGCAGCACCACACCAGCCAAAGCCATCGCCTCGGACGCCGACCGGGTATGGGACTCGGTAATGGTGGTAATGGACTCGTTGGTCGATTGATACGACAGGAAGCAAAAGACCCCCAACAGCAGGGTCATCAACACCAGCCCGGCAATCAAAATCCAGTTCTGGGGCGTAAACACCTTGGGTTTGCCCGAAATAAAATACTTGGGCGTCTCGCCTGTCGCGTATGGGTCTTGTGGGTTGTCGTAAACCATATTCGAGTCTCAAAACCATGGGGGCAATCGGGCACACCACACACACAAACAAGGCTTGGCCAGTATGCCGACCAGTGCAGTTATGCATAAAAATGAGATGCCGCACCTTGGCAAGCATATATGGCTTTTATTTTAACCTGATATGGGGCTGAAATAGAACCTGTTTTTAACAGCCACGCCGCCACGCCAACACAAAAACCCCACGCCCCTTCAGGATTACCCCACGGGCTTAGCCGATAAAAGCTCTTTTACAAAGGCTTTTGACTCTTCAAAATCCGGTTCGCTCAAGTCAACCGGCTGTTTTTGAATTTCTTGTCCTTGAACAACCTTCGGCGCCGCTGCTTCATTAGATACTACATGCTTAAGCCCTTCTTCTGAAAGGGGTAATGGCCTTGAAGCCACTGCATCAGCCGCTTTTTTACTGAGTTCAGCGGCTGGCGGAACCGAAACAGGTGCTTGAGCAGATGGTGAAACAGGCACGGCCGGTTGATTAGTTACCGATACCACCGGTTCCGAGCCTTTGCTCACGGTAATATGAACCTGGATGGGGTGCCCCAGCACCTGGGCAAAGGCAGCTTGAAGTATTTCCTGCTTGTCGGAATGCCGAAGCATGGCATTCATCAGCCCCTCCGTCGAGAACGCCACCACGGCAACCTGTGCATCGAGCGAACGTAATTGCGCGTTGCGGCTAACCAGGGCATGGGTGGGCACGTTGTCAATGGCCGCCAACACCTGCTGCCACACGGGCACCAGTTCGGCAGGCATATCGGCTTCCGAAGCGGCAGAAGCCGTTGGCGCAGCCGGGGTCGACCGATCCAGACCAGAAACCAGCGGCTGGTCCGGCTGCACAGACGGGGCAACCGGCGGTTGGGTCGTTTGCTGCACCGGCACTTGAACAGGTGTTTGTAGGGGGGCCTGTATTGGGCCTGGCTCGGCAACGGCAACCGGCTCCGATACAGGCGCCGATACCGGCCGTTGCTGGACGGGTTTAATGCGGGTTTTGGGCTGGGGCAACGATTGGGCGGGTCGTGCCGGCAGCGGGGCACCCCCTGCTTGAAGCCGGGCTTCAAGGGCTTCGAGCCGGCTCTGTACATCAGCCATGGCCATAATTTGCTTGCGATGGGCAATTTCGAGCAACCCAACCTCCAGCCACATTACCGGATTAGCCTGGTGCTTAAGCTGGCTTGCGATTTGGGCCAGGCGGTGAATGATTTGGGGCAGCTCCTCGATGGCAAAAGCCGAAGCCTGTTGTTGCATGCGCGCCAGCAAGTCGGCAGGCCGATCGCTGAGGTAGGGGGGCACCTGGCCGGCACAACTGGCCAGCACCAGCAACGACCGCATGTGGTTCAGCAGGCCGTTGACTACCTGGGCCGGTTCAGCCCCGGCGTCCATCAACTCGTGCACGCAGGCCAGCAACTGGTGGGGCGACTGCTCCGTAATGGTTTGCGTCAGGTTAAACAGCACGTCATCGGCCAGCTCACCCAGAAACGCCATGATGTCGTCCGTATCAATGGGTGTGTCGGCATGGGCTAGCCCCAGCACGGCCACCTGATCAAGCATGCCCAAGGCGTCGCGCAAGCCGCCGCGCACATGGCGGGCAATCAGGCGAATGGCCTCGGGGGTAATATGAATGGCTTCCTTGGCAGCAATCCCGGTCAGGTGGGCCTCGATAGCCTGCTGGTCAATCCGTGCGAAATCAAACCGCTGGCAACGGCTGATAATGGTCGGCAACACCTTGTGCGGCTCGGTGGTGGCAAAAATAAACACCACATTCGGGGGCGGTTCCTCAAGGGTTTTAAGCAGGGCATTAAACGCCGAGGCACTGAGCATGTGGACCTCGTCAATAATGTAGATTTTGTACCGCCCCTCCATGGCCGCCAGCGACACGCGCTCCAGCAGTTCGCGCATGTCCTCCACACCGTTGTTGCTGGCCGCGTCAATCTCGGTCACGTCCAGAGCGTTGCCGGCGGTAATTGACACGCAAGCCGGACAGGTCTGGCAAGGTGTTACCGTGGGGCCGTTTTGGCAATTAAGCGATTTGGCCATAATTCGGGCGGTACTGGTTTTACCTGTCCCCCGAGGGCCGCAAAACAAGTACGCATGAACCATGTGGTTCTGGGTAATGGCGTTGCCCAAGGCCGACGAGACGACCTGTTGGCCAACCAAATCGGAAAACTGTTGTGGCCTGTACTTTCGGTACAGGGGCAAGTAGGTTTGTATCTGAGCCATCCCGTCCGTGCTCTCCATCACGTAAAGCGACATCACCCTGTCTGGTTGCTTCGATCAAACCATAAAAAAAACTCCCGAACCAGTACACAGCAAATCAGCGTGTAACATCCGTTACGCGCGTTCACCGCTGCACTAACCCAGGAGCTCAGAAAGAGAGAAGATTAAGGAGAAGAGAGAAGAGAAGTTTCAATCATATAAAAACAGCCGCCAGCCCGGCCATGCTAGTAATGGCCCTAAACTTTAGCCAAACTTAAGTGGTGTAAAGGAAGGGTTAATACGGCCACGGCATGGAAAGCAGGGGGAACGGAGGATGGGGGGCTGCCCAGTTCGCCTGTTTTAAACCAACAGGATGTCGAGGTAGCGCCCCAGTACCTCCTTCAATTCCTGGCGCTGAAAGGGCTTGGGTAGGTAGCCCTGCATGCCCACCTCCAGGCAACGGTCGTAATCCGCGCCCTTGGCACTGGCTGTCGTGGCAATAATGGTTACGGGCGGCTTACCTTGCTCGGCTTCCCATTCACGAATCAGGGTCGTGGCCGTGTAGCCATCCATAACCGGCATGTGGCAATCCATTAGAATCAAATCGTAGTCAATCATTCGGCTCAGGCGAAGGGCGTCCAGACCGTTAACAGCCACGTCCAGGCGAAAACCGAGCTTGCGCAACTGTTCCATCAACACCTGCCGGTTAACAGCATCGTCCTCCACCAGTAGCAAGCGTATCCGGCTCAGGTTGGCATGGCCGGCAAACTGCTGTTGCACAACCAGCACCTCGTCTTCCAGCCAGTCCTCATCCTGCCGGGGCAACGGCGAAACCGCTTCAGGCACAACCGGCTCAATGGGAATTTCAAGGCACAGGATCGTGACGTTATCCGGCATCACTTCCTCAATTAAACGCCCCCCCACCCTGCTGGCCAGGGCTTGGGCAAAGGCCAGGTTCATGTCGTGATCGCCAGAGCCGGCCAACATGCTTAAGGCTTCGAGTACCCGGCCCTGGCTAAAAATGGCCTCCACGTGGGCCGGCTGAGACAGCAAGGCCGGTATGGTCAACTCAAAGCGCAACACCTGGAAGTGGCTGTCAAGGGCTTCACTGCTTACATGCAAGCGACAAGGCTGCCCCGGTGTAACACGACATGCCACGCCCAGGCAAATTTGAAGCAACCGTTTCAGCACCGTGCCGTTGGTGCGAAACATGCTGGGTACACCAGCATCGTACGCCCAACTGAGCCGTTCCATCGGTTCAGCCGAATCGCTTAGGTAATAGTGGGCCTCGGCCGATTGCATCTGCTTGGCCAGTACCGACAAAACCTCATCCATGCAGGCGGGCAACTCCAGTACCTCGTCCAATCGGGCTGGAGACCACTCCAACTGGGCCATGCTCGCCATGTCGATGGCCGTTCGCTTAAGCCGTGCACAGGCGTGACGCATGGCCAGCACACATTCCTGTTGCTCCGGCGTCAAGGGAGTATTGGACAGAATGTCGAGCAACCCGAGCAGGCTCGTCAAGGACAGGCGCTGATAGCGGCAGCCGGCAGCCAAGGCCTCGGCCTGCAGCTCCAAAAGACTTTGGGCATCGGTAATTAACGCCTTAAGCTGGTTGGACGGCATCTGCAGCTGGTCGTGCATAACCGACATCGGGCATGGCGCCTGATCACGCTGAGACAAACTATTCTCCAGTTCAACAGATAGAACAACTAAAAACAGATAGATAGGTACAACACGAAAGAGAAGATAAGGAAAAAGAAGATAGATACGACAAAACGTTTTAAATACGTTATGTAAGGACGTTATGTAAGAACGGTCGTAAGTGAACAGGGCACAGAGAGCAGGGCACCCAAAAAACGGGCGGCCGTAGCGCGTGCGCGAAGCGCCTGCATCGGGGCCACTGATGAGCACCGATTAGCACCAATTAAAAAAGCACATAAACCTGTCGCCTGTATCGACCGGTTGCCCCCAACCCTTAGCCAAAAGAAGTAGCCCCAAGGCGCAACTGTAACAAAACTTTTTAATCGCCCCCGAAACCGCCCACAGGCCTGCCTATGATTGCAGCCCCCGCATCAGAGCCAGCACCACCCCGTTTGTCCAACCAAAGCCGATTTCGTTGGTTTTGTAGCCATACTGCAACTGCCCGGCCAAGTCGGACGTACCGCGTTGCACATCGTATTTTTCCACAAGGGTCCCGGTCCGGGCCAGGTCTCGGCCCACCATGGCCAAAAATTTCATGCTCAGCCGATCGGCGTCTTGCCGGTAACCGTATTGCCGCAGACCTTCAACCGCCATCAACTGCATCGGCGCCCAGCCAAAGGGAGCATCCCACTGGTTGCCGCTTTGGTACTGGCTGGTCTGCAACCCGCCGGGTGTTTCAAACCGGCCCAGGTTATTGCGCAGCGCCCGAGCTTGATGCACCGAGGCCAGCCCGGCCCACAGCGGCATATAACTGGTGGCAAACGGGTAAAACCGGCGCTGGTTCCGCTGCACGTTGTAATCCAGAAACAAGCCGCTGGCCTCGTCCCACATGGTTTGGGCCATGGTAACCGCCCGCTTTTGGGCCTGGGCCTGCCACCGTTGGGCTAATTGCCCATGACCCAGCTCGGTGTAGATTTGGGCGGTTTGCGCCTCCATGCGCCACAGCAGCGTATTAAGGCACACCGGCGCGTAATTCAGAATATCGGCATTAAACGGGCCAAACCGGTTGGAAGGGTCGAAGCCGGATTCGCGCATGGTCCGGTCCGCCTGATAAAACAGGGGGGTCAGGCTGTCCGTGGCACGGTCGTAATACGAACGAACCTCGTAGTCGGCAACGGGGTGGCTTCTGAAATACGCCTTGATGCGGTCATAGTGGTTCAGGCCTTGGGCATCCCGTTCGCCGGCCAACACCTCGGGCGCCGGTCCCTGGCCATTGGCGGCATATCGACTCAGGCCAGCAGCCGGCCCGGCCGTAATCAGGTGCTGGCCCGTGGTCCAGTACTGGTACTGTTTTTCAATAGCCGGCAGGGTTGAGGCCAGCCATTGCTTGTCGCCGGTTTGCCGGTACACGTTAAGCACCATGTCCGTCAAGAAGGGCGGCTGGCTACGGCCCAGGTAATAACTTCGGTTGGCGTTCAGGATTTTGCCGTAGTGGGCCACCTCGTAGACAAAATTGTCGGCTAGGGCCTTGGCCAAGCCCAACTGGCCACTTTCAAGCAGACCGAGCTGGATAAAATAGCTGTCCCACCCGTAAAGCTCGTTGAAGCGGCCACCCGGCACCACATACGGATGCGGTACAAACAGCAGGCCAGGCTCCGGTACGGCAGCCGGGTTGTTCAGGGCAGCCGGGGGCAGCACGGCCAACCGAATCTTAGACAACTGGGCCGCAGGCAACTGCTGTTGAAGGATCGACCAGACTCTGGCGGGGTTTTCGGTCGGTGCGATATACAGCGGATAAGGCTGGCCGGCCCCGTGGAGCACCTTGCTGTCGGGCAGCGAGACCGGCAGGTCTTTAAGGCTTCGGGTCAAGGGACCCCAATGGGTCTGGGCATAGCGCCCAAGGGCCTGAATGGTCGGCTGGGCCAGAAAGGCCTGATTGGCAACCGCCTCGGCACGATAAACAACGGGATAAGCGGGGGCCTCGGGCACCTGTCTTGGGCTCGCTTGCCTGGGGGCAGACAACGCCACCGGCAGAAAGGATGTGGTGGTTGTCAGCGGGTGAATGGCAACCATAACGGCAAACACGACCCCTATAACGGGTTTACTTAAAAACGGTCCAAAGAAACCGTTGCTGCGGCAAGGGTTTTGCCGCTTGGCAAAAAATTTGCTTACCCTATAAAAGCACGTCAACATCAGGCATTGTGCCCCCGGTCAAGAACTGTTACATAGGAGACGCGGGCAAGGGACACCGAAACCGGCCTTGTTGCCCACGGGCAGGCAATTGATAGCAGGGCTGCCCTTGCACTACAATACGATGACCATGATAACCAGCATGACACGAACCACCCCCGAACAAGACACGACAACCGCTGTGCCGCCCCAGGCAAAGCCGGTGGCCCGGCATGCCGAACAGACCCACGAGCACCTGCAATCCTTCCAGAAGGTAAAGGCCAGCTCGGACCGGGTGTTTGGCTTGGTGCTGGCCGGTTTTTTCATCATGGTGGCCCTGCTGCCCCTGCTGCACCAGCACCCCATTAAAACCTGGGCGTTTGTACCGGCAGCCGCCCTGGGCCTGCCTGCCCTGGTATGCCCGCGCATGCTGGCGCCCCTTAACCGGGCCTGGACGAAGCTGGGTTTGTTGCTGAACCGCATTGTCAGCCCCGTCATTCTGGGCGTGATTTTCTTTCTGGTGGTTACCCCCCTTGGCGTGATTATGCGCCTGGTGGGCAGCGACCCGCTGAAACGGACGTTCAACCCCGATCTTCCCAGTTACTGGGATGTTAAAGACCCCCCAGGCCCGCCCTCCAAAAGCATGGCCGACCCGTTCTAAAGGAGATTGGCTACCCCCATGACCGCCGTTGTTGAGTTTTACCAGTTTTTAATGAAACGGAAGAAATTCTGGCTCATCCCCATTTTTGTGGTGCTGTTTCTGGTGGGTGGCCTGCTGCTGCTGACCCAAGGCTCCGTGGTTGCCCCGTTAATCTATACGCTTTTCTAGAAAAGCATCCCGGGCCAACGCGTTTACCCTGTCGCTTGTGCAGGCTAAAATAAGGCGGTTCTTGATGGTTTTATGTCACGGTTTACTTAATTAAAGGCTTGTTGCGCTTTTACGGCTTATGAAGATTCTCGGCATTTCCGCGTTTTATCACGACAGCGCCGCCGCGCTGATAGAAGACGGCCTCATCGTGGCGGCAGCCCAAGAGGAACGCTTTACACGCAAAAAGCACGACCCGGGGTTTCCCAGCCATGCGGTTCGGTTTTGCCTGGACCAAGCCCAATGCCTGCTCAGCGACATTGATTACATCGTGTTTTACGACAAGCCTTACCTGAAATTCGAACGGCTGCTCGAAACCTACCTGGCCTTTGCCCCGCAGGGCTTCACATCGTTTACCAAGGCCATGCCCATCTGGATTCGCGAAAAGCTGTTCCAGAAAAACATGATTATCGACGCCCTCAAGGAACTCGATGCCGACGTAGACCTGAAGCACAAGCTTTTGTTTACCGAACACCACCAAAGCCATGCCGCCAGTGCCTTCTACCCGTCGCCCTTTGACGAGGCTGCCGTGTTGACCCTGGATGGCGTGGGCGAATGGGCCACCACCGCCATGGGCACCGGTCGGGGCCATGAGCTGACCTTGCACAAGGAAATCCATTTCCCGCACTCTCTGGGCTTGTTGTATTCCGCGTTTACCTACTACACCGGCTTCAAGGTCAACTCGGGCGAATACAAGGTGATGGGCCTGGCACCTTACGGCCAGCCCAGGTACACGCAAACCATTCTCGACACGCTTATCGACGTGAAGGCGGACGGTAGCTTCCGGCTGAACATGGACTACTTCAACTACTGCACCGGCCTGACGATGACCAATGCCAAGTTCGACGCCCTGTTCGGCGGCCCGGCCCGTCAGCCGGAATCTCGCCTGACCCAGCGCGAGATGGACTTGGCTGCCTCGGTCCAAGAGGCCATTGAATACGTGGTATTAAAACTAGCCCGCAGCCTGGCCCAGGAAACCGGCATGGAAAACCTGTGCATGGCTGGCGGGGTGGCCCTGAACTGTGTGGCCAACGGCAAGATCTTAAAAGACGGGGCCTTTAAACGCTTATGGATTCAGCCGGCAGCCGGCGATGCCGGAGGCGCTTTGGGCGCAGCCCTGGCCGCCTACCACCACTACCGCAAACAGCCCCGCCCGTCACTGACGACAGGCCAATCGCTGGATCATATGCAGGGGGCCTACCTCGGCATTGAATACAACCAGGACGAAATCGAGCGACGACTTGCGCAATGCGGTGCCCGGTTCTCGGTTCTGCCCGAACCAGAGATTCCTGAAACGGCGGCCAACATCCTGCTCGAAGGCAAGGCTGTTGGGTGGTTCCAGGGACGCATGGAATTTGGCCCGAGGGCCCTGGGTGCCCGCTCCATTCTGGGCGATGCCCGCTCGCCGCAAATGCAAAAAGACCTGAACCTGAAGGTCAAGTTCCGCGAGTCCTTCCGTCCCTTTGCCCCGTCCGTGCTGGCCGAGGATGCCCAAACGTGGTTTGACTGGCAGGGCCATGACGCCACAAGCCCGTACATGCTGCTGGTAACCAACGTGCACCCGGACAAGCAAAAACCCCTGCCCGACAATTTCGACGACCTGTTTGGCATCGACAAGCTGAATACCGAGCGCAGCGAAGTACCGGCCATTACCCACGTGGATTATTCGGCACGGGTACAGACGGTCCATGCGCAGACCAACCCCAAGTACCA
>JAGQHJ010000026.1 GCA_020431915.1 Cyanobacteria bacterium HKST-UBA04 | reverse complement strand
GTCCGCGTCCCGGTCGGTGTTCGAGGTGTGTTCGAGCAGCTCGATGGCGTGGGTGTCTTCCTGGCGCAAGCGGCTGATCAGGTGACGGTTGAGCGTGGCATCGGTGGGGACATGGGCAAACACGTACTGGCGATCCACGGTGCCGGTATAGGGAGAGGCTTGAAGAAAGCCACCAAGCGCGTCCGTTTCTTGGCTCGCTGTCTGGTCTGCGTTTGGGTTGTCGGTTTGGGTCAGGGTGGCTTTGGCTCTGGAAAAACTGTGGCCTCCCCTGCCGTACTGTGCCTCGAGGGCTGCGTTTGGCGGAACGGCGTCACCAGGTTCGAGGGTGTGGTGGTTCAAGGCGACGTGGGCCAGCAGGATGTCGAGGCCCTGTGTCGACCATTTCGGGTAGAGCAGCCGGGTGGCTCGGCGCCGTTTCCCACGGCTTTTGGGCAGGACCCGGTAGCGTCGTAACCCGGCCCGGTTGCTCGGGTCGCTGGTGTCCTGAATCAACTCCATGCGCCCGGTCTGATCCATCGCGAGGTTCAGGGCCAGGTTGCGCATGGCCTTGTCAATGGCATCGGGGCTGTCGGGCTCGCGTTGCCGGCCGTCAACGCCCAAATGGGTGGGGATGATGTCGCCGGCCTGATACACATCGGTTTCAATCAGGTAGGCCACATGACGGGCGACTTGTAGCTTGGCGGGCAGGTTCTTGAGCAGGGTGGCCTCGATGGCCCGGTTGCGATCGGCGGGGGTAGCTGGGGTGGCTGGGTTTAGTGGCGGCTGCGATGCCGAATGCGGCGTAAAGGTGTAGTGTCCGGTCCCGTGCCGGATAAGCTGGCCGCGTTTTACCAGCAGCTTTAAGCCTTTGCGAACGTACTCGATCGACAGGCGATCGACGAGGCCCGTGCCGGGGGCGTCCATGTCCTCGTCACTCAGCACGGTCAGGGGCATGGCCTGCAGGGTCTCCCTGAGCCGATCCAGCAGTTCGTCGGCATCGGCACGAATCTCATGGGACGTTCCACCCGGTATTTTGGAGGACCCTTGGCCTGGCAGCCATAGGGCCAGCACGTCGGCGACGGTTTCTGCAAAAGGGGTGGCCTTGAACCGTTGCTTAAGGCTTTCACCGGGCTTGACCCCACAAAAGCTTACGGCGGCTGTGCGGGTCGTCGGGCGATACAAGGCCAAGCTGTTGTTTAGGCCATTGTTTAGATCATGGTTCAGGCCATGGGTCATGCCACTGGCCATGCGGGGGTGGGCGGGGATGCCGGTGTGGGTAGCCCTATTGATGCCCATGACCGGGCAAATGCGGTGCAGAGAGACCATGGTTCGGTTATTACAGAGCCCAAGCAGGGGGTTGAGATGGGGTAATGAAGGTAAAACCCAGTCGCATGGGGCCAAAACGCTCCTATGCAAACGGGCGTCAAAGCGCCCAAAGTATTACCATTGTACTAGTTAACCACAAACACGGGGGCCCACCAAGCTGTTGTCTAGCGCTTGGCGGTTTTCTTGGGAGGGTGAAAATAGGTGTCCATCAGCTCGAACAGGATGATGTTGGTGTCTTTCAGGGCTTCGGGCTGTGTAAAATACACTTCGCCCAGCACGGCAATAAACTCTTCGGGGCTGACGAGCGCATAGCGGTGAATGACGGACTTGCCCCGCATAATGCTGCGTCGGACGAGATCCCGGGCCGCCATGAACTCTTCGACCTGGGCGACACTCCAGCCCGGCAATATGCCGTTGTCGTCGTCGAGGTAGTCGAGGACGTGGATCATCTCGTGGGCCACGATGTCCATCACCTCGCCGAAGCTGTTCTGGGTCTTGAGGATCTCCTCGACAGCCAGTTCCATGATGCGGCTGTCGCCGTCAAAGGTGACGCGGCCGTAGAAATAGTGCTGGTCCTTGGTGTCCTTGAAGGTACTGCCTTGGTACAGGTGGATTTCAAGCGGGGGGTCGAAGGAGCTGATTTTGCGCAGCAAATCCCGGCGGTGAACAAACAGCTCCACGCAGCGATCCAGTACCGCATCCTCCGCCTCTAAAAAAACAGCGTCGCGATTCGCTTCTATGGGTTCACCGTCTTCGTTTGGAATGAAATATCGAAATACAAAGCCTTGCATGGGGCGCCTAATCTCAAGAAACAGTCTATGAACAGCTTAACATTGATCAGCCTTCGAGCGGATGAGTAAAGCCAGATTTTGGCGGTTTGGGCGATTAAATTCATCTATTGGGGGGATTTTTGTGAAGATTGGCACCCAATCTGGCGGATTGACCTAAAGTTTGTGTGCCCGGTGCACGATACCCTGATTAGGCATCAGCCTTTCTTTCTTTTCTAGAGCCTTGCCTGCTCGAGACGACAGCGCCTCCATTGCGACGGCCTTATTTGTTCTTCTCTTAGCTTCCGAATTTAGTCTTTTAAGGTTTTTGTGACTATGAAAAAACTTGTTACTTGGACGGTTCAAATCGTGCTTCTGGGCGCATTCTTTTTGGGATGCTGGGACCCCAGCCTGGCCGGTATTGACCGTGGCCCCCTGGCCGATTTTGGTATGGTGTTTGACAACCTGTACATGGTGGCTTACGCCCTGGCGACCCCGGTTATTGTGGTGGTGCAGGCCCTCGGCCTTGACCAGCTTTTGCCCCCCGAGTTCTTTCCGTCCTTGACGGCCGATGCCCTGCATAAATCGGTGTTGGCGTATGGCTACAGCATTGAAAGCACCGAAATTACCGAGTTTGCCAAAATGGTCATCAGCCCCGACACCTATTCCGGGGCGGCCGTTTTATGGTTTCCGCTGGCGGCCTTGTTCTACGCACTGGTGTTTGCCGTGGTAGGCCCGGTTTATGACAAGGTGCACAACGTGGTGTGGAACGTGGTTGTCGAGTATCTGTTCCATCGCAAGAAAGCCAAACAGTACGAACGCGAACTGGAACGGCGCAAGGGCGAAATGGAACAGATTAACGACAAGATTTACAGCCTGGCCCAGGAAACCAACTCCCTGCGCGATTCGGTTATTACCGACGAAATGACCAAGACGTACAACAAGCGCTTTTTCCTGAACCAGATGGTCAACGTGTTTGAGGAATGCCGCACCAACAACGAAAAACTGAGCCTGATCATGCTCGACATCGACCACTTCAAGAAGCTCAACGACGGCTACGGCCACGTGGTGGGTGACGAAGTGCTCAAGGAAGTGGCCAAGGTCTTGCGCCGCTTTACCCCCGAGCAATGCTGGGCCTGCCGGTTTGGTGGTGAAGAATTCGGGATCATTGTTCCCAGACGCGAGTTTGAAGACGCCACCGAAATTGCCCGGGCTTTTCAGGAGCATGTACAGGCCCTGCGGTTTCCCCATATTGACGACAAACTGCGGGTCACCATCAGTCAGGGTATTTGCGCCGTGGACTTCCGTTTTCCCGAAAGCAAAAAGCTGTCCAGCTATAACGATTTGCTGGAGTTGTCCGACCAACAGTTGTACCGCTCCAAACAGAATGGCCGTAACCGGGTCTCCGTGATCGCGGTGGCCAAAGACAAAGCCGAACAGGATTAAACCACCAAACACGAGACTAACAAGGTTTAGGTTTGAACCCCCACTGCACGAATCATACCCCCTTCATACAGTCTCTCACCGCCGCACACGTCTGCCTTCCGCTGCACCAATCTCTACACAGGCATCGGAAAGTGGCTGTGCGGCGGTGAAGTCTTAAGAAAGGCTTAAGTCTATAAAAAAACTATCAAAAAAATATCTTATGTATTTTATATACATATACAAACAGACTTTAAGCGACATCACCTTTTTTTCTCGGTTTAAACGACCCCTTTAAACAAAACCCCTATCGTATGATATCCGCATCGGTCTGGTTTCGTTTTCTCTCGATTTCCCCCCTCCCTCTAAACCTTTCCCACACGGATCACCTTACAGTACGCATACTCCCCCCCCCCCCCTTATATTTTTGCTTTATGCATCCCCAAAGACGGCCTCTACTGCCCCTCCGGCACAGGCCGTCTTTTCGGTTGTTTTCTCGGGTCGAGGCGTTACGGGCAGGCCGGCTGCAACGGTAAAAAGGTTTGGCCCGCCACGGGCTTTGTGTCGGTACCGAGCCAGTCAAGGGTGGTGGCGCCGATGTCGGCAAAGGTTTGGCGGATGCCCAAATTAATGCCGCCTGGTAAGCTGGGGCTGTAGACAAGCAAGGGGACGTATTCCCGGGTGTGGTCGCTGCCGGGCGCCGTCGGGTCGCAGCCATGGTCGGCTGTGATCATCAACAGGTCGTCGGGCCGCAAATGGGGAAGCAGTTCGGCCAGGGTGGCATCGATTTCCTCGAGGGCATGGCCGTAGCCTTCCACGTCGCGTCGGTGGCCGTAGTTCATGTCCGTGTCGACCAGGTTGACGAAGATTAACTGGCGTGTGGTGTCAAAGGCGTCGATGGGCGAGCCGTCCACGGCGGTCGAGGCCAGGTCCGTTTCACCCTTGACCAGGGCCAGGGTGGTGGCCAGCCCGTCGGTGTTGTTCTTGGTTTTGATGGCGTGGGTGATGCCGGCGCCACAGAAAATATCCTTGATTTTTCCGACCCCTAGCACCACGGCGCCTTGGGCCTTGAGGGTGTTGAGCATCATGGTTTCAGGAGGTTCGACGGCATAATCGTGGCGGGCACTGCCAATGCGCGAAAAGCTGCCCGGAGGACCTTCGAAGGGGCGGGCAATGACCCGGCTGACGCGGTGCTCCCCGTCAAGCAACTGCCGGGCCGTCTGGCACCAGGCATACAGGGTTTCAAGGGGAACGACCTCCACATGGCAGGCAATCTGGAAGACGCTGTCGGCACTGGTATAGACAATGGGGTACCCCGTGTCGAGGTGGGCCTGGCCGTATTCGTCGATAACGGCCGTACCGCTGGCCGGCTTGTTGCCCAATACGCCTTGGCAGCCGGTTTGTGCCACAAAGGCCTCGATGACCTCGGGCGGAAAACCGTCGGGGTAGGTGGGGAAGGGGACATCGAGAATGGTGCCCATCATTTCCCAGTGGCCTGTGGTGGTGTCCTTGCCGATGGAGCGTTCAGCCATCTTGCCGAACCAGCCTGTTGGCTGGCTTACAGCCTCAACGTGCCTGAGCGGGGTAATATGCCCAAGCCCCATGGCCTTGAGCTGGGGCAGCTTCAATTGGTTGCGGTCCCGGTCGATATTGCCCAGGGTGTTGGCACCGGGGGCATCCCCGTAGTCGGGGGCATCGGGCATGGCCCCAACGCCCAGTGCATCAATAACAATAATAAAGACCCGGCGGGGGTGGGGGGCGCTATGGCTATTGGTTGCACACATCGGTACGGTGGCCTTCCTTTGATCATCCATATTTTGAAATTCGGTCGTTCCTTCGCTATCATACGATTAACCGTTGCCCGGCTCAATGACGCAATGATCGTGGCCAACGTTGATACAAGCTCTTCTTTGGGTGTTGGAGCCCCTTTTGCCTACTACCATGCCTATCTTTTACACTCGTTTATACCGAATAGTGAGTAAATGCCTGCTTTCGGCCTTGTTGGTGCTGTTGACGGTGCCGGCAACGGCTGACATGTCAGCTCAGGCCATGGCCCCGCTGAGCAAAAAAATGATTTCGCAGGCCATTAAATACGGGCTGCTTAACGAGGGGACGGGGCTTTACCAGTTTCTGGGGTACAACTGGCAGGAAGCGGATGATGGGGTGCTGATCAACATTTACACGCCGTTTGTCGAAATCTCGCGGGCTGTGGCCCGGCGCCGGTTTAACATGGACCCGACGCCGGAGAACATTGCCAAGGTTCGCAAGCAAATCGAGCGCGATATCCATTTCAACTGGCGTTACCCCAAGGTGCGTTTTATCGTGTCGTTGTTTGGCGATTCGCCTACCTTTGCCACGGAGTATTATGCCGTTATCGAGGGGGTGGGCCACGGCAAGAAGGTGCTGCTCCGGCCGACCAAGCGGTCGGTAGACCATAATGCCCAGAAGGAGCTCAATGCCACCAACAAGCCGTACAGTGCCGTCAACAGTTATGAGTTCGATTTCGAGACCGTCCAGAAACTGGATGAATTCCGGTTCAGGCTCTTTACGGCCAAGGGTGAGGAAATCTCCTTCGACCTCGTCAATCGCCGCTTGCTGTAACCGGATTCTCGGGGGGTCTCATATACCTTGTATGTCCTGTGTTACGGGCAATTCATGGCGGGGTGGGGGTTTTATTGCTATGACCCGGCGATGGCCGTATGCTAGCGCAAGCAGATGCTTCAGCCGCCTGGGTTTTCCCTGTTTTATCCTGTCTTACCATTTCTGACGCTGTTGATTGTTTCCTTACTTAGTGTTCAATGTAAACGGGTTTTAGATTCTCTTGGTTTCCCCCCTACAGTTCCAACCGTTTCTTGCCAGGCCGCCGGCTGCTTATGCCTCGCCGCCGCCCTCGTCGCTGCAGTCGCCCAGATCGACGACACCGACGATGCCGGCCAGCCGGTTGCGTATTGTGCATAACAACGACACGCACGAACATTGGCCGAACATGCCCAAGTCCGTTACGGCATTCAATGCCCTGGCCAGCCAGGGCCAGCAGGCCGGTTTTGATGTCCTGAGACTCAATAGTGGTGACAACAACACGTTTAACGAGCCGGACGAGTGGGTTTTGTCCATCCTGCTCAACAACCTGCTGCACCTCGATGCCACCACCTTTGGCAACCACGAGCTGGACCTGAACGTGAACGACCTGGCCCAGGGATTGCGCAACTATGCCAAATACCCGTCGCTGGTGGCCAACCTGGCCATTTCGCCCAACCATCCGCTGGCCCAGCTTGAGCAGGCTGGCTTGCTCAAGCCATCCGTGCACCTGATTCGTGGCCAGCAGGGGACCTACGGCCTGATTGGTATTACACGGCCCAGCGAGACGGCCAAGATCAGCAAGTCGGTCAAGCAAAGCGGGGTGCAATCCATTCCGTTTTCACATACCCGGCAAATGGTTCAGGCCATGGTCGATGACCTGGAGCGGCACGGGGTTAACCGCATCGTGCTGCTGTCGCATATGGGCTACAACCTCGATCGCAAGTTGGCCCAGCAGGTCAGTGGCATTGATGTGATTGTGGGCGGTGACAGCCATGACGCTATTCAGGGTATCGTGCCAGGGCAAAACCTGCTGACCTCGCCCAGGGGAGAACCGGTGTTGATTGTCCAGGCCGGCTGGAACGGCGAGTATGTGGGCACGGCCGATGTGGGCTTTGATGCCGCCGGTCGTCTTTTGCCGCTGCAAAGCCAGTTGCACCCGACGTCGGCCTTTCAGGACGACGTGCAGGCGGATGCCTTGTTGAAGCAATTTTTGCCGCCCCAGCAAGCCTTGGCCTATATGGCCCAGCCGGTGGGCGTGTCGAGCATCAAATACCGGCCCAACCCCCTGGCCCAGTTGCTGGCCGATTCGGCCCGCAACATCAGTGGCAGCGATATTAGCTTTATTCGGCCCAGCCAGGTTCGCAAGGATATTCCCGTCGGGACGTTGACCAACTGGACCCTCAAGGAGATGATGCCTTACGGGGGTGAGTTTGTAACCATTACGGCTTCCGGCAGCGAGATTGCCGGTGCCCTGGCCCGGTCGGCCCAGGGGCTCGGTAGTGTATCGGGTAAAAAGGCCGAATTGTTGCATCCGGCCGGCCTGCGTCTGGTGATTGACGTGAACAAGGGCCAGATGAGAAACATTCAGGTGTATAACCGTCAGCTGCAGCGCTGGGAACCGCTTGACCCCAACCGTCAGTACACGGTAACGATTGACGACTATACCGTCAAGCAGTCCGACGAGTTTCCCGAATTTGCCCACCCCGATCGCATCATGTGGCAAAGCCACCGTTCGTTGCGGGGCATTTTTATGTACGCCCTGCGCCAAATGGGCGCCCCTTATCAATCCATCGTGATTCCGCCAACCGATTCGAGGCTGCAACTGGTCTAGGCCGGGCTTTGGGTGTTTGATGCAATTGGATGATTCCCCTCCCCGGCCTTTAACGGCATAATAGGGTGATACGCTTTGTTGGGCCTTTGTATTGGCGAATATCTAAGGGCCTGTGCCAAAGCGTCGGGTTACGGTTTATGCGGTGCCGCAGAAAGATTGCCGGCTGCATTGAGCGAACTGCTTCAGCTCCTGTTTTTCTTTGTGCTGCTGCTGTGCATCGGCACCGTTTCGTGGTTGGGATACCTTGAAAAACGGGCCGGCTTGGGCTGGGTGCGATACGTCCTGCTGGTGCTGATAGGGGCGTTTACCCTGTTTTTTGGGGGCTTTGCCGCGCTGCTTCACTGGGCCCTGAGCCAGCCCGATTTTGGACAGGAACTCGTGTCGCAATCGCCTGTGGAACTGTCTTTCTTTGTGCCTATTTTTTACCTGGTGGCTGCTGCCGGGGTCGTGACGTTGGCCCTGCCCTTTTTCCGGTGGCTGCTGGCCCGGGCCGGTGTCACACTACCGCTGCCCGATCGTCACCAACCGCCCTTCTGCTGGCTGGTGGGATCCTTTACCCTCGACTCCGTGGTGCATTTGTGGTCACTCTACATTTTCCTGGCGTCGGCCATTTTTTTTGGCATCATCCTGGTGCTGGCCGATCCGTTGGTGCTGGCCGCCGAGATGAAGCACAGCAACCTGTACCTGTCTTCGCTGCTGAACATGGTGATTTTTACAACCTTTGCCATCCAGGCTTCCGGCTTTTGGCTAAACTATTCCCCCCGGCAAGTCTGGCATGAGATGGGCCTGGGGGCCCTGAACAAGCGGCTGCTGGCTATTGGACTTGGATCGGCCGTGGTGTTGACCATTTTGGTGACGGTGCTCAACAGCTTGGTCGAGCCTTACGTGGACCCCAATATCCTGAAGGCGGTCGAGGCCATCAGTCAGAGTCTGGCGCCGCCTGACAAGCCATGGCTGGTATTGCTTAGCGGACTGGTTATTGGCCTGTGTGCAGGGATTGGTGAGGAAATGCTGTTCCGGGGGCTGATTCAGCCGGTTTTTGGCCTGGTGCCTTCCAGCCTGCTGTTTGTGTTGGTGCATTCCCAGTACGGCCTTAGCCCGTTCCAGTGCCAGTTGTTTTTGGTTAGCCTGTTGTTTGGCTGGTTGCGCCTGCGCTTTAACACCACCACGGCCATTCTGGCCCATGCCAGCTATGATTTCCTGATTATTTCCAGCTCTCTTTTCCTGCATTAATTCGTTTTGAGCCTCAAACGCGGGGAGAAGAACAACGCCTGGCGGGGCGGCGGCGGAGGGGGGGTGCGCGTGTCTGATGGGGCCCAATAAAAAACCACCAGTGGGTATGCAGGACAGCAGCGCCAAAGGTGGTGGAGTGACTCTCAAGGTTTATGTTGTTGTTGAGGAAGACAGCCTATAGTTTTAATATATATAATATTTATATCCATTCCCTCCCACACATGCTGTAGATTTACAGGCGCCTATGGCCGCTTTTTCAGAGGGCGTTCTCTTTCCAGTTCAACCTTTTTCGCCTTAGGAAGCCTTAAAAGAGTGTTAAGCCCCGCAATTCTTCTGTTATTTCATTTTTATTTAATTAGTATGTTGTTTGCCGGCATGCATAAGCCGGGTTAAACCGACCGACATGCTTCGCCCCCCCCTATTAAGCGGCCTTTTTACACCGCTCCTCTGCGGTGATCCATAAACAGAAATAGAGAAATAAGAGAGAGAGCGTCTCAATCCGGCCTCGGCCATGGGTGTCATGTCGCCCAAATGGCTGTTGGTCAGAGGCTTTCTGGAAAGAAAACAGACCTACTCATGGGCTTTTCACTAAGCTACAACTATACGCAGCCGGGCCGTATCACGTTTACGGGGACCGGCGTGAACCACAACATGGATGCCTCACTGGCTCATTTTAAGGTGGCTGCCGGATATTACCGGAACAGTAAACCGAACGAGCCTGCGGCCGTGCTGTTTGACCAGTTGGTGGCTAATTTCAATCGAATCGACCTGGATGGGGACGGGCTGGTGAACCCGAACGAGATGACGGCATTGGCTTCGGCATCCGGGACCAGTGCGTTGTCCATTGATGATTTTGAGGCGTATTTGCAGCAAACCAATAACCCGGCTGCTGTGGCCGGCAGTGCGGGCACCACATCATCGCAACCGATGGGCGCCTCTTCAGGTAGCCAGGCGGGTACTCAAGCGGGTACCTCAGCCGGTACTCAGACCGGTAGTGCCCCATGGGGTGCCGTTTCGGTGCCTGCCCCTGCCCCTGCTCTGCCTCCGGCAGTGCCCACCCTGATGGCGGGTAATACCGATTATGCCGTCCAGTTTTCCACGGGCGGCAATGACACGGCGCTGGTGTTTCAGGGGGGAACCTTAAACCACTGGATTGGCGGCACTACCCTGCCTCAGTCGCTGCTGGCCCACCTGATGACCCATTTCCAAAGTACCAACAACCCCGATGCTGTGGCCCTGTATGGCGATTTCCAGGCCCATTTCGGGGCCATTGACACGAACGGCAACCAAACACTTGAAATTAATGAAATCCAGGCCCTGACGATGATGGATGGCCAGGCGATGCTGACCCACCGCGATTTTGAGGCCCTGGGGGCAACGGTTTCTGCCACGCAGATCCCTACTAATCCCACCATCCCAACAATCCCGGCTAATGTACCGGTTACAGTGCCCACGCAACCGACGGCTCCAGCCAGTGTCAGTATGCCTGCCGTTACGGCGCCTGGGATGCAAGCCGAGCCGAATCCCGCCGTCTCCATGCCGACTATTCCCACATTAGCGACTGCTCCTGCCCCCCCGGCTGCCGCCAGCGCTTATGTGGAGCAGCCCCCGCCCCAGCAGGCCACGGCCTACCAGGCCCCGGTAACTGCTCCGCCTCTGCAAGCCGTGGCAGCGCCCACCCCTGCCCCTGCCCCGGCTGCTGCGGTTGCTGCACCGACTCCTGTACCGGCTCCTGTATTGGCTGTAGCCCCTGCTGTCGAAGCCCCGATTGAGGCACCTGTCGAACAACCAGCCGAACAACCTGCCGAACAACCGGCTGAACCGGTCACAGCGTACCAGGCCCCGGTAACCGCCCCGCCCCTGCAAGCGGTGGCAGCGCCTACCCCAACCCCTGCCCCGGCTGCTGCGGTTGCTGTGCCTACGCCTGCTCCTGCTCCTGTGCCGGCTGCAGCGCCTGCTGTCCAAGCCCCAATTGAGGCGCCAGCCGAACAACCGGCTGAACAACCGGTCCAACGGGTCACGGCCTACCAGGCCCCGGTAACCGTTCCCGGCCTGCAAGCCGTGGCAGCGCCTACGCCTGAATCGATCCCTGCGCCGAGCCCTTCGGTTCACCTGGATACCCGGGCCTTACTGGGCCTTGGCGCACAGTCGACGGCCACAGCTGCTCAAGTTGTCACCACAGCCTCACCTGAGCCAAGTCAGTCTTCCAATACGGGGCCGAACGAGGACAACACCACGCAAACCCTGATGCTGATTGCCCAGCTGCTGATGAATCAGGCAAAGCCCCAACAGCCCGCTATATCGGGTTCCAGCGAATCGGAAAACCACAAAAACCAGACGACCTCGGTGTCACCGGCCTTTAATCCGCAGACGCTGCGGGCGTTAATGGTGTTTATGTTCTTGATGGGTATGATGCAGCGGTCGGCGTCTTAAGCCCTAACCGGGCCGAGGAGACGCAATAGGCGGTTGAGTGCGTCGGGGGGTGGGCTAGGGGAGGTAAACTTATGTAACAATATATTTAATAAATATATCATTATTAGCACATTTTGATATTTATAGTTTTTGTTTATTTATCTATAGAGAATTTGTATTGCAGGATAGAGGACAGCATATAGCTGTCGGGTTCCCCAAGTAGCGACGACAACAGCGCGCCCTTACCGGCTCACGCGATGCGACATTCAGAGTGGACAACGGATGAATAACTTTTCTATCAATTACAGAACCCAAGGCGCCCAGCAAGGGAAGATCATTATCCAGGGCCAATACTCGGCCTTGCAATTGGATCAATCCCACATGACCCAGCGCAAGCTGCGGGGCTTGGGCTTAATTGCGTCCTACTTCATGCCGTATTCCGATATTGGTCAGTTTTTTACGGCCTTAAGCCAGGATAACGTCTTCAGCCGTCTGGACCGTGACAACAACGGCACGCTGAGCTTGTCCGAACTGGATTATGGGGCTTCAAAAACCGGTGGTAGCGTCAGAACGTTTACCGGTGAAGATATTACGGCTGTTCAGAATGAAGTGGCTCCGGCCCCGGCGGCTGCTTCGGGTGGCCTGGGTGCCTTGGCCGGCCTGCTGGCCAGCTTTGGTTTGACTTCCGGTGGAGACGATAATAGCTCGTCTTCCTCCTCCTCCTCCTCCTCCTCCTCCTCCTCCTCCTCCTCCTCCTCCTCCTCCTCCTCCTCCTCCTCCTCGACATCGACCCCCAGCCCCACGCCTTCTACGACTACGCCGCCTCCGCCGGCCGTACCGGTTCACGATGCCCAGGCTCAGGCACGCTCCGACCAACGGATTGCCGGACTGAGCTACGATCAGGTGCTGGGTGAAATCAAGAGCTTGATGGCACACTTTGACCGTTATGGCCAAGGCAGTGCGGTCTTTAACTCCAACAAGATTTTGGATTCCCATACCGATGGGGTCCTCGATAACCAGGATCTGGAAACCTTGCAGGCTGCTGCCAACACCAAGCGCCAGTCGCTGGTCAACGAGCTGGGCAGCCGGGTGCGGGCAATGGGCCTGGTTGAACTGCGCCAGCGCATGGCCGATGTTCAGGCCTATCTGAATGCCAACGGGAACAACACCACCATTGATCCCACCAGCCAACATATCGTGCTCGATACCGACTTTAACCGCCAAATCAACCAGGATGACCTGCTGGTCTACAGCCAAGAGCTTGATGCGAAACGTCAAGCCAAGCTGGCCGAGTTTGCCAACCAGGTGGCTGGCCTGAGCATTGACGGTCTGCTGGCACTGAAAACCAATATAGAAGCTCACATTGGCCAGGCCGTGACCAACGATGCCACCGTTGCCCTGGATCGCAATGCCGATGGCATGATTACGGCCGCCGACCTGACGACCGTTGTCCAGAAGCTGGACACCGACTTTGCCGCCCATGTGGCTGCCAAGCAGGCTGAGCGTAACGGTATGACCATTGATCAACTCAAGGCCCGCGGGGTTGCCATCCAAGGCTTGCTCAACGGCCAGAGCGAAGTGGATGCTACCGATGCCACCCGTCAGTTTGATTACGACGGCAACAACAAGATTAACCAAAGTGACGCTGCGGCCTACACCAACAAGGCTGCCGCCGACACTGCCGCTCAGCGTGCCCAGTTAACCAACGAACTGGCTGGTATGGGCATTGACGCGCTGATTGCACGTGGTACCGAAATTAACCAGCTGCTTAACAACGCCGGCACCGACGCCGTGATTGTTAATGACGGCAACCGTCGTTACGACATTGTGGGTTCGGACAACCTGCTTAACCGTGCCGATGCCAACGCCTACCTCGACAAGGCTGCCCATGATGCCGATGCCTTCAACGACAACCTGAAGGCCCAGATGGCGCAAATGTCTGTTGACGAGCTGCGTGCTGCCGCCGACGTGATTGAAACGTACATTGCCGCCAACGGTAATGGCAACGCCACGACCGATGCCAACCGTCACCTCGACATTAACCACGATGGTGTGGTGGACAGCAATGACGTGGCTGTTTACGACAACAAAGCCAACGGTGACAGCGGTACGGCCTATCAGCAACGCCTGGATGCCATGAACGCGATGACCCCCGGCCAGCTTCGCAGCAATGCCGTTCATATCCGCAACCATGTCAACCAGCACGGTGAAGCCGATGCCACCGATGCCACCCGCGCCATGGATATGAACAACGACAACCGCATTACCCTGGCCGACGCCAACGTGTACCAAACCAAGTTTGAATCGGATTCCGAAGCGGCTCAGAACAACCAGGAATACTGGCAGCTGCTTGATGATGCCCGTGCCGTCGATGCCCACAAGGGTGAGACGGTTGGCGACAACAACTTTGCCCACGATGCCGATTTTGATAACGACATTGATGACAACGACAAGCAAAAACTGCTGGGTAAAGCCGCCACCAAGGCGACGGCTGCCCGTAATGCGCACAATACCCGCCTGAATGCCGCCATTGATGCGGACCTCTATGCCGAGCATGAAGCCCTGAAAAACCATTTGGCCCAGAATCCCGGCAGCCCGGCGGTAACGGCTCAAACCGTCCAGTACGATTTGAACGCCGATGGGGTGCTCAACAACCAGGATCTGGATGTCACCAAGGCCAAGCTGCAACAACGCATCGATGACAACCTCGACGGCCGGGCCTATTACGAATATGCCGGCTTGACCACCGATATCACGGCCCATGTCAATGAGGCCACCACGGCCGCGACCTTCCAGCTGGATGTGAACGTGGATGGCATTATCGACACCCAAGACTTGCAAATCGTCAACCAACAGGCCCAGCTTAAGGCCAATACGGCACGCAATGCCCACAACACCCGCCTGGCCTCGCTGACGGATGGTGATCTGTTTGGCCAATACGATGCCGTTTACAACTACCTGAACGGTGCCACCGGTGTGGACACGACCGCAGACAACGCCCACCTCGACCTCGATGCCGATGGTGACGTGGACGGCGATGACGGCAACAAGGCTTACGCGTTGCTGAACCAGCGGTTAACCAACAACCTGGCCACGGCCAAGTACTATGAACTGGGCAGCTTTGTTCAGGGCGCCCGTGACCATGTGAACACGGCTGTTTCTGTGGACACCTGGCAATTTGACCGGGATGGCAATCAAACCATTGACACGGCTGACGGAATTGCTTTGAGTGCCTTGGAAAGCACCAAGAAAAGCGAAGCCCGCGATGCGCAAACCGCTCGCCAAGAAAACGCCACCTACATTGACTTGAATACCGAAGCAGCTGGCCTGCAGGCGGACGTAGATGCGGCCGGCGGTGCCGACATTGTTGTGGATGACGAAGCCAAGGCGGCCAAGGATATTAATGCCGATGGCGTTATCAACCAGGCTGATGTCGACCTGACACGCGACCGCGAGGCCCAGATTCGTCAGGATGCCCTTGATGCCCACGACGCGCACATTGCTGCAGCCACGGCTCAGGAATTAACCGATGAAGCGGCTGCCGTTGCCCAGCACATCAATGACAATGGGGAAGGCTTGGCCACCAACGACACCCTGGCTATGGACGTCAATGCCGACGGCCACATCGATCAGGCCGACGTGGACAAGCTGACGGATGCCGCCAACGACGGCCGTCCCTAAACAGCCCTAGGCTCTGACGTCAAAGGTGCTCGGGTAGGCTTGTTTCAGGTAGGCCGGTAATTGCTGCTGGGCCCCTTCTTGCAACAGCCGGACGACTTCCGCAGCCTGTGCTGCCTCATGGGGCAAGCTGTACGCAGCCGTGATGCTAAAGGGTTTTTGCGGGGCCTGGCTCAGGCGTGTAATGGTCTGCCGGGTTACTTCGTAGCCAGGGCCGTACACCTTGGCCGATACGGTCACGTTGGCGGGAATGCGGTCGGTTTGGGCAAAGGTGTTGATGGCCGTCTGGATCTGTTTGGCTGCCACGCCGGGCTTGCCCTGGTACATGCCTTCGTAACTGAGCATGAGCCGGTAGGGTGGTGAGGCGTTTTTGGCTGCTGGCCCCGAAAAACGGGGGATGGCGGGCTGAAACACAAGGGGTTCGGGCATGGGTTGTCTCGGGTTGAACCGCGTTGAGCTGGGTTGGGCTGGATTGGGCTGGGAACAGGTGAATAGCCTCTAATTTATTACTAACGTCGCTTATAATCAAGCCAGGGGGCCGATATTGAAACCGACACCCCTTGGTGCTACCCTACCAGTTCGCGTGCCGGTGTGGCGGAATTGGTAGACGCGCTCGACTCAAAATCGAGTGGAGCAATCCGTGTCAGTTCGAGTCTGACCATCGGCACGTTTTTTTTGTTCTCCTGCTGGGCTTGGGATGACGCTGTATACTGAGGGGGATGGGGGTCATCAATAGGGGGTTTAATAATGAGTAGGTGGGCGATACGAATGATGGAAGGGTGAAAAAAGCCCATCAAACGGGGTTCGAACCTGATTATTTAAGCATTCGGTAGATTTTCCGTTATTATATAAAAAGGGGCAAATGCCCCGAATGTAACGTGTCTCGTCACGATTATACCGACCGCTACGGTGTTTTGGATGATTCAAGACGACAGGGGGCTGCCAATGGCTTCTTCCAAACCATCCCCAGATCAACTGGCCCAACCCGGTGCCGGGCTACCGCTGTTTGAGCAGCTGTATGGCCGTTATGTGCTGTTTCCGGTGTTTTGTGCCCGTACCAGCTGGCCCAAGGCGGTTGAGCTGTTTGATACCGAATACCAGACGGTTGTCGGGCTGGTTCGGGGGGTCAGTACGGAGCAGTTGAACCGGAAGGTACTGATTGACCGATTGCCGGGCCTGGAGGACAGCAGCCGGTACTGGTCGGTGCTGATGACCCTGCGCCATATTATTGTGGTAACCAACGGTATTCGCCGGGTGGCCGAGGCCCTGAGCATGCAGCGTCTCGATGGGCTCAGTGCCGTTCAAATCGAAGATTTCAAGCCCGATGAGGGGCCCCACAGCAAGGAAGCAGTGTTGCGGGCCTACGCAACCCTAAACGAGGGGTTTCTGGCCGCCATGGTCGATCCGCTCGTCAAGCGGCCTTCTCCCCTGAAGTTTGCCCACCCTTGGTTTGGTGATCTGGACAACGAGGGCTGGGTCAAGCTGGCGGCGCTGCATCACCAACTGCATCGCCAGCAGATTGAAGCCATTCTGAGCTTGTTATAGGGAGCTTGCTATAGGCGGCCTACTATAGGCCAGTGTCTTTGAGTTGGCCCAGCGCCGCCTTCTGATCCTCGGTCAACTGGTCTGGCACGGCCAGTTTCAGGCGTACCAGCAAATCACCCCGGCTGCCATCGGCCTCGTTGAGCCCATGGCCCTTGACGCGTAGTTTCTGATCGGGCTTGGACGGGCCTGGGATGGTCATGGTCACTGAGCCGTCAAAGGTGGGGACGTCGGCCTTGCCGCCCAGAAGCATGGTACTGGGGGACAGCGGCAGGTCGTAAATCAGCTGGTTATTGTCCAGGGTATAGCTTGGGTGCTTGTTGACGTGCACTTCCAGTAGCAGGTCACCTTGTCGGCCTCCCGGGCCGGTTTTGCCCTGACCCTTGAGCTTGATTTTTTTGCCGGGCCGAATGCCCTTCGGGATTTTAACCGTCAGGGACCGGGTTCCTCCCCGGTCGTCCTTGATGAGGATGGCTTTCTGCTTGCCGTCGCCCACCAGGTCTTCGAGATCCAGGGACAAAGAGTGGCTAATGTTTAAGTCGGCCGGTTGGGCGTGTGGGCCCGATCGGCCGCTATGGCCGCTATGGCCGCTATGGCCGCCATGCCCGCCGGGTTGAGCGCCCCCCATGCCCCCCTGGGCAAACAGGTCGTCAAGGTTCATGGTGTGGGTTTGAAAGCCGCTACCGCCTGGCCCGCCGGCGGAAAAAGACGTTCGGAACTGCGAGGCGCCCCCCATGTTGCCGAACAGCAGGTCAAAAAAGTCGCTGAACCCGCCCATGCCGCCCATACCCCCCATCGAGCCGAGGTCGGAGAAGTTGAAGTTCATGCCCTCGAAGTCGCCGGGATTGAACTGTGCTCCATGCTTCCAGTTGGCCCCCAGGCTGTCGTAGCGTTTCCGTTTGTCGGGGTTGCCCAACACCTCGTAGGCTTCGTTGATTTCCTTGAACTTGGTCTCGTCGCCGTTGTTAACGTCGGGGTGGTATTTGCGTGCCAGCTTGCGGTAGGCCGACTTGATCTCTTTTTCAGAGGCGTTGCGGTCGACACCGAGGATATTGTAATAGTCTTTGTAATTGACGCTCATTGTAATCGACGCTTTTCAGGCTAGGGCAAAAGACACTCAAGGCCCTGGGTTAGGGGGGACATCGTTGAGGATGACAATGGTGCCGGAGGCCAGGTCGGCAATCCGTTTTTCCTGTTTGTGGACCAGGATCATCAAGAAACTGATTACCCCGCTCAACAGGGCCATGTCAATGAAATCAACCACGGATCGGATACAGCAGGTCCAGAGGTTGGCCCGCCCCACCCGGTCCGTGACCAGCCGGATATTGGTCACCATTTTTCCGGGGGTCTGACCGTTGTTGAACGCGTGAAAGCAGGCGTAATAAATGAATTTTATCACCAGGACCGCCAGGACAACAGCAATGAGAATCAGCAGGAACAACTCGTCTCGAAAGCGGCCCAACACCGTTGACTGCGACTCAAGCAAGGCTGCCAGGAAAATGCCGCTATAAACAGACACGACCAAGAGGCCGAGGATAAACCCCCATACCAGAAACTCGTCTACCAGCCGGGCAATAAAGCGCCGGGCAACCCCGGCAAACGGGATGTCGAGCTGCACCATCTCAGGTGTCCAGATGGTATGATGTTGGTAGTCTTGTGCCGCCGACGGGCCTTTGTGGTTAATGGGTGGCGGCTGTCTATCGTCACTGGGTGGTACGGTCATAGGTGCATTATGCGGCCGGGTTTAACGGAACAGGATTTGGAGCGGGTGACTTGTGCCATATACGGGTAAGCAACCGTCTAGCCAACTACCTGCCGATTACCGGCAGGTGTTTTCACGCCTTAAACATGCCCTGGCCACGATCCAGGCCAACGGCTGGGCGCCTTCGGATCAAACGACGCAGGAGGATGGCCCCGTCGCTACCGTTGATACCATAACACAGTTTGGGCATCTCTATTTGAAGGCCAGCGCCATTTTTGCCTGGGTTCGGTACCAACCCCAATGGCATGGGTTTATGGCCCCGATGCAGCGGGTGCTGGTGGAAGCCAACGTGCTGCTGTACCCCGAACCGGGTTTTTCATGGTCCGCGTTGGGCCGCTTTGTGGCCTTTGAGGTACCGGCCCGCTTCTGGCGGGATCGCTATTTTCATTTGGCTGCCGCCGTTATCTGTGCCACATCGGCCTTTGTGGCTTTTTGGCTGGTGTTGGGCAACTTTGAGCTGGCGGCCGTCTTTATGCCGGGCGCTATTCGGGATCTCAAGGAACTGGATGCCTATTTTTTCTCGCCCCAGGCTCGGCATGAAATGCTGACCTACGGCCGCGATGCGGGGTTGAAGGTCAAGACGGTGTTTGCCGTCTTCCTGATGCAGCACAACATCAGCGTGGCGATTCAATGCTTCCTGAGCGGGTTTGTGTTTGGCGTGCCCACGGTCCTGATGCTGGCTGAAACCGGCATGATGCTCGGATCGTTGCCGGCCCTGTTTTTTCCAACCGACGTGGTGGCCCTGGGAGCCTGGCTGCTGCCCCATGGGGTGCCCGAAGTGGGGGCCATCCTGCTGGCTGGCGGTGGCGGGTTACGCATTGCCTACACCATGCTGAATCCTGGCAGTGTGGCAGAAGGGGCTCAAGACGCCGGGCACCTTAAGCCAGGGGCTGCCATTGGGTTGGGCGTCGCCCTGCAAACGGTAATGCGCCAGCTGTCGGGCACCGTGGTGGTGGTGGCAGCCATGCTCGTCTGGGCCGGTTTTGTGGAATCCTTTGTTCGGCAAAGTACGGCGTCCGATTCGGTACGGTATTTTCTGGCGATAGTGTCCGTGGTACCCATTGTGGCCCTGTTTACCTGGGGGGCTGTGGCCGACGATCGACTAAAACGGCAACAGTGTGAGAGACTGACCTAATGTATGAGACTGTTCCAGAACCCGTTGCTCTGACGGTGGTTTTACCTGTGTACAACGGGGCCGATAAAATTGAAGCTGCGTTGGCGGGATTGTTTGCCCAGACCATGCGACCGTTCAAGGTGCTGATTATTGACGACGGTTCGACGGATGACACCGGTCGGGTGATTGCCCAGGCCTTGGCCGAACAACCCGATTTGGTTAAAGACGGTATTGACGTTGAGGTGGTTGTCCATGATCAAAACATGGGGTTGGTAGCCAGCTTGAATGAGGCTTTGGCCCGGTGCACAACCCCTTACATTGCCCGAGCCGACCATGATGACGTCTCGTCTCCTGATCGGTTGATGCGACAGTACACGTTTATGCAAACCCATCGTACGACCATGGCGCTTGTGGGATGCGGGGTTCATACGACCCAATCTTTTGATGCCCCGCCATGTTTTCTCTCGCCATGGTTGACGGTCTCACATCTGTTCAACGACGTGGGTGTTAGCGGCCATGGGATGATGGGGCGGACCGACGTGCTTAAGCGTTTGGGAGGCTTTGGGTGTTTGGAGTCGGTGGTTGAGGACTATCTGTTGAGCCTGAAACTGTCGCGTTTTGCGGGGACGTTGGACATGGCCGGGCTGCCCGAACCCATGGTGGTTTACGACGTGCCGGGCCAAGGCTGTCATCGCGATGCCAATGCACCGATATACCCCACCCTGCCTTTGCTTAGGATACTTGTCGAGGCGCTGCTGGGGGATGAAGTCGTTTGTGATCAAACCCTGTTGTATGTGGCCGATTATAGGCAGCAGTGTTCGTTTAGGGCATTGCCGGCCGATGTACAACGGGCTTGGTTACCGGCATACGAACCAGCCAAGGATCGCTACTGGGCGACATCGGTTAAAGGTTGTCGGTTGTTGTTGTTGTTGCACCACGCCTTCTGTCGGCTGGTTGAGGGTTATCAACCCATACGGGCTGCCGTTGATACCCGTGAGCTTGATATGCAATTTGCCCGAAAATTGCGCCATGTGTGTTGTCAGACCCATTGGTTACATCGTGCCGCCGTGACGCTCTATGCCATGTTGATTGCGCCATCGTTGATGGTTACAAAGCTGGGGACCGCTTCGTCGGGTTTTAAGCCGATGGCTTGGGGCAACGATTGTCAAGGCTTTGGTATCGGTGTTATAGATACGGTATGAACCGACACCTCGAACATGTTCTGGATTGGATTCGGCAGGAGCTGTTCGGTCTGGGCTGGTCCCTGACCGATCGACTGGTGGTGCTGATTATTGTATTTTTGCTGGGCTTTTTGTTGTTGGCCCCTTCTCCCTTTGCGGCGGCAGCACCATGTGCTGGGGCTGCGTCACTGTCAACCGATGTTGGGGCCGGGGTGTTGTTGTCGGGTTCACTGCTTGGAACGCTGGTTTTGGTTTTACTAATGGCTGTTGTGGTGGGAGTAGGCATTTATCTGGTGGTATTGGCCCAGCAGCAACGGGTGGTGTCGCCTGCCGAAAAAGTGCTTGGTGAACAGGGCAAGGTGGTGCAAACCATTGCCGGCAACGGTATTGGCAAGGTCTTTGTGTTTGGTGAAACCTGGGATGCCGTGCTGGATGACTCCGGCCAGGAACCGCTTGAAGTGGGGACGTTCGTCAGGGTGGTTGCCTTGGATAGGGCGTTGCAAACGTGTGTTCGGGTAAAACGGCTGGATCGGTAGTTGAGGGCGCTTACGGGGGTGAGGATTTAAAGAGGCCTGTGTTTTGGGGGCCCGTTTAACCGGTTGGGCTTAAACTGTGTTTGACCCATAATACAAAGGTGTTAATAAGCTAGCTTGGGGTGTTGCACGCGCCATATGGATATTTTGATTACGGGTTTGTTTTCCTTGTTGCTGCCGGCGGGGTTTATACTGTTTTTCTTTATCCTGAGTTGGGTTCGGGTTCTTAACGAATACGAACGCGGGGTGGTTTTCCGCTTTGGCCGCCTGCTCGATAAACCGGTAGGGCCGGGGATGTTTTTGCTGTTTGCCCCGCCCCTGGTCGACAAGATGGTAAAGGTTGACCTGCGGACTATGACGATGGACGTCAAGCCGCAGGATGTCATTACCAAGGACAACGTTTCGCTGAAAGTCAGTGCGGTAGTGTACTACCGGGTGGTCGATCCGCTTAAGGCCATTACCGAAGTGGAATTCTACGATTACGCGACAAGCCAGCTGGCCCAGACCACCTTGCGCAGCGTGACCGGCCAGGTGGACATGGACACACTGCTGATTGAACGTGAACAGCTGAGCAATGAAATCCAGTCTATTCTTGACGAAGCCACCCACCCGTGGGGGATTAAGGTGACAGCGGTGGAGATTAAACAGATTGATTTGCCCGAGGAAATGCAACGGGCCATGGCCCGGCAGGCTGAAAGTGAACGGAATCGTCGGGCGAAAGTTATTTCGGCCGAGGGCGAATTCCAGGCTGCCGAAAAACTGATTGAAGCCGCCCGGTTGATGAGTCAGGATCCCTTGACCATCCAGATGCGCTACCTGCAAACGCTCAGCGAACTGGGAACCGAGAAAAACACCACCATCGTTTTTCCCCTGCCCCTTGAACTGCTGTCCGCCTTCAAGAAAGACTAGTTTTTGAGCAGTTTTTTCTCTCTCTCCGTTACCGTATAGCAAAGGATACCCCATTGATCGATGGCACTGGACTGGTTAGACCCAATTATTGAATCCGTCGCCATGCACGTTGAGCAGTTTATGAGCTGGACGGGCTATGCCGGCGTGGTGTTGTTAATGGCCATCGAGTCCTGCAATATTCCCTTGCCCAGCGAAATTATTCTGCCTTTTGCCGGTATTCTGGTGGCCGACGGTAAGCTGAATTATCATGGGGCGGCCTTTGCCGGAGCTCTGGGCTGTGTGGTGGGGTCCTTGCCCTCCTACTGGCTGGGGTTGGTTGGGGGTCGACCCTTTCTGGAGAAGTACGGCAAATGGCTATTGCTGACGCACCGTGATCTGCAAACCGCCGAATCGTGGGTGGACAAGTACGGTGACTGGGCGTTCTTCCTGTGCCGTATGCTGCCGATTGTGCGCACCTTTATTTCCCTGCCCGCCGGTATTCTCAAGGCCCATTTCTGGCCCTTTGTGCTTTACACCTTTTTTGGGTCCCTGATATGGAGCTACGGGCTGGTATATGTCGGCGTGGTGTTTGGCCGGAACCGCGAGGTGTTTCGGCACTACTGGCACCAGTTCGACTTCATCATTGTGACGGTGATGGCCGTCGGGTTGTGCTGGTACGTGTACAAACATATGAAGCACATGAAAGCCTTCCAGGATGACTAGCCTTAGCCCTTAGTCTTTAACACCCTATTCCCCATCAACAGGACGCCATGGCGCGCAAGCCGAAGATGCAGCTTTTTATTGTCGACAGCTTTACGAACAAACCCTTTGGCGGGAACCCCGCCGGCGTGTGTGTGTTTGATGCACCAGCCGACATGGGCCCGGCACGGTCGGGGGTGTTGCAACGCATTGCTGCCGAACTGAACCTGAGCGAAACGGCCTTTGTGGCGCCCACGGGTCCTAACCGGTATAACCTGCGCTGGTTTACCCCGCTGGCCGAAGTGGATTTATGTGGCCATGCTACCCTGGCACCGGCCCATTTGCTGTTTGAGACTGGCCAGGCGATAACGGGCGAACCTATTTGGTTTGATACGCTTAGCGGGCCGCTGAGTGCTGTTAGAGATGACGATTCTGCCGGGTTTATCACGCTGGATTTTCCGGCCGAGGCGCCGTTGCCTGCCGACGCGCAACCTCAGGTGCCCGGTTCACTGTTGCCGGCCCTGGGGCTGGAAGCCGGCCAGGTGGTGACGGTGGTGGCCAATCGCCACGAGTGGCTGGTTCACGTGAGCAGCGAAACGGACTTGATGGCGGTGGCGCCGAACATGGCTGTGCTGGGCATGCTGCCGGTTCGGGGGGTGCTGGTTACCGCGCCAAGCCAGGCGGATGAGGGTAAGGTGGATTTTGTATCCCGCTGTTTTTATCCCAAGCTGGGGGTTCCCGAGGACCCCGTTACCGGGTCGGCACATTGTTTTTTGGGGCCGTACTGGGGCCAGCGGCTGGGCAAAACCAGGCTTAAGGGCTGGCAAGCCTCGGCACGGGGCGGGCTGGTGGCCATGGGGCTGGACACTCCGGGGCGGGTGATGCTTAGTGGCCAGGCGTGCACCGTTTTTGAACTGACGGCCAGAACCCCGGTGCTTCAGGCGGCTGCAGGGGTTTAACGAACGCTTTGTGCAAAAAAGGCGGTCTAAAATAGCATCAGTGCCCTACTGAGCGATGAATCAGCAAGGCACTGATAGATTATGATCTAAAAACGGTTCTCTCTAGTTGTCCTATCGGTTTTTGGTCATCGTCGTATGTTCACGCTGTCGGCCACAAAACCACAGGGGAAACGCACCAAAACAAAGGCCATTGCCGATTGTTTGTCGGGAGAGTTTTCTGGAATAATCGATTTGCCGTGACCATGAGGAACAATTAATCGGTTAGATTACCTTTGACCATCGGGCCGTAAAAGGGTTCAGATAGGATGGCCGGACGGTACTTGGTTAATCCGCCGTTGGTATTGTTAATTAATAAGGGTCCGTGCAAAAGGGAGCCCGACAAGGCCCCGACAAAGCAAGGTGCTTACCGTGGTGCCGTAGACCGGCAGCTCATAGAATGAGCCCACACGTTGCCATCCCTCCTGCGCGGGGCAGGCAGGGCGGAATCGTCCCCTTTGTCTTGCGCCTTGCATTGCCCGGTACGGTCCATGAAAAAGAGAGACGTACCGATACAAGCAAGCCCCAACACAAACTGGATGATGCCGTTGTGTGCTCACACCCGAAAAGCCCGATGGGGGTTGTAGCAACCGTGTGCAGGACACGGCGACGACCCATCGAGTAAGCCTCGGGATTTCTGGGGAGTGTCAGCCGGAACAGGCGCTGAGAAGCGGTTATCATCAACCCGTTGACCCTTGGATTAGGACACAATAAGTCAGCCACACACGGTGTGTCGTTGCTGTGATTAAACCAATGATGCTGTTGCCTGCTGAACGTCTGTAATTGGTTGCCTGTAAGTTCTACCATTGTGTCGTTTGATCCAGGGTTTCCTTAACTACCTAAACCGGTAGTAAATGTCCAAAACCCGCTAGTTCTTTTGTCTAGATCTGTCCCTACCGGCCCCATAGACCCTATAGGCCAGTGTATAAAGGCCCATAGACCCGGTATCGCATGCTTACAGCCAGCGCCTGACACGCTGTGTATAGGCCGTGTAGGCCGAACCGAACTTCTGGGCCAGGTAGCGTTCTTCCTTGGCAATGACCTGGGTGCTCATAATCCAGACCACCGGCAGGATGGCCGCCGCAACCCACAACGAATCGATGAGGCCGGCAAACCCCAGGACGAAGAGGGTAAACGCCAGGTAAATGGGGTTGCGGCTAAAGCGGTAAGGCCCCGAGTGAACCAGGGTCCTCGTACTCGTCCATGGGGGCAGGGGTGTGTCATGGCGTTTAAATGTCCCGACGGCACTGCTGAACAGCACGACGGACGCCAGCATCAGTACGACCCCGAAGTGCATGGTCATAATGGGTTTGATGCCCGGCAGGGGTAGGGGCAGCGGGTAAATGGCACTAATGGCGCCGCTGATAACCAGGGTCCAAAAATACAGGGCCGGTGGAGGAAAGGTGACGCCCGCCGAATCGGTATGGGGTGTTAGGGGGTCCGTGTCTGGTTGCATCGCATGCCTTTCCCTTAATGTCATTAATGATGGGTGATTCCGATGGGTGGGGCGACCATGGTCGGGTCTATCTGGCCTTTGACACAGCGCGGAACAAACGGGTAGTGCCGGGTCAGAAAATACGCGTAGGTGCCTTCCGGGTGGTCAGGGGTGACGGTCCAGGTCCCGTTGCACTCATCCAGTGATCCTGCGCCGGCTGTATACGTGTAGTCGGCCGTAAACGTACCGTCGTAGCGTCCGCCCGGCTGTCCGTTGGCCGTGGGTCGCTTTCCTGGCTTGAGCTGGTAACTGGTTGTCATTTCGACCACTTCGGATTTGGGGTTGTTTGGGTCGCTAAAGCCATAAAGGGCGTAGATAGGGAAGCCGTCGGCTGCCCAGCCCACCTGGGGGGAGTGATGGTCGGCCTGAACCTTGAGATTGGCCATCAGCAAGGTGGGTAAGCCATGGTAATGATACTTGCCGGTCGGCTGCACATGGGCGTGGCTTTCGTCGAAACCTAGGGGTAATGCACCGGAGAGGGCCTCGTATTGCCACCCCAGCGTCGGGTCGCCCTTGTAGAATTCGGCGGCTCCCGGATCAAAAATGACGCCGTTGACGGCCACACCCGGTTCCTTGACCGGCGTGGCTGTGTCGGTTAGTACCGGTTGGGCGGGCACGCGCATGACGATGTGCTGGACGCCAATGCGGTTGGGGTTGCCTGGGTTGGGAAAGCGGCCGGTTTTATGCTCGGCAATGCCGTTGGCCCGGATGACCCGCCATGGGCCTTCAATGGTGGCGGTACAGTGGGTCTCGGTAACCGGTTCGGCCAAGGCGGGGTAGAGGTGCTTGATGCCATGGGATTGCACGATAGTGTGCTGCCGAAGGGGTGGGCGGCTTCCTTGTCGGCCCTGGCGGCCTCCTTGTTGTGCCTGGTTGGGGACACAGGCCCAACTGGATAAACCTGGCGGTTGCAAGCAAATGCCTGTTAAGCGTCCGTGAGGGGTGTTTACTGTGCAGCTTGCCCCATGGGGTTTGTTTGAGCAGGCACTTAGGGCTTCAGCCGGGGGCTGGGGCGAATTCAGTGGCCCCATTGGTTCTATTGCCTGATGATGCCCCGTATGAGCCCATGCCGGACACGAAAAAAGGCTGCCGGTCATGGCCAGCAGGGCCAGCATGGTCAGTAGGCGTAAATACGAGGCGAAGGGTGGGTCGTTCATCAACCCTATCATATCGCCAGCCCCGGTTAATTTTCAAAAAACGCCCTACAAAGACGCCCTACAAACACGCCGTACAAAGGCAACGTACTTGCGTTGTTTCTATAGCGGTGTCTGTATTAAAGAGGGGCGGAGGCTACACGTACTGGCCGGCGCCGCCATCCTCGTTATCCGACGGATACTTCATGGTCATGTTAATCAAGTCGGGGGCGGTGGTGGCAATGGGCAACGTGGGGGGCTTGGTGCCGCCGTCCTCGTTGTCGGATGGGAACTTGTTGGTGGCCCCAATCAAGTCGGGAGCGGTAATGGCGACAGGGCCGGGGAAGGGCTTGATGCCGCCGTCCTCGTTGTCGGAGGGAAATTTGTAGGAGCTTCCAATCAGATCGGGGGCGGTGGTGGCCACAGGGCCGGGGTAGGGCTTGAATCCGCCATCCTCGGCATCGGAGGGGGCTTTTCGAGTCAGAAGACCGGGACCACCCGGGTTGCTGCCGCCATCTTCGCTATCCGAGGGGTATTTCATGGTGGTGGCTTGTGACGGGTAACCGGCCTGTTGGCCGCTGAATTGTTGCAGCAGTGATTGCAACAGAAAAGCGAGTTGCCCGTAGCCGGCGTTGAACCCATACCCGCTATAGGGTTGGTTGTAGGGCTGGTTATAGGGTGAGTTGATGTTGGGCGGGTTAATGCTGGGTGGGGTGTCGGTGGGATAGCTAAGGCTGACCGTATTTTGGGTGTTGCCTTGGTAATAGCTGGGTCGGGTGTTGATGGCTGGGCCGCTGTCGCTGGGAAAGCGTTCTGTAACGTACGGCTGCTGGCCGCCGGTGGGGTATTGGCTGGCAAAATTAAGAAGGTAATTGTAGGGGCCTGACATAATCCGGGGTCACTCCGTGTATAAGGCAGGGGGGGCACTGTCTAAAGGGGGTATCGGCGCGGATAACGAATTATTTAAGTATTAAAACAATAATATGGGCCATGCCACCCGGTTTAAGCAAAATTTAAGAAAAAAGGCACTGAAAGGCCACTTATAGTGCCTATTTGTATAAAAAGACAACGCTGTAACCCCCCGCTGAAGCTGAGTAAACCCAAATTGAGGGGTCCGTGCAAAACATGCCTTGTACTTGATATTAAAATATAGACAAAACAATAACCTAATGACCCACCATCAGCGTGTGGGTCATTTATGAACAAGTTGTCGAAAAGCTGTCATAGTGCGGGTTTTGTAACATCTTGTGAAGAATTTAGATCTGCTATCTTCC
>JAGQHJ010000025.1 GCA_020431915.1 Cyanobacteria bacterium HKST-UBA04 | reverse complement strand
AATGGCGTACAACGGATTCTGATGAAAGTCGGGCCGGCTCTTCAGGCGGCGAACCTCCTTGATGGGCAGGCTGCTTTCGGTTTCCACAAAATCCAGCTCGTTGCTTTCGTACATCATCAGGCTGGTATTCGGCTCGGGGATCATCAGCATGACCACCCCGTTGTTCTGCGGGGGTGTTTCAAAATAGGTGGGGTTGGGTTTCAGGACAATCTGCTCGTCGTGCGTCCATTCCTCAAGCAGGTAGGGGCCGTTACCGACAAAGTGGTCGGCTTCGGTAAAGCGTTCGCCCCAGCGTTCAATCAAATCCCGGCGCTGCGGCAGCGTGGTGGGGAAAGCCATAATCTGCAGGAAGTAGGCATAGGGCTTGGCCAGCTCCACGCGCAGGGTATAGTCGTCCAGGGCCTTGACGCCCACCTGGCTGAAGGTGGACAGCTCGCCCTTGTAGTAGGCTTCGGCATTCTTGATGGTAAACAGCAAAAAGGCATAGGGGGCCCCGCGTTTGGGGTCGAGTACCCGCTGCCAACCGTACAAGAAATCGCCGGCCACCACGGGCTTGCCGTCGGACCACACGCCGTTGCGGCGCAGGTGAAAGGTGTAGGTTTTGCCGTCGGGGCTGACGTCCCAACTGGAGGCGTAGGCCCCGACGATGCGCTGGTGGTCGGTGTAGCGGGTCAGGCCTTTCATCACCTGGTAGACCACTGTCACCGAAACCAGATCGATAATCTCGACCGGGTCCAGGCTGGGGGGTTCTGTGCCCAGGTTCATGCGAAACATGCCTGTCGGCTGCCGATGCGCCTGCCCGATACAGCCGGTTGTCAGCGTTACGGTCAACATGGGCAGCAGCAGGCATCCGGCCAGCAGCACATAAAGCGGCAGGCAAACCCGACTGGTAAACCGAAGATTAAAACCAAACCCCATGGCGCGTGCGTGTGTGTCCCATCATCCTGGTGTAACGGGTAACCCTCGTTCGGTTACGCTGTTAGTGTAACAGGCAACGGGTCGAAGTTGAATGGGCGGCTTGTGTCACCGGGTCCAGGCAGGCGAGCAAGCGCGTGTGTGTTTGTGTTAGTGGTGGTTGGCCGGTTTATTGGTGGCTTGCGGCGTTGGGTCGGGCATGCGCAGCGAAAACCCGTTGCCTTGTCGGTTGGTGGAGGCAGGCTTGGAAGCGGCGGTTGCCTCGGGGGCTGGTGGGGTGTCATGAGCCGAAGCTTTAGTGATGGCTTGGGGGGACGCTTGGGCGGATGCTTGGGCGGATGCGGGCTGGTGGGCCGTGGGTAGGGGGGGCGTATTGGTAGCGGCATGCGCCGACGTTTTATGTGGCGTGGCCTGGGCGGTTGGGTGCGCCGTCTTCGGGTGGGTGCCGTGGGCCGTTTTGGTTGTGGTTTTTGGGGCGGGCTTGGCAGTGGGTTGGCTGTGGCTGGCCGCCGTGTCCGAGTCCGACAGCTCGGTTCGGATCTGCGGTTCTTCGGGGTTATTAAGCAGCACGATGTCGACCCGGCGGTTTTTGTTACGGCCCGCTTCGGTCTGATTGCTGGCAATGGGACGGCTGTCGCCATAGCCCACCAGTACGAGCTGATCCTTGGCAAGGGTGTGGTTGGCCTGCAGGTACCGCACCACCGTGCCGGCCCGTGCGGCCGACAGTTCCCAGTTGGACGGGTAGACGGCCGAGGCAATCGGTTGGCTGTCTGTATGGCCTTCAATGCGCATGACCTTGTTGGCGGACTTGAGGGTCGCAGCGAGTTCGTCGAGTACCTTGCGCATGGAAGTCGTCAGACCGGCGCTGCCGGATTCGAAAAAGAAGGTGCTCGACAGGCTGACAACCACGCCCCGCTTTTCGACGGTGACGGTAATGTTCTTGCCGGGGTTGTGGCCGTCATCGGCGCCGGCATTTTCGGCCGCCTCTCCCAGTTTCTCGATGGCCAGGCGCAGCGACTCGGCAACAGCCTGGGGGGTGTCAGCCCCTTCCAGCACCGGTTGCTCGGTAAACTTGGGCGTAACGACTTCAAGCAGGCTGTTGCCGGGATCCGGCAGTATTTTGTCGTCCATTGAGCCTTCGATAATTTTGCCTTCGTTTTTCAACGGGTTGTTCTGGAAGGCCATGCGTACCCCTGCCGACACTTCCTTGAACTTGGCCAAGTCAAGCTGCGAGAGCGCGTACAGGACAACGAAGGTGGCAAACAGCAACGTAATAAAGTCGGCGTAGGAGACAAGCCAACGTTCTAGGTTCTCGTGTTCGGGGTGTTTGGCTTTCTTGCCCATAAGCTGTCGGTACTTTGTTCCTGAATGGGTTGGGCCGTGTTGATGGGCACATGCGGCACGGGTTTAAATCAGTGCTAGGCCAGCTCTTCGGATTCGGCGGCCTTGCCCGAGGGATCGAAGACCACCAGTTTTTGCCGGATAAAGTTGGGGCTTTCGCCGGCCTGAATGGACAGAATGCCTTCGATCATCATTTCCTGCAGGATGATTTCCTGGCGTTTTTTGTATTTGATTTTGTTCCCCAGCGGAATGAAGATCAGGTTGGCCGCGCCAACCCCGTATACCGTGGCAACGAAGGCAACGGCAATACCGGCCCCCAGTTTGGAAGGGTCGGAGAGGTTTTCCATAACGTGGATCAGACCCAGTACCGCACCCAGAATCCCGACGGTTGGGGCAAAACCACCGGCGCCTTCCCAGACCTTGGACATGGTCGTGATCTCTTCTTCCTGGAAGGACAACTGGGTTTCGAGCAGATCGCGCAGCAGGGCCGGGTCGGTGCCGTCGGCCATCAGCTCCAGCCCTTTCTTCAGGAAAGGGTTGTCAATGTCCTTGATGTCGTCCTGCAGAGCCAGCAAGCCTTCCTTCCGGGCTTTCAGGGCCAGGTTGACCAGCAGTTCGATGTACTCGATGAAGTTGGGTGGGCTACCCAGAAACAGGTAGGGCAAGACTTTCATGGCGGCCATCAGGTCGCGCATGGGGAAAGACAGGATAATGGCACCGGCCGTCCCCCCAATAACAATGAGGAAGGCGGTGGGCTGCACCAGGGCCATAACGCTGCCGCCTTCGAGGACCTGTCCAACGAGGACCGCGGCAACGCCGAGTATGATACCTAGAATCGAGGTGATATCCACGGGTGTTGTCTCTCACCTTATTTAAATTCAAATGGGGTCAGCTTGCCTGAAAACAGGCGGTATTCGTGGTTGTGGCCAACCGGTTCGGGGGACACCGGCCCAGTGGCTACGCAGACCCTATTATACAGTGGATATCCATTAAAACAGCCGCTGCAACACCTTTTTCATCCATTTAGATGAGCTATAGGGCGATATACGACAGCCGGGGCATTGGACACATGCGTTTTGCCGAGCGTGGCCCACTTGTTCGTAAGTGCACCATGCCTTAATCAGGCAGTCGGGTTTCTGGAGAACCAGCGCCTGCAGATTTTCCAGCGATTCCTTGAAGGGGTTGACGTTGTTGTTCCATTGCCAGTTGTGGCTGGACTGCTGCTTGAGCATGCGCCAGTCCTGGTGGCAGTCGAGGATGGTCAGGGACGATTCGGCCGGGAAGCGGCCGTCCAGGCTGATGTTCATCAGCAGATCCATTGTCCATGGCGGGTGCCAGCATACCCAGTGCCAGGGGCCGGGCCGACCCAGAACCAGGAAGGGCAGGGGCATGTTGGGGATGGCGTCGTAGGGCAGCACCACCACCGTGGTTTGGGTGGGGTTGCCCAGGAACTGGTTCAGTTGCTCGAAGTCTGCTGCCGTGGAGCGTTGCACAAAATGGCAGTAGCGAATGTTGGCCGACTGCAGCAGCCCCAGCAGGGTGTCGATTTGGCCGCCGGGCTGGTAGGCCAGCACCAGGGTGCTGCCGGCCGGGGCCGTTTCGACGAGGTTGGCTACAAAGCGCCATTTGTTCTGTTCGTTCCACCGCCACAGGATGTTGATGGGGATGACCGGCGAGTCCTGCTGGATTTGTCCCAGGCGGTCGGCATGGATGGACAGGCTTTTTGAGAGATCGCCAAGGCCCGTTCGGCTAATGAGGGGCATGGTAATCGAGGCCCGGTTGGCCGTGGCAATGGCAGGGCGGGCAGCCAGGTCCTTGAGCCAGCCCGATCCGAACCGGATGTGCCAGTTGGGCAGGACGGTCGACCAGTACAGGCTGTCGAGGATGACGTGGTCGGCACAGTGGGGCTGGTTCAGCAGGGTTTGGCAGGCCAGGGTATTGAGCTTTCGGCTACTGACAACGAGCGTGTGCAGGGTTCGGTTCAGGAAGTGCTCGATGAGCCGGCGTTCCTCATGGGGCGGGTCGTGGTCGTTGAGCACGCCAATGCCCTGTTGCTCCAGGTGCTGCTCAATGTCGATGGCCAGCCAGTTCAGACGGTCGGCGTTAAAGGTCACAATCAGGCGCTGGGTGTCGCTTTTCACCTGCAGGTTCTGGCTGGCATACGGGCTCAGGTTCAGGGTGCCGTGCTGGCCGAGAAAGGCATCGAGAATAAACAGGCCAAAGGGCACGACGATGGGCAGCCACTGCTGCACCAACAGGCCGTCGGTGGCCCGGTTGCCTTCGGTCAGCTTGTCCTGAAGCGGCGGCGGCTTGGTGGCCCCGGCCGGCTTGTTCGGCCCACCGGCGGTGGGACGAGGGGCTTGTGGTGGCGGGTTAAAGACCATGTGGCCGGTTCCTGCTCCAGTGCTTGCTCCAGTGCTTGCCCCAAACCCGGTACCGGCAGGAGCGGGCGGTATGGCAGTGGGCAAGGGATTTGGTGAGAGGTTTGGCGAGGCGGTTGGCGATGTGTTGGGGGGCGGTGCGCCGGTATTCTGCAGTTGGGGCCCCGGTGCCTTGGGCGGCGTCGGGGAGACAAACGTGGCTTGATTGTTATCGGGGCTTTGCCTAGACTGGTCCATACGTTTAATAAACACCGTAAAGGCTGGACAATTGCCTGATTTCGACGCAATCGGGGGAGGCCAATGCGGTTAGCCGTGAGCGCCTGTGCCGATGAACCCGACCGAAACCAATTGCTCCCATCCTAGCTTAAAGGGGTGCCTCTCGCTACCGGGCGACAAATCCATCAGCCACCGGGCCCTGATGTTTGCCGCCCTGGCCCGGGCTGCTGACGGTCGGCCGGGTTCCAAGCGTATTGATTACCTGTCTGCCGGGGCCGATGTGCAGGCGACCATGGCCGCCTTAAATCAGTTGGGGGCCAACATCGAGCCGGTTGAGGGCGCAGAGGGCCACAGCGTGATTGTTCATGGGCGCATTCGCCCAGACACGGTACCTGACGAACTGGTGTCGGTGGATTGCGGCAATTCGGGCACCACCATGCGTCTGCTCAGCGGGCTGTTTAGTGGCTTGAACGTCAACGCCCGCCTGTTTGGCGATGCCAGCCTGAGCAAGCGGCCCATGCAGCGGGTATTGGATCCGCTTGGCCAAATGGGGGCCACGCTTTGTGCCGAAACCGAACCGCATTTTCCGCCGTTGCGCTTAACCCGGCGTGTGGCTTCTGCCCCCCTGCATGGCATTGAATATGCGTCCCCCATCGCGTCGGCCCAGGTTAAAAGCGCCATTTTGCTTGCCGGCCTGTTTTGCCCGGCTTCCGAAACGGTACGGATCTGCGAGCCGGAGCAAAGCCGTGATCATACCGAGCGGATGCTGGCGGCTTTAGGGGTCGTCGTGGCCAAGGACGGCCTGTGCATGACGCTGCAGGGACGGGCCGACGACTTGTGCATGGGTGGTGGGGCCACAGGGCAGGCAGGGCAGGCGGGGGAAGAGGCGTCGGCCGTGGTGGTGCCCGCCGATATTTCCTCGGCGGCATTCTGGATGGTCGGGGCGGCCCTGCTACCGGGCTCTGCCATTACGTTCCGGCGCCTGGGGCTCAATCCGTCGCGGTTGGGCCTGTTCGAGGTAATGCACCAGGTTTCGGGGGTGTCGTTTGAGACGGGGCCGTCGCAGACCTCGATGGGCGAGCCCTATGCCGATGTGACGGTGACGGGCACCGGGGCGTTGAAGGGTGATATCACCATTGATCGGGCGTTGGTGCCCTACCTGGTGGATGAAATTCCCATTTTAACGGTGTTGGGCCTGTTTACCGACGGCACCTTTACCGTCAGCGGGGCCGAAGAGCTTCGGGTCAAGGAGTCCGACCGGCTGTCGGCCATGGTCGGTATCCTGCGTCGGCTGGGGGTCTCGGTTGACGAAACGGCCGACGGGTATACGTTTTGCGGGCAATCCGATTTTGTGGTGCCGGTCATCGATACGCCGTTTGAAACCCACCACGATCACCGGCTGGTGATGGCCCTGGAGATTCTGAACTTGCGGGCATCTACCCCCCTGCCCATCGTTGGCCGGGAATGGGTGCAAACCTCTTACCCCTCGTTTTATGCCGACTACAACCAACTGCTGGGCAAGCCGATCGCAGACTAGTGCCGGCCCCGGTGCAGGGGCAGGCGGTAATAAGGGGGTTTGCGGCGTTTGGTTTTTGGGGGGCGAACCCGCTGGCTGCGCGAAGGTCGATGGGCCAGCGGTTCGTCATGGTCCGGGGCTGCGGATTCCAGGTTGGTAGTCTCGCCAGGGTTGTGGGCGTGTGGTCGGGGTTTGGCTTCTTGCCCAAACCGCAGCCCGGAGTAGTGCCCAGAAGATTGCCCGGAAGGTTGCCAGGTATCGGTGGCCGGGCCTTGCCAAAGTCGGGCCGGTGTTTTCACCAGGCCTGGCCCCAACACGGGGGGCCGCTGTGGCGGTTTGGTTCGACCCAAGCCCAAGGGAGCCCATGATGCCAAGGGTGCCAAAAACGGTTTAACGGTTGCCCACATCCCAAAGGCAGGCCGGGTGGGGGTTATATGCATTGCTCTAGCACTCACAGTTGTTATTCAACCACTATAGGTGCTGGCAAGCCCTGCCATCAAGGGGAAGGGCCCAATTTGCGACATAGCTTTACCAAACCAGGGCTAGGAGCGGGCGTCGACGAGGTTGATGCTGGGGGTCATCGGGTAGTATTTGGGGGCCGAGTTTCGGCCAATGTTGGCCAGGAGGGTGTCAATACGGGCTTTAAGCCGGTCCGGGTGCTGCCGATCCATGGGCAGGGCCTCGTCAAAATGCTTCAGTTCGGCCTGCATGGCTTCCCACTCGGCAATGCGGTGATAGGCCGGATCCAGTTGCTGCCAGTTGAACTGCTGGTACCGCACCTCGGTCTGGGCATTCTGCCGGGTCACTTCAATTTCCCGGTAGCCGTCCACCAGGGTTTTGCCGACCTTGGCGGCGGCGGCCAGCCCCATCAACCCCAGCAGCATCGGGCGGCTGCCCATCAGGAACATGGCCTCCCAGTCATGGATGTTGGTGACCTCAAAAAAGACGCGCTGGGCCAGCTTGGCTGCTGTGCCCCCGCTGCCGCCATGACCGGTATGACCGGCAGGCTGGCGAAGCAGGTGGATCAAACCCTGACCCAGGCTGCCGACGGCCAGGCCGGTGGCAAAGATACCGGTTTTCAGCAGGTGGCCGGTGCCTGGCGGCGGCGCCGATTGGGCCGTGTCAAAGGGGTTGGGCGGCGAAAAAGGGTCGTTGGCGTCGGATGCCAAACGTCCCTGATGGCCAAACCGGAACGGTGTTGGTTGCGGCAGGGGGGCTTGCCCGCCGTAAAACAGCGGCGCACTGAAGTGGGTGGGCTCGTAGGGGTAATTGCCCAGATTAACGGGCGCAGCCGGAGCCAGTCCGACGAGGGCCTTGGCTTGCGCATCGTCTACCCCGGCCTGCTTCAGACGTCGTTGCAGGTCGGATCGCGTGTGTTGCCTCAGCCAGTCGTCCCACTGGGTTTTGCCCTGGATGCTGCGTTGCACGGCCGATGTCAGCGATCGCAGCACGTTGGCACGAATCTGGGTTTCTTCGCGCCGTACCATCACTTCTTTTACCCCGTCCAGACCACTGCCCAGCAGGTAGCCGGTTACCGAAGCCCCGAAAAAGGCTTTCAGGCGGGGCAGCAGCGAGGGGTCGCGCAGGGCCATCATCGTCGAGGCGAGCAGGGGGTGCTGAATAAACATGCCCTTTTGCTGTTCAATCTTGTCCACTTCCCGTCCCATCAGGGCGGCTTGTCCCGGTAGTTTTTCGGCGGTCGTCGTCAACCGACTCATTTTTCCGGCTCCGGTTGCTGCAGAGGCCTTCAGGCCTTGGGCAAACCAGCGGACCGGAAAGGCTGCGGCGACCCCGGCCAAAAACAGGGTAACGGCTTGCAGGGGACTGACGAAGGCAAACAGGCGCTGCGCGGTAGCAGCCGTAAAAGGCGGGGGCGCTTTAGTTTGGGTTTGGGCAGGCGGGGCGGGCATGGCACGCAGCGAAACGGCCTCGCGGTGGTGGGCCTGATTTGGCAGGTTTGGCGGGCGAGCGGGTGGTTTTATGGCGGGCATGGGCGGGGCCCAAACCCCATAAGTGGGCTGAATAGGATAGTATACGGCGGGCGGGGCCGACATGGGCAGGCGTTCCTTCTGCTTGTGCGCGCAAGGCATCAGGCGGATCGGGGTAGGGATTGGCTTTCGTCACGTGGGTTTTCGGGCTTGGGAAAGGGCTTTTGGGCCTCTGGTGGTCCTGTTAATTCTGGTAATTAAGGACCACCCCCATACCGTTGCGGCACAGCTCCGGCGTCTCACCGGATTTCCCCGTTTCGTGACGGCTCCATTTGGGCCAACAGGCCTCAAACGCGGGGGAGCGGTTAAAGCGGTTAGATGAGTGTAGCAGGTGCAGGGGCCAACGAACAGTGGTTAATTTGGCCGATGTTCAACGGGCCGCCAAGCCGGCATAATGGGGTCCATGGGGGACGCCCCCTTAAGAATTCTGATGGATCCTGATGGATCATGGTGATGTAAAGTCGGTGATGAAATCGGTGATGAATCTGGTGATGAAGCCTGATGTGGCCGAGGCCGCCAAGCAGATTTTCGACGTGCTGGATCGGCACGTGGCCGGCCTGGCCCAGCGCTATGCCGATCAGATGGCGTGCCGGAAAGGCTGCTGGAGCTGCTGCCGGGATACCTTCAGCATTAGCCTGGTGGAGGGGGTAATTCTGCTGGAGGGGCTGGTGGTGCTGGCCCAGACCAATCGCCAAAGGGCACAAAAAGTGCTCGAACAACTCCAGGCACCGCCCACCGGCTATTGCCCCCTGTTGATAGACGGGGCCTGCAGTGTCTATGCTTACCGCCCGGTTGTTTGCCGGGCCTACGGGCTACTGGTCAAGGCCAAGGCCCAAATTTCGAGCTGCCGGCTCAATTTTAACCGGTTGGCCGATGACGAGATTGCCGTGCTGGAACTCGATCCCTTCAACGCGCTAATGGAAGAGCTGTCGGCCCGGCAGTGTCCTGAGTCCGAACCTGAAGGCACTGCTCGTCGATCCATCCCGGCATGGCTGGCGGCGTTGGGGGCTGTCGATCACGTGTCGTCGTCGTTGTCATCCGGCCCTTCAAGGCGGTAGCCGCCCAGCAGTTCGCCGAGCTTGGTGTGGCCGGTATCGGGGGGCGTATCGGGGGCGGGCAGGGCGTGCGCCGTGGCACAGGCGGGCCGGTGGCAAAACCGATCCTGGTCGCAGGCCAGCACGATCAGCTGGTAAATCAGTTCCTTGAACAGCAGGCATTCGTCCTCGTTGAGGGCATCGACCATCTCGTCAAGCTGCAGCTCAATTTCCTGGTGGCCCCGGCGGCTTGAGTCGGGCGGGTGGGCCACGGCGTAAAACACGTAGGTTTCCTCGAAGTCCTGGTTAATTTGGCGCAGGAAGGGTTCGCTGCAACGGTCGCAGGGTTCCTCCACCTCGGCTTCAAAGTGCCCCTTTACCCGGCAGCCGGTGTTGCGGTGGCTAATGGTGGCCCTCACCAAGACGGGCTTGGTGACCGGTAGCAGAGCCGCGTCGTAGTGGAAGGCGGTTTCGAAGCTCAGGCTGCGTTGTCCCTCGGAGGCCAGCTTCAGCAGGTCAATGACGGCATAGGGGTCGCTGGTGTCATTGGGGTCGGGTGGATCGGGTGTGTCAGGCATATCAGGCATGTCATGCATCGTGTCTAGGGGCAGGGCCGGCCTTTCTGGGGTGGGCGGCAGCGGCGTGCGTGCGCAAATCTGCTTTCATCATAACAGGTCTTCTCCAGGCCGGGGCATCCCGTCTCTGCCCGGTGTGTTACGGAGCAGGCAGAGACGGGATGCCAAACCGCAGCATCATGGCTATGTCCATGGTATTAGTAGGTTTATTAGTTCAATTACTATAGCCGGTATCGATGATGAGTGTGCTGGGGTGGCCAAGCCGCACGTGCCCGCTCTGGATTCTTAAACCCGCGCCTTGTGTTGGGTGTTGCCTGTTTGGTGTGGGTGGTACTGGCCCCCAGGATAATTGAAGGGAACGTGTTGATCGTATGAAAGTGGCTGTCGTTAATCGAAACCGTGAGGTCATGCTTGAGGAAGCCCCCAAGCCCACCATTCCCCAGGGCGGGGCCCTGATTCGGGTTAAGGGTTGCGGGGTATGCGGATCGGATGTCGAGAAGTGGCAGGATCGCCCCATTCGAAAAGCCCTGGTTTTGGGCCATGAGGTGGTTGGGGTGGTTGAAGAGTTGTCCGGCGAGGCACTGCACCTGTACCCCGGCCTTCATGAGGGCCAACGGGTGGCCGTGGCACACCATGCCAGTTGCATGGCCTGCTACTACTGCCAGCACGAATCGCCCACCATGTGCGAGCAGTTCAAGACCTCCAACCTGGATCCGGGCGGCTTTAGCCAATGGTTGGCTGTATCGGCGGCCCACCTGGCCCATACGGTTCACCCCATCGTGGACCACGTCAGCGACGAGGCGGCCAGTTGTGTCGAGCCGCTGGCCTGCTGTTTGCGTGCCGTCGACCGGCTGCCGCGCCATGCGTCGTCGGCTTTGGTCGTGGGCCTGGGCTTTATTGGTCAGTTGACGGCCCAGATTATGAGCCGTCGCGGTATTGGGGTTGTGGGAACCGATTTGCAGCCGGATCGTATCGAGCTGGCCCGTGACCACCGCTGGATTCTCGATGGCCATGCTGATGCCGACCAGGCAGAAACGGCTGTTAAGGCCATTACCGAAGGGCGAGGGGCCGACGTGGTGTTTTTGACGGTGGTCAACGCTGCCACCCTGAAGCTGGCCTTGGCTGCGGTTCGCGATGGCGGCACGCTGCTGGTCTTTTCCGCCAGCAAGTCGGCCAAGGCCCTGATTGATCCCAACCCGTTCTACTTCCGCGAACTAAGCCTAATCACCAGCTATTCGCCGTCCATGGCCCACCTGCGCCAGGCGGCTTCCTGGATTAACCAGGGGCTGGTCGATGTAACGCCCCTGATGACGCACCGCTACGATCTGTCGTTGATTGAGGAGGGGCTGGAATGTTATAAATCGGGTAAGGCAATCAAGGTTTATATCACCCTATGAGTTCTCTTGTGACGTCAAGCCACACGGCCACCCCGACCCCAAACGTTCCATTGCACCCTGCCGCATCCCAAGGGTCGGCCCCTGCTTCGGCTTCGGGTGGCGCAACCGCCATGGCGGCTTCGGCAGCACCCACGATGACCGGCGTGGCGCCGACGATGAAGTCCGTGCTGTTTTATCAGCCCGGCGATATCCGCTACGAGGACATCCCCACCCCCAAGCCCGGCCCTGGCGAGCTGCTTATCCGGGTTCGCCGGGCGCTAACCTGCGGCACAGACCTGAAAGCCTTCCGTCGGGGGCATCCGGTGTTGCTCAAGAACCTGCCTTCTCCCTTTGGCCACGAATGCACCGGCGAGGTGGTGGCCCTGGGCCAGGGTGTGGATCGCTTTGAGCTGGGCGAGCGGGTGATGGTGGCCAACTCGGCCCCCTGCGGCGACTGTTTTTATTGCCACCACGATCAGCCCAACCTGTGCGATCAACTGGATTTGCTTAACGGCGCCTATGCCGAATACCTGAAGGTGCCGGCCCGCATTGTCGAGAAAAACACCCTGCGGCTGCCCCCCGACGTTAGCGACGAGGCGGCGGCGTTTTGCGAGCCGTTGTCGGTTTGCTTGCGTGGCATCGAACTGTGCCAAATCTCGGCAGGCAAGCGGGTGCTGATTATCGGTATCGGTGCCATTGGCCTGTTGATGGCGCGCCTGGCCAAGCTGAATGGGGCACAAGTGGTGGTGCTGGGCCGTAATGCCCTTAAGCGCGAGCTGGCCGACACGTTTGCCCAGGCCGATGCCGTGGTGGACGTCAGCAGCGGCATTGACGCGGAAGCCATCAAGGCCGCCTATACCCCCGAAGGGATTGGGTTCGATGTGGTCATTGAGGCGGTGGGCCAACCCCATACCTGGCAGGCGGCCTTGGCTATGGTTCGACGCGGCGGGCTGGTCAATTGCTTTGGGGGCTGCGAAAGCGGCACCTCCATTGAGCTCGATACGCGGCGCCTGCACTACGACGAAATTACGCTTATTAGTCCCTTTCACCACACGCCGCGCCATGTGCGCCATGCCCTGGCCATGATTGCCAGTGGTCAGCTCGATCCCACGCCACTCATTACGCACCGCCGGCCGCTTTCTCAGGTCCGGCAAGCCTTGCGTGACGTGGCCGAAGGCCAGGCCGTCAAGGTGGCGTTGTATCCCGACGCCTTATTCGAGGCCACGTTTTTCGACGAAGGCCCGCAGCAACCGGCGGCGGTTGAGGGATGATGGGCACAGAACGGAAGGGACCCAAAGCTGTTGCCATGGCGGCCAGAGGGCTTAGGCGCTGGCTGGCGTGTCTGTGGGTGTGTCTGTGGGCGGTGATGTGTGTGAGCTGGCCCACAGTGGGCTGGGGCCTGGACGTGTCGATGCCCCAGGAGCCGCCCGAACCACCTTCCGAAGCACTTTTCGAAGCACCGTCCATGTCACCGGCAGCGCCGCTGGCATACAAGCGTCCCACCTGCGAGGCGACGGCCGAAAACCCGGTTTGTGTGACGCCCACCATGAAGGAAACCCTTGAGCAGGCCCGTTCCGAAGGCTTCCAGGCGGCTTTCAGCGATGTGGTGGGGCAGGCCAAAACCTATCTGCAAGGCATCGCCCCCGATTCGCGCAAGGTCGTTGTCGTCGATCTCGACGAAACCCTCGTCAGCAACCTGCCGTTTTGGGAGAAGGTGGGCGTGTACGACAAGGCATGCTGGAGCAAGTGGATGCGAAGCCCCAAGGTCGGGTACTATAACGCCCCGGTTCGCGAACTGGTGGGGTGGGCCAAGGCGCAGGGGTTTTCGGTAATGTTTATTACCGGCCGCAGCGCCAACGACAGCGCCCCGACCCTGCGCGATTTGAACGATATTGAATGGGATGGCACCTTTTTTCGGCCCGAAGGCAACGACGTGCGCAGCCAACCGTTTAAGGCCCATGTGCGGCAGTTGTTGCGGGATCTGGGTTATGAAATCGTGCTGAACCTCGGCGATCAGACCTCGGACTTTGACCTGCCCATTGAAACCAGCCAGGGTGAGTTTCTGGTGCCCAACCTCATTTACGCCATTCCTTAGGTTGGCTTGGAATTACAGAGGCCAAAACACCGGCTCTGGTTAGAACCGGTGTTCAACTGTTGTGAAAAATACTGGAGTGGGGGGTTATACAACCTGCTGGGCGTACGGTTGTTGCTGGTAGGCCGGTTGTTGGTAGGTAGGTTGCTGGTACGCGGCATAGGGGTTGTAAGGGTTGTAGGTGTATTGGGGTTGGGCGTAGTAGAACTGCGACACGTACAGGTCGGTCGACGAGAACACGGCGTTGTCGCCGGCATCGCCGCGCAGGTCGGCAATCTGTTGCATTTCGTCGGTGCCGGTCGTGGCGTAGTAGCTGATGAGGCCGTCGTTAAAGAACTGGTCCTGGCTGCGGTTGGCCAGGCGGCTAATCATCGAGTCAAACACGTTGGCGAAGTTGAAGTCGCCAATCATGGTGAAGTAGTCCTTGGCGGTTTGGGCTTCGCGGGCATCAATGCTGCCGTCCCAGTTGCCGGCGTAGTAGTCGATGATGTTGGCGGCATATTTGACGTAGCGGACGTATTCAGGGTTAAAGGTCGATTGCTGTGCCGGGGCTTGGTAGGCAGGGGGTTGGTAGGCAGGGGCCTGTGATGCGCCATAGCCTTGGCTTTGGGGGTACGGTGAAAGGTTCATCTCTCTCTTCTCCAGGGGTCACAACATGGGCTCATTTGTACTATGTATAAATATAAAAACAATATAAAGAAGCGCTTTTGATACCATGTTAAAAAATATTAAAACAACCGTTAAAATTAACCGGTAAGCGTCCCGGCTCAGGTTAGGGCTCAGGGTCGGTCATTGGGGCGGAGCACCCGGTCGGCTGAAGCGATGGCACGCCGTGTGTGTGGGGCGGGACACATGGGCGGGATGGATAAAAGTTGGGGTGTAGGTAAAAGTGGCGGAGAGGGAGGGATTCGAACCCTCGATGCGGGGAGAACCCGCATAACTCCTTAGCAGGGAGCCGCTTTCAACCACTCAGCCACCTCTCCAAGGATAGATTAGATCCCACGGTCAGCCCATGGGGTCGGTTGAGCTCATTATTATGATTGGGACGCCCAAGCCTGTCAAAGGGGCCTTGGAAAGCCATAGTCATACAAGAACCGTCCCAATGGGTGTACACTTATGTAAACGTACAGTTATAGAAACCGGCTGGCATGCTGCAGTCCAGCTCTTGTATGGTTAATGTGGGGCCGTTTTCCCCAAAAAGCGTTCTCGGATAGGAGTGGTCAACGGACGATGTCCAGTACGACGCCCAATACGATACCAACCGGTTCGGTGACCTATTACAACCGGGTCTTAATCCGGCATTTGGCCAACCATGTGGGCCAGGTTGTTGAGCTGTACGGCTGGCTGTATAACCGCCGTAGCAGTGGCAAAATCCATTTCCTCGAAATTCGTGATGGCAGCGGACTGGTGCAGGGCGTGATGGGCCGCAACGACGTGGACGAAGCGACCTTTGCCCTGGCCGATCACACGCCGCAGGAAAGTGCCGTCAAGGTGTCGGGCACCGTCAGCCAGCACCCCAAAACCGGTGCCGTCGAGCTGCATATCAACGGTTTCGAGGTGTTAAGCCAAGCCGGCGAGTACCCCATTAGCCACAAGGAGCATGGGGTAGGGTTCTTGATGGACAACCGCCATTTGTGGCTTAGAAGCAGCCGCCAGCATGCGGCGCTAACCATCCGAAGCGAGCTGTGCCTGGCCATTCACCAGTATTTTCACCAGCATGGGTTTGTGCAGGTGGATGCCCCCATTTTTACGCCCAATGCCTGCGAAGGCACCACCAACCTGTTCGAGACGGCGTACTTCGACGACAAGGCCTACCTGACCCAGAGTGGCCAGTTGTACATGGAGGCTGCCGCTGCCGCCTTTGGCCGGGTGTACTGTTTCGGCCCGACGTTCCGGGCCGAGAAGTCCAAAACCCGCCGGCACCTCACCGAGTTTTGGATGGTGGAGCCCGAGATGGCCTATGCCACCCTGGACGACGTAATGGACGTGGCCGAGGATTTCATGGTGTATCTGATCGGCCATGTGCTGACCCATTGCCGGCCGGAACTGGCCACCCTCGAGCGGGACGTGGCCAAGCTCGAGGCCATTGTGAAACCCTTCCCGCGCATCAGCTACGACGAGGCCTTGGAACTCCTCAAGCAGCATGGGTCCGAGGAGCAGCAGGTGCCCTGGGGCGAGGATTTTGGTGGCGACGAGGAAACGGTCATCAGCAACCAGTTTGACCGGCCCGTGTTCATCCACCGCTACCCGACGCAGTGCAAGGCGTTTTACATGAAGGAAGACCCCACCGATCCCAAAAAATCGCTGAGCGTGGACATGATTGGCCCGGAAGGGTATGGCGAGCTGATTGGTGGCGGCCAGCGCGAAGACGATTTGGCAGTGCTCGAGCAAAAAATTGCCGCACATGGCCTGCCCAAAGAAGATTTTGAATGGTTCCTCGACGTGCGCCGTTACGGTACCTTCTCCCATGGGGGGTTTGGCCTGGGGGTCGAGCGTACGGTGGCCTGGCTGTGTGGCTTGCACCATGTGCGCGAAACCATTCCCTTCCCCCGCTTGCTCGACCGACTCAAACCCTAGCGGTTGGGCCACCGAAGGCCGCGTTTTGGTAGGGACACCGGTTGAACCGGCTTATTGCAGGCCAGTGCATTAGGGGGGGGGGGAAGGGGTTTATATTTCAATAAAATGCAATATAATGAAATAAAAACCCCTTGCTGCCGCGCTTATTTCACTTTGTGACACTTCAAAGAAGGGTGATCAATCGATGCGATCCGGTCAATTTGTTAAGCAAACGGAAGGCTATGAGGCGTTTATTCCTAGTCCATTGCCACCCCACCCGCCCATAGACCTGCTCGACCCCGAGTTGAACCGGTTGCTGTCCGATGCCGACCGCGCGTTGGGTCGACTCGATGGCGCGGCCTCCATTGTGCCTAACCCTGATCTCTTTGTCACGATGTTTATCCGGCACGAGGCGGTGTTGAGTTCCCAAATCGAGGGCACCCAAAGTACGTTGGGTGATTTGCTTGAGCATGAAGCCGGCGTTAAGAAAGAAAGCCATCCCTATGACGTCAACGAGCTTGTTAATTACGTGGCGGCCATGAACCACGGGCTTGATCGGCTCGGCGATCTCCCACTGTCGCTCCGGCTGCTCAGGGAGATTCACCATGTTCTGATGTCCGGGGTTCGCGGGGGTGAAAAGCTGCCGGGCGAATTCCGGCGTGATCAAAACTACATTGGCGCCAAGGACGAAGGCATCGGCCATGCTATTTTTGTGCCGCCCCCCGTGCCCCAGATGTTGGTGGCGCTGGACCAGTTTGAGAAATTCATGCACCAGCGCCATGATCTGCCCGTGCTGATTCATTGCGGTTTGCTGCATGCCCAGTTTGAAACCATTCACCCGTTTCTCGATGGCAATGGTCGGGTGGGCCGTCTGTTGATTACCTTGATGCTGTGCGAGCAGCACATCTTGCAAAAACCCCTGCTGTACCTGAGCTACTACCTGAAGGCCAACCGTACCGAGTATTACGATCGCCTGATGAGAATCAGAACCCAAGGCGATTGGGAAGGCTGGTTGAAGTTTTTCTTGCGGGGCATGATTGAGGTTAGTAAGGAAGCCACCCAGCGGGCCCGCGATATTGTGGCCATGCGCGAAGCGCATCGGGAACGCATTAGCGACCACTTGGGCCACAAAACCCGAAATGGCCTGCTGCTGCTGGAACTGTTGTTTCACCGTCCGTTGGTCACGGTGTCGATGGTCGAGGCCCACTTGGCCTGCTCCTACAACACGGCCAACAAACTGGTCATTGAACTGGAGGCATTGGGTTTGTTAAATGAAATTACGGGTGCCAAGCGTAACCGGGCGTACTTGTACAACACCTATTACCAAATTTTCCAGCGCCCCCTTGTCGACGACCCTGCTCCGCGACCTACCCCATCGGAATCCCCTGCCCTGCAATGACCCCACAAGACGACCTGATGCTGATCGTCAACCACCTGCCCAACAAGCCGGGGGTGTATCGCTTTATCGACGCCCAGGGCACGCTGCTGTACGTGGGCAAGGCCAAGGATCTGCGCAAGCGCGTCAAGAGCTACTTCCAAAAAACCGACCACACCCCGCGCATTGCCTGGATGGTGAGCCAGGTGGCCAACATCGACACGACCGTCACGGCCACCGAGGTGGAGGCCCTGCTGCTGGAGAGCAACCAAATTAAGGCGTTAAAACCGCGCTTTAACGTGCTGTTGCGCCATGACAGCCATTACCCGTGGCTGGCCTTTACCAACGAACCCTTCCCCCGGTTGGTGGTGACGCGCAAACCCAACGCCAACTACTGGCGCAAGCTGTATGGGCCGTACCCCAGTGCCGGGGCCATGTACCAGACGCTGAAGGTCATCAAGAAAATCTTTCCGCTGCGGCAGCGCCGTACCCCTTTGTTTCGCGACCGGCCGTGCATGAACTACCACATTGGCCAGTGCTTGGCCCCGTGCGTGGGTGGGGTCAGTGCAGCCGACTACGACGCCATGGTCGAGCAGGTCGAGCAGTTTCTCAAGGGCCGTACCGGCGACGTGCTCGTTCGGCTCGAAGCCGACATGGCCCAGGCCAGTGCCGAGCTGGATTTCGAGCGGGCCGCGTTGCTGCGCGATCGCATCGAGGCCATTGAGCTGGTGGTCGAGCAGCAGCGGGTTATCGTCAACGACGAGGCCGTGGACGAGGATGTGGTGGCCTGCGCCCTTCATGACGACATGGCCCAGATGACGGTGATGACCATCCGCCAGGGCAAGCTCGTCAACACCCATTTCTTCCCGGTGTCCGTGCCGGCCGATACCCCCCGCGAGACGGTGTTCGGGCAGTTTCTTACCCAGTACTACCGGGCCCGCGAAACCGACCCCGACCGGCTCCCCAAGGTTCTCATCAGCCAGGTGGCCCCCGAGGACAGCGAGGTGCTGCTCGACTGGCTCAGCGGGATCAAGGGGCACCGGGTCAAGCTGCGCGTGCCCAAAAGCGATCGCGGTACCGATGGCGAACTGGTGGCCATGGCGGCCGAAAATGCCCGGCAGGCCATGGATCGCTGGCGGTTGGAGGCCCAGACCAAGCTGGCACGCGATCCGGTGCAGGCGCTAATGGGGCTGCAGGCGGCGCTGCACTTGCCGCGCTTTCCCAAGCGTATCGAGTGCTACGATATTTCGCATGTGGGCGGCACCCATACGGTGGCGTCCATGGTGGTGTTTACCGACGGCGTGCCCGACAAGGGGGCGTACCGCCGCTTTAAAATCAAGACCACCGAGGCGGGCAAGCCCGACGACTTCAAGAGCATGGCCGAGGTCATGGCGCGGCGTTTCAAAAAGCAGGCGGCAGGGGGTGATCAGTGGCCGGTGCCGGACCTGGTGGTCATCGATGGCGGCAAGGGCCAGCTTAGTGCGGCGGTCAAAGCCCTGGCCGAGCTGAACATTACCGACCAGCCCATCGTGTCGCTGGCCAAGAAGTTCGAGGAGCTTTTTCTGCCGGGGCACAGTCGGCCGGTGGTGCTCGAGCGGCATAGCCCAACACTGCAGTTGGTGCAGCAGTTGCGCGATGAGGCCCACCGCTTTGCCATTACCTACCATCGGCAGTTGCGTGGCAAGGCGCAAACCGCCTCCTGGCTCGACGACGTGCCGGGCATTGGGCCGGTGCGCAAGCAAAAGCTGCAGGTCGCCTTCAGCAGCCGCCAGGCCATCCTGGCAGCTTCCGTCGAGGAGGTTGCCGCGGCCATCGGGGTTGGTGGCAAAACCGCTCAGAAGGTGTATGAGGCGATTCGGCAGGCGTTGACGCCTTCGCCGTAACGGGAATTATCGGTTGCGCGCCGCGCCGGAAGGGTGCAATTACGCGGCGCAATTAAATAGCTGGACGGGTTTTATTGAAGGGAACCTTCAATCGCCCACACCCGCGCCGGGTTTTACCGCTTTTTGCCCCTGTTTGCCTCGATTTGTCCCGGTTTGCCCGAACCGCCATAACCCTTTTCCTGCCTGCCCATGCTACCTGCGCTTTCCTCTCAACACCCAAAAAAAACGGCCATGCCTCCCATGCATGCCCATGGCCTGCGTTTTGAGACGCCTGCTGCCGCCTTGTCCGCAGCCCACCGCGTTTCGTTTGGCGCCGGCTGGGGCGACTGGTTTGGGCGAAGCACCCCCAACCCCAACCCGGCATCACCGCCGCCGCCCCCGGTTGACGAGAAAGACCGGGTGCTCAACAGCGTGATTGAACCCACCCTGACCCTGTACGATTTTTTCGAGCAAATGCACAGCAAGACCGCTGCCGGCTACGTCAGCAAAATACCCCACCGGCTGCTGATGAAAATCAAGCTGGGGGCCACCGTCCTTAAGGGGCTGTGGTACCTGCCCTGGTCGAGCAAGAAACGCATCCTGACCTACCCCTTTTCCCGCACGTTCTGGGCGGAAGATCGCAAACAGGGCACCGGTCAGGTGTTTCGGCGCCTGCTTAGCTACGCCGGCCCGCCGGTGGTGAAATCCTTTCAACGGGTGGCCAACGCCATGCTGCAAATGGAAGCCGATGCCGACTATGCCCAACGCCTGATGGAACAGGCCGCACCGGCGGCCCTGCCGTCTGGTGACGGATCGACGCTGGGCAACATTTTTGGGTTTACCGACGGACAGTTCAAGAAGCTCAAGGGCCTGGCCACCGCCGCCCTCGTACCGCTGCTGGATCAGGTTCCCCCGCTGCCGTTCCCCGCTGTGCAAAAAGACATCGAGTCCATCCTGGCCGAGCACAACCGCCAGCATCCGCAAACGCCGTTGTCGCTGGACCAGGTTAACCCCACCCCCATCGGCTCGGGCTCCGTGGCCCAAATTTACGAGGTGCGCGAAGCAAACGGACGGAAAAAAGCCATCAAGGTCTTCCGCCCCGACGTCAACACGACCTACGTCAACGACTACATGAAAACCATCTACTTCTTCGTCATCATGTTTTTGGGACGCAAACACCGCGACGTAGCCCGCATTGTGGCCCGCCAAACCGCCACGTCGCTGGAGCAGGAAGTGAACGCCGGCTTCGAGCAGCACGGGGCCGCGCATATTCGCCACAGCCTTGACGAACTGGACAACGACGGGCTGTTTGTACCACGCATTTACACCACCACCGGCCGGGGCATGGTGATGGACTACATTGATGGCACCCCGCTGCACCGCAGCAGCCGGACCAAGCAGGAACAAGCCGTCGGCGACCACGCAGCCACCCTGCTCAGAATGACGGCGGTGTCCGTCAGCAAGCACAACGATCTGCACCCCGGCAACCTGCTGGTGGACAATACGGCCCCCGACACGACACGGCCGGTACCGGTGGCCCTGATAGACTTTGGCCGGGTTATTCACCTGCACCCAACCACCAACCGCCTGCTGCTCAACCTGTACCAGACCTTGTCGCGCCTGGACAAAAGCACCCTGGAACAGTTCAAGGCACGGGGCAGCAAAAGCCTGGCCACCACCATCAACCCCTTTCAGCACTACAAGCCATTAACCGCGACCCCTCAACTGCTGAATGACCTCGATTCGGTCGCCGAAGCCCTGAAACCCCTGATTGGCAACCTGCCGGACTACGGCCAAACACACCTGCGGCAGATAGCCGAAGCCGTGATTCAGGCTCACCTGGGCCTGCTGAGCCACACGGTGGTAGCCGACTACGTTAAAAACGCCCTGAGCGGCGCCTACAGCTCGCGGGTACCCGGCTTTGGCGTGTTGCTGGACCTGTACAACAGCGAAGCGATTATGCGGGAAAACGGCTTGGAGCAACCGGTTTGGCTATTGTACGGCAACAACCTCTCGCAGACCGATGTAGGCCAGGCCCAAAGCAAGCTGATGAACACCCTGCAACTGGCCCCCATGCCCCCCTATACCCAGGCCGTTATTGACCAAACCTCGGCCAACCCCAAGGCGGTTTTGGAAAATCTGCCCCTGCCCCTCGTTGAGTTGGCTCTGGGCAAGCGCACGCTGCAACGGCTTCGGCAAGATCCCGACGAGCTGTCACTGCAGTTTGTCGAAGCAGACCCCCTGCGCCATGGGCTAATCGGGCAATGGATCGTCAAGACCGAAGGCCGCCAACTGGCGCGCCTGACCCCCGAGCAGCAAGCCGACCTGGTTAAGCATTACCAAGGCAACGCCAAGTACACCGTCGAACAACTCCAGCGCCTGGGCCTGAACACCGATGGGCAGTTTACCGGCCCCTACCTGGGCCTGCTGATGCTGGGCCAGATAAACGCGTCGTTGAACCACACGGCCAACCAACTGGCCGCAGACATCGCCTTGGCCACGACAACCGATCGCAACCAGCCGCCCCCGCCCGAAAAAGACACCAATACCCTGAAAGAAAAGCTGTACGCCGATTTGCTGGCATTAATGTACAGCCACAGCCGCCTGACGCGTCTGTTACCGGATCCCGTTACATAAACCCGGCCCAAGCGCCGTTTAGCCCCATGTCAGTGGTACAATGGCTGAGAATGTCGCCCCTTGTGGCAATGATGGCCCCAACGCCAGTGAGTGGATGCCCCGTGACGCGCCCCCTTGAATTCAAGACCATATCGGCTATTGACCCCGACATCCCTGCGTCTTGGCAGGACAAGGTGTTTTTGACATTCGACATCGACTGGGCCAGCGATGCCGTGCTGAACCACACCCTGGACCTTGTCGAAGCAGCCGGGGTCTGTTCGACCTGGTTTATTACGCATCCAACCCCCTTCCTCGACCGACTGCTGGCCAACGAGCAGGTGGAAGTGGGGCTTCATCCGAACCTGAACCACTTTTTTGAGGTGCCCAACCCCAAGGCCGCAACCCTTGAGGAAACCCTCGACAGCCTGCACAACCTGGCCCCGAAGGCCCGTGTTGTTCGCAGCCATAGCCTGGTGCAATCCTCGCGGCTGTCTGCCTGCTTCGAGCGCATGGGCTTTACCCACGAATGCAATACCTTCGTGCCCGTCTCGTCGGGGGTATCCCTGAAACCCTGGCGACAGTCCCACAAGCCTATTCAGGTACCCCACGGCTGGGAAGACGACGTGGCCGTAACCGACCACCCGCAGATTACCCCCGACGCCTACCTGGATCAGGTGGCCCGGCAACAGGGGTTGGCTGTGCTGGATTTTCATCCCATCCACGTAGCCCTGAACACCGAGGATTTGGCCCGCTATGAACGCGCCCGCCCGGCCCACCAAGACTGGACAGCCTTGCAGGACCACCGGTTCGAGGGCTACGGCACGGCCTCGTGGCTGACGGATTTGATACGCCTGACAACCAAGCAACCTGCCCTGACGGGCTCAGGGGGTGGGCGATGAGGGTGGTTATTCTGGGTCGTCACCAGACCCTGTACGATACCGCCTGCCGCCTACTCGACGCCGGACGGCACGAAGTGGTGGGTATTATCACGGCACGAGCTGCCGGCGATTACACCCGAACCGAGGCCGACTTCGAGGCCCTGGCGCACCAGCACCACCTGCCGTTTTTGTGTACCCAGACCCTGGCCAGCCAGGCAGCACAGGTGCTGCTGCAACAGCTTAACGCCGATGTGGCCGTGTCGGTGAACTGGGTGTCGGTAATCGACCAGGCCACCTTCGGTTATTTCAAGCACGGCATTATCAACGCGCACCTGGGCGACCTGCCCCGGTACCGCGGCAACGCCGTGCCGAACTGGGCCCTGCTGAATCACGAAGAGAAGGTAACCCTGACCCTGCACTGGATGGATCCCGGCGAACTGGACTCCGGCGACATTCTGGCCAAGGCCGATTTGCCGCTGACGATCGACACGACCATTGCCGACATTAACCAGTGGGCCCAGGCCGTGCTGCCGGCCATGATGACCCAGGTTGTCGATCAACTGGCTGACGGCTCACTTCAGCCCGTTCCCCAGAGCAAGCTACCCCTGAAGCCTTTTCGATGCCACCCACGCCTGCCACAGGATGGCCGTATTGACTGGTCGCAGTCCGCCCGACACATTCACGCCCTGGTGCGATCGTTGGTTAAGCCCTACCCCGGCGCCTATACCTACTACCGCGACAAGCACGACACCCCGCACCAGCTGTTCGTGTGGCAAAGCCGGCTGGTGTGCGAACAGACCAGCGATGTGGGCGTGCCGGGCCATATTGTATACAACGACAAGGACAGCGGCGAAAGCCACATTTTGACCGGCCAGGGTATTATTGCCCTGCAAGCGGTCAGCCATGGGGCCGATGGCGAGGTGTTCAAACCTGGCCATGTCTGGCGAAGCACCCGCACCCGGCTCGGGCTGGACGTGCAGGCCGAGCTGTTTCGTCTGATCGAGGCGCAGCAGTTGTCGCCAAGCCAAGCACGGGAGCTGGCACGATGAGCCCTTCGGCCGGTTTTGATTGCCACGGCACGGAAGCCTTTACCGAGGACGGCTACAAGCGCCTGCTTGAAACCGCCCTGGGCCGCTATCGCTTTGAACCCTTTGGCACGACCACCACGACCCCACACATTTTGATGCGCCACGACATCGACTTTTCTGTACAGCGGGCCGTGGCCCTGGCCCGCATTGAAGCAGCCTTCCACATCCAAACCACTTACTGCGTACTGCTGCACACCCCGTTTTACAACGTGCTGGAACCCAAAACCCAGGACGCGCTGGCCGAACTGGTCTCGCTGGGCCACCACATCGGGCTGCACTTCGACTGCGCCCTGACCAGTAATGCCCTGAATACCCTGGCCGACCTTGAAGCCCCCCTGACACGGGAACACACCCTGCTGTCGCTGCTGGTCAACACCCCGATTCGGGTCGTCTCCTTCCACAACCCCGACGTGGGCGACGTGATGAACCGCTTCGAGCAGGACTACCTGGCCGGGCTCATCAACACCTACAGCCGTACCCTCAAGGAAGGCTACACCTATTGTTCCGACTCCAACGGCTACTGGCGCCATGCCAACATGTTTGAGGTGGTGGCGGGCCGCCAAGGGGACCCCCCCGATCATAAGCCGCTGCACCTGCTGACCCATCCCGGCTGGTGGGTACCCGACGGCGAGGCGGCCGATCCCAGGCAACGCATTGAACGCTGCATACAGGGCCGGGCCCGCTACACCGCCGACTACTATGACGGGTTGATGGTTGAAAACCAGCGCCTGAACCTCGGGGCACCACAGGATAAGCCACAGTGCCAGCCACAGGGTCAGCACGGATGAACGACACGCCCCCCCGCCCCCCCATCCTGGATCAGGTTGCTGCCACCGGCTACCCTGCCCCGGCATTGGATGTCTCGACCGCTACGGCGCCCGGACCGGTGGTGGCCATCCACCAGCCCAACCTCTTTCCGTGGCTGGGTTTCTTCAACAAGGTGGCCCGGGCCGACACGTTTATTTTGCTCGACCATGTCGTCAACAATCCGCGCGACCCGTTGTGGACCAAGCGCGTGCGTATCCTGGCCAACGGCCAGGCACAATGGTTAACGTTGCCCCTCAAGCGCGACGCGCATCAGGTCTTCTTGCCCATTCAGGCCATGTGGCTGGCCGATAAGCCGCCCTTTACCGACAAGCACTTGCGCACCCTTAGCCACGCCTACCAGAAGGCACCGTTTTTCGATGCCGTTTGGCCCTTCGTCGAAGCTTTCTACGAGATGAGTGACCCCAGCATTGCCAACCGCAACATTGGTTTTATTGTAACGGTGGCCGAAGCCCTGGAGTTACCCACCCACTTTATTCGATCGTCGGTGTTGGCCCCCGACAGCCATGCCACGGCCATGCTCGTTGACCTGGTGAAGGCCGTGGATGGACACACCTACCTGTGTGGCGGTGGGGCCGACGGCTACCAGGACGACACCGCCTTTGCCCATGCCGGACTGCATTTGGCCTACCAGCAGTACCAGCACCCTACCTACCCGCAACTGGGCCCGATCGATCAGGGGTTTGTACCGGGCCTGTCGATTTTGGACGCCCTGATGAACTGCGGCTTCGAGGGCACGCGTCGTTTGATTGACGGGACCGTGACCCCATGAGCCCCACCACCACGCAACCCATCAATCGGGTAGCCCTGGCCGGCGACACACACGGGCTGGCCGTGCTGCTGGAAGCCGTGCCCAAACAACGCATTGGCTGTCTTATTGCAGCCGGTAACCGCCCGCAATACATCGAACCGCTCGAAGCCATTGCCCACTCGCTGGGGGTGCCCCTGCTGGTGCAACCGAAGTCCTGTAAAACCAACCCCGACGCCTACCGGCAGTTTTTGTCGCGCTTCGTCGACACCGGCTGCAACGGGCTGTTCTGTTTTTCGTATGCCATGAAACTGCAGCCGGACCTGCTGGCCTGCCTCGAGGGCCGGGCCTTTAACTGCCATGCCGCTCTGCTGCCCAGACACCGTGGCCCCAACCCCATTCAGTGGGCCCTGATTCATGGCGACGAGCAGACCGGCGTAACCCTGCACCAGATGAGCCCGGTGATTGACGAGGGGGGCATTGTGGCCCAACTGCCCGTTGACATCGACGACGGCGACACATGGACAACCCTGCGCGACAAGATCGATACGGCCGCCCGACAACTGCTGGTGGACTGGCTGCCGAAACTGCTGGCCGGGGCACAACCCATTCATCCGCAAGAGTCCCGCCAGGCCTTGAGCAACCCGAGACTGACACCGGAATACCCGCGCATTGATTTTGCCGCGATGGACGACCGCCAGATTTTCAACCTCATCCGTGCCCAGGTGGCGCCCCTGCGTGGCGCCTACATTGAGCTAAGCGAAAGCGAGCGGCTGTACCTGGACCACTACATGCCTTACGAGGACGTGGCCAAACTTCGCCAAACCTATGACAAACCGGTGCTGTTTCCTGCCAACTTCTGCTAGCACCGGTTTGCCCTGGTGGGGAAAGGGGCCACGCCCCGATTAAAAAGCGACCCACTCGTACAAAACCCGCTCCGTTTGTGCTAGGGTGTTGGGGTTAAGATACACGCTAGAAGGGGTCTTCGCGTTATGCAACTCTTTGTCGACACGGCCAATCTCGATGAAATCCAGGCGGCTGCCGCCTTGGGTGTTATTAGCGGGGTAACCACCAACCCGACACTCCTGGCCAAGAACAACCACGGCGACGTCAAGTCGGTCATCCAGCAAATTGCCAAGCTGGTACCCCACGGCCCCATTAGCGTGGAATGCGTGACGGACGATGCCGAGTCAATGATCCGCGAAGGCGAGACCTTCGTCACCTGGTCCGACAACATTGCCGTGAAGGTCCCGATGACCGTGGAAGGCATGAAGGCCGTGCACCACTTTAGCAACAACGGCATCAAGACCAACGTCACGCTGGTGTTCTCTGCCAACCAGGCCTTGCTGGCTGCCAATGCCGGCGCCACCTTCATCAGCTCGTTTGTAGGCCGGGTCGACGACATCGGCTTTGACGGCATCGGCATCATTCGCGAAGTGGCCGAAATCATCGAGCTGCACAGTTTCAACAGCCAGGTGCTGGCCGCCAGCATCCGGCACCCGTTGCATGTCACCCAAAGCGCGGCAGCCGGCGCCCACATTGCCACCATTCCGTTCAAGGTCATCAAGCAGATGTACGACCATCCGCTGACCGAAAAAGGTGTGGCCAGCTTCAAGGCCGACTGGGACCAGTTGCAGAAAAGCAACCTGACCCCCGCCTAACCCCATAAGGATGACCCTTGCCCCATGATTGAACGCTACAGCCGACCCGAAATGACGGCGTTGTGGACCCAGCAGGCCAAGTACCAGACATGGCTGGCCGTGCAGCTGGCCGTGCTTGAAGCCCAGGAGGCCCTTGGCCATACCCCGCCGGGTACGACCAAAACCGTACGCAGCAAGGCGGCGTTTGACGTGGACCGTATCGATGCGCTGGAAGTGGAACTCAAGCATGACGTCATTGCGTTTTTGACCAGCGTCAACGAGCACGTGGGCGATGCCGGTCGTTACCTGCACCAGGGCATGACCAGCTCGGACATGATCGACACGGCCCTGGCCCTGCAGATTCGCGATGCCGGTCGGTTGATGATGACCAGCCTCGACACGTTGATAGACACCATCAGCCGCCGGGCCGACGAGCACATTGGCACGGTCAAGATGGGCCGCAGCCACGGTATCCATGCCGAACCCACCACCTTCGGGCTAACCCTGCTCGTGTGGGTCGACGAACTGCAGCGTTGCCGCGAGCACCTGCAACTGGCCCTAGATCATTTGGCCGTGGGCCAGATGAGTGGCCCGGTGGGTACCTACAGCGCCATCGATCCGCAGGTGGAAGAAAAAGCCTGCGCCATTCTGGGCCTCAAGCCGGCCCGCATCAGCACGCAAATCATTCAACGCGATCGCCACGCCGCCCTGTTTAACGCCTTTGGCTTGCTGGCCAGCGTGCTTGAGCAGTGCGCCATCGAAATTCGTCATGGCCAGCGCACGGAAGTGATGGAGCTGGAAGAGGCCTTCAGCAAAGGGCAAAAAGGGTCGTCGGCCATGCCCCACAAGCGTAACCCCATTGCCTCGGAAAACCTGACTGGCCTGGCCCGGCTGGTGCGCAGCTATGCCCTGCCCGCCATGGAAAACGTGGCCCTGTGGCATGAACGCGATATTTCCCACAGCAGTGTGGAGCGCGTGATTTTTCCCGATGCCTTCATCGTGCTGCATTATGCCCTGCACCGCTTCAATGGCGTGATGGACACCCTTGTCGTCAACGTCGATCGCATGCGCGCCAACGTGGGGTTAAAAGGCCACGTGGCCTTTTCGCAGCAGGTGCTGGTTGCCCTGACCCAAGCCGGGATGAGCCGCGAAGAAGCCTATCGGTTGGTACAAGCCCATGCCCATGAAGCCTGGCTGGCCAACGACGGCCACTTTCGCCGAGCCATTGAGGCCGACCCCGCCATTACCAGTCGCCTGGACGAAAAAACCCTGGCCCACTGCTTTGACGAACAACGCATGGTTGCCCACGCCCAGACCATCGCCAACCGGTTTAAAGCCGCCGTGACCTGCTAGAAACGTTAAAAAACGTTACGCGACCCCAATCCATTGGGCCGATTCAGGCAATTTTTTCATTATATTGTTTTTATATATATTAAGGGCTTAGATCATGCCTAAGCCTGTCTACCAAATCTTCATGCTTAACGTATCACGTAATTTTTTCGCTTAGTGCCTGCAGCAGGCCCGCTTTTACCCATTATTAAAAGCGACTGTCGCGCACACCATAGTACCCCCAACCCTCAGGAAACCCTGTTTCCCTCCGGCGGGGATGCGTATGCAGGCCAGGCGACTTGGACAAGGATGCATACAAGGATATGAGTTTACCCTCATTGTGGCCCGGCCTTGCCGGACAAGCCGCCTTGAACGGGTGGGGTCCCTTAACCGGGGGTCTGGCTCCGGCCCCGTTCATGCCCACAACCCAGCCAACACCTCTGCAATCCATGGGCGTCGGCAACGGATCGTCGCTGGCCCTGTTTGCCAGCGAACTGAACCGCGCCGCCCGGATGGAGAACCCCTACAACCTGACGATGGGGCTGGGCGCCAGCTTGCAGTTTAACCAGGATAGCTGGATAGCCCAGGGCATGCCCCAACCCCACACAACCAGTACGATGATGACGGCCTTTTCCGTCATTGCCGACCTGTTTCCAACCACAGCCACAACCGCTGCCACCACAACCACCCCCACCAACCCAGCCGATACCGACCTGTTGGCCCGGCTTCTCAAGGCGCTGGCAGCCACGGATACCGACGCGCAACCCGTCAAAGTGGCCGTTAAGCTGCCCGATGAACCCGATACCACCGGCGCCTTGCTGCCCACGCTGATTAACAGCTTACAGACAACGGCCGCCGTTCAGGCGACCACACCACTGGCCTACCAGTCACGGCTGGCTGCTACCAAGTCTTTGAGCCTTTATCCAGGCCCCACGTCCCTGGCAAGCACTACCGCCGCTGCCGCTATCACCCCAACTGACGACATCACCGGTCCCTCCGGTGCCGCCCTGCCTTCCGTCGCCGATCTGGCCTATGCCCGCCGAAGCGCCACCACCACCGCCACGCTGTTTGGGGTGACCTCGGTACACCCGAGGCCGTA
>JAGQHJ010000024.1 GCA_020431915.1 Cyanobacteria bacterium HKST-UBA04 | reverse complement strand
ACACGCTTTTTTTACCGTCAGACGGCACAACTTGACCCGAATACTGGTCATAAAACTGCTGCATCGGCACGGCCCGGGGCGTCCAAATGGGGCTATCGCCCGATGCAAGCAGCCCAGCCAGATTTTCCGGCAAAAAGCCCACCAGCCCAACAACACCGGAAGCTTGGCCGGACATACGCTTGGCCAAATCAGGTAAATCGGCGCAATAAGGCAGCAAGAACGCCCCACCATAAGTACTTTCAGCCAAAGCTTCCAGCAGGGCCGCCATGCTCTCAGCTGGCCAAACAAAACCGCTGAATGCTGCCAAGTGGCCGTCGGCAGACGTAAACCGAGTGGGCAACCAGGCCTGGCCCTGCTGCCAGGCCATAGCCAAGGCACGGGTACGGGCCAGATACTGCGGCAGCAGTTGCCGGACGTCTTCGGTAAAGTAGCCTGGGGCGTGCTGCACCGAGCGGATATCGCCTTCCGACAGCACGGCCAGGCAGCTTAACAGCCCCGGACTGCGTATTTTCTTGGCAATATGGCCCATGGCCACCTCGTCAACCGGAGGTTTACCCGGATACCGGGCAAACAGCGCCCCAAATTGCTGGTGATGCACAATCAGGCTGTACAGCCGGTGCCGAAGGGCCATGTCCACCCCCAACCGGGCCAGTTCGGGCATGGACAACTCGGCCGACTTGGCCGGATGGATGCGATCCACCGGCACGGCATGCCGAAACCGGGCCGGGCCAGTGTTCTTGTCGATATCGTGCAACAGGGCTGCCAATACCGCCACGTGCCGCTGCCCTTGGCTCAATGCCGCAAAGCCCGAACAGGCACGGGTATTCTCAATGACATTAAGGACATGCTCGCCCAGGGGAAAATGGTGGTTGATGTGCTGGGTACTGCGCTCACCCACCAGCCGGGCCCATAAAGGCAGCCATTGCCGAGCCAGCACCCCCTCTGGGGCAGCATCGGCATTCATGCGCGCACGGTCGGCCATCATCAGCCAATCCAGCAGGCCATGGCCATCGGCACTTAATGAATGGCCCTGGTGGGCATACAGCCAAGCCCTGGGTGCGTGCTCCTTGCCCTTGGGCTGGTGAGCCTCTTTATGTGCAAGCACCGCCTGGGTCATCGGTTTAAAACGGCCTGTCGTCGTAGGGTTCGTCGGACACCCCGCCGTCGATGTCGATGTCCATAGCCGCTTCGTCTTCTTCGTCGTCGTCAACGGGGACGTTTAAGCATTTAAGGGCCAGTTTGGCCGCCTGCTGCTGGGCTTCCTTCTTGGTTTTACCATTGCCCTCGCCGATAACCTCGCCGTCGACCAGCACCTGCACAATAAAGGTGCGGTTATGGGGGGGGCCCTCCTCCCTGAGGGTATCGTATTCAGGCAGGCCAAGCCCCTGGGCCTGGGTCAGTTCCTGCAAGGCCGCCTTGAAATTGGATTTGGTCTTGCTCAGGTCGATCTTGGTTACCTCGTCGGCAATCAGGTCGCAAAGCATGTCCACAATAAAGGTGGTTTGCCCCTGCAGGTGCAGCGCCGCCAAAAACGCCTCGAAGGCGCAGGCCAGGTTGCTGACCTTATGCGCTCCACCCGACCGGGCCTCGCTGGGCCCCAAGACCATGGCCTGCTCAATACCCAGTTGCAGGGCAAACTTGCTCAGCACGGCATCGCTGACAATGACGGCGCGGATCTTGGTCATGTCCCCTTCGCGGTAATGGGGAAAGCGTTCGAACAGGTACTCGCTGACCACCAGCTTCAGGACCGCGTCGCCCAGAAACTCCAGGCGCTCGTAGTTGTCCCAGTCCTTGGGCTTGAACTCGTAGGTAAACGAGCTATGCGTCAAGGCTTGGGCATAGAGGGGAAAGGTATAGGAGTCATAACTAACGCCCAGTTCGTCCAGGAATTGGCGGACACCAAACCAATACGGGTCGTCGTATACGGTTTCCGAGGTGATGGATGACTGGGCGCTTCGTTGATGTCGTCTGTCGCGGTAGGGCTTAGCCGACATGAACGGAGGTCCTCCACCAGTTCAATACGTCAAGGGCAAGGCCTTGGTGTAGCATAAACCACACAATATAATAATACGCCACAGCCCCCGAGAAAATATAGCCGTCAAACCGATCCATAAATCCCCCGTGCCCGGCCAGCACGTTACCAGAATCCTTCAGGCCGGCATCGCGCTTGAGCAGCGACTCAAAGAGGTCGCCCATCTGACAAACCACGCTAACCAGCGCACCCAGGGCCACCCCATGGACCAAGGGTAACCCCACCAGTATGGAAAAGCCGGTTGCCGAACCAACGCCAGCCAAAAGCCCACCAATAGCCCCTTCCCATGTTTTAGACGGACTAATAGCCGACAGCAACAAGGTTTTGCCAAACCGCTTGCCTGCATAATAGGCGCCCACATCCGTGGCCACATTGGCCAGGATAACCCAAAACGTAAAGAGGCAGCCGGGCTGCTGAAAAAAGGGCGTGCCACCGCACAGGCCCAACAGATCGCCCTGGCAGCCAATCTGGCGCAGCATCACCAGGTGGGCTGGCAAAAAGCCCAGGTAAAAATACGTCAACACCGTCGCGCCAATATCGTGAATCGAGGCCCGACGTACCCGGAACAACTGGGCCATACAGGTTACCATTACCCCCAGCGCCACCAGTTCGCTGAAATAATGGGGCTGGCCCAACCAGGCCAACAGGTAAAACCCGCTGCCTACAAGTACGGCAGCCGTACGTGACGGCACCATCTGCTTGGTTTTGAGCATGCCCATCATCTCGCCCAGCATCAGCAAGAAATACCCATACAACAGGGCCGCCCACCACACGCCCCCCAGCACCAGCATCAGGGTATTAATGGCCATCACCGTAAACCCAGGCAGAATACGGTGTTTAAAATGCGATGGACCCGACCCTGAGCAACCGGATGCACCGGTTACCTGGGTAGACGATTCGGGTGTGGTGGCCATAGGCGCAGAGATTCCTGAATCCGTACTAAAAGCGAGCACCAGGGACGGGGCGCTTGTCGACGTTATACAGCATCATACCCTAACACGCCGGCCCATGGGGGCCCCGGCCTAAGGTGGGGGCGGTACAGAATCACTTTAGGCAGCAACACCGGCCCTGCAAAGCGCAGGCCGTACGGCACCCCCACACGGTTTTTTGGCTCTTTTTGCCTTTTTTTGCCCATGGCAAGCAAAGCACCCGAAAACACGTCTGGTGCGTGCATGTGTAGTGTGTGCCTAAAAAAGAGGAAAAGCGCTTATTCGGCTGCAGCCTGTTCCGCTTCGGCAGGCGCCTCTTGAGCAGGGGCTTCGGCTGCTTGAGCGGCAGCAGCTGCCGCTTCGGCCTTGGCTGCTTCAGCCGCCGCAGCGGCAGCTTTTTCAGCCTCAACGCGAGCCTTGGCTTTTTTGTTCAGCTTTTCGCGCTTTACTTTTTCAAGAATCACCAACTCACCGGTTTCCGGTGCGTTATTAATCAGGTATTGCACGCGCTCGGAGGGCTGGGCACCCTTTTTGAGCCATTCCTCGGCCTTGGACTTGTCGAGCTTCAGCTCCCGGCTAAGGGGGTTGAAAAAGCCCAATTTCTCAATCTCGTGGCCTTGCCGACGGGCATGACCATTGATGACCACAATTCTGTAAAACGGGCGTTTCGTACGGCCCAGACGCTTCATTCTGATTTTAAGCATAGGACGGTGCTTCAATCTCCACGGATAAAAAGGGTAAAAGGCGACTTGGCCGCTTGCCCGGCCAAAAACCGGCCCCAAAAAGGCCGAATACAAGTAATAGTACAAACAGAGGCCCAAGGCAATGGCTCAAGGCAACCCCTATATTACTACGTTTGCAGCGGTTATTTCTTGGCCTTGCCGCCGAGCAGGGTCGGTCCCAACAGGATGGCAACGCTCAAGACGGCCGTGACACCCACAAGCCAACCAAAAATACCTTTGGCCTCTGGGGGTAAAAACAACAGCGGAAAGAAGACTGTCAGGGTGAATAGCCCGCCAAAGACCAGCAAGGGCCAGTATTCTTCAAAAAAATGGGCCGTGGAAATCACGTCTTCGTCATGATGATCAGACATTCGTCTTACTTCTCCAGCGTTCTCCAGGAAACGGCAACAATGACGCCCTGCTAGGACTCTGCAATCAGACCATAGCTGGCAATCAGCAGCAACAGGAAGAAAAAGAACCCGTAAAACCAGACGTAAGAGACAAACCGGCTGGTTTGTGTGTCTGAGGCTTCAATTTTCTTGCGAACCATAAGGGGTATAACCCTCCTGTTACTTAAGCTCTATTTTAAAGGATGATCTGAAAATCAGGCACCCACCTACCAAGAGAGGCGCTAGCCTGTGGTGGCCGATTCGTAGGTTTCGAGGTAGGCCGAGAAGGACGAGGCCATTTGGGTAAATTGACCAAACTCCAACGCACTGAGCCAGTACGCCTGCAACCGCTTGCGATCCACCGTGGCCCGAAGCTTGGGCTGCCGTTCGCCCAATAGGCGCTCGCGAAGGAACTTGTTGCCTTCACGGTAATAGCAGTCCCCAATGCGGCACCCGGTAGTAATCACCCCGTCGGCCCCAGCCTTGAGCGGTGCTTCAATCATGGAAGGCTGAATTTGGCCACTGCAAGGCACCTTGATTACAGTGACGTTGGGGCATTCCTTAATCTGGTTCTGCTCGTTGAGTTTCTTGTCGAAATTAACACTGCGCTCACAGACGATGGCAATGATATTCAGTTTTTTAGGGGCAGTGGCCATTTTCCTTGTGTATCCTTAGGAACGTTTCGGATTAGACAACATTACACGGGGGCCGCTTCGGCACGGGCCATGGCCGCTTCGATCTCGGCAAAGACATTGGGGGTTTGGCTCCGGGGAATCTCGATGGCCTTGAAGGCACAAGCCCCGACACACAAGCCGCAGTTGGCACAGCGGCCGACATCGACCACGGCAATCCGTTTAAACTTGGTGTTGTCGTCCCGATCGTGCATTTCAATGGCTTCGTAGGGGCAATCATGGTAGCACAACGAGCAGCCAGTGCAGTTATCGCTAACCACTTGGGCAAACTGGCCCACAAACTGCTTGCTCTGAACATAGGGCAGCAGCAGCATACCCAAGGGGATACCCAGGGTTACGAGCCAGGCAAAACCAATCGTTTTGCCGGTAACCAGGAAGCCTTGCGGGAACATGTACAGCCAATCAACATCCTTGATGGCCTGCGGAATAAAGGCCATGTCCGACAGGTTGACCGGGGGCGCCTGGCCGATGGCAACGGGGAAAATACCGCAGAACATCAGCAAACCGCCAAACATCAGCAGGTTCAGGGCCAGCGGCGCATTGGTAACAGGGCGGGTAATGCGCAGGTAGTGCCACCACAGGAAGAAAAGCATCGACGACGGGATGGCAAAGTGCAGGAACATATACCGTGTCAGGGTATAGTCGGTAATTTGCTGGCCGCCAATCAGCAGCGCCGTAACGGACGGACCGATAACCGGAATGGCGTTGAGCAGCTCCATGGTGCGGAAGGTCAACGCCACGGAATCCGCATCCCAAATGAGCATGTACCCGGTTAAACCGGCAATGAACATGACCGTAATGAGCAGCACCCCGGTAATCCAGGGCAGAATGCGGTACTCGCGATACCGATCGGTAAACAGCACCCGGAAAAAGTGCACCAGCACGAAAATCATCATCGCGTCGGCGGCATACCGGTGTGTGGCCCGGAACAAGGCACCCGAAGGAATTCGGCTCGTGATGTAGTTGACCGAATTATAGGCGCCTTCCAGGGTAGGCACGTAGTAGGCAAACAGCAGCAGGCCGCTTAAGTACAGCACCCACAAGAAGAAGTTGGGCAACGCGCCATGGTAGTACAACGGGTTGTACTTTTGGGTAAAGACCAGGTTCAGGCCTTTTTCCAGCCACAACGTTACCGTCCGCAAGGCTTCGATAACATTTCTATAGGCGTCTGATACCACGTCGCGCAACATAAACGAAATCCGTCTCCTACTCTACGATTTATCCGAAGCCTGGTGGGCTTCGTCCAGTGTAGCCACTTCATCATGGCCCAATGCCAGCACATACGCAAACCCGGCCAGCACCATCAACGCACCGGCCAAGTAAGCCCAATGGAAATAAGCTTCGTAACCGGCCACGGTAGCGGTTTTCTGCTCGTTAAGAAACAGCAGGGGCAGCAGAGAAAACCCGGCCAGGGTTAAAACCACGGCACCGCCTGTTTTAAGGATGGTTTTCATACACATTTAGTTGCCACCTCCCGCTTGGTTAAACCGGGCGTACAGCCGTTCGTACACCGACCATTGACGGCCCAGCTCACCCTTGCGCTTCAGGTTCTCGTAGGACCGATAGCCCAGGTAAAAGACCGCTGCAAACAGCAACAGCCCCCACCCGACCAAAGGCAGCCAAGAAGCACCCACAGCCCCACTGGTCAGCAACCGGGACGTTTCAAAGACCTTCGACAGCGTTACGGTAGCGGTGCCAAAAGCCACCCACCACATCAACAAAGCCAGCCAGTCAAAGCGGCCTGGGGCCATCGAGCGATTGGTGGCGGCGGTCTTCGTCATCAGGGTCATCATGCAGCCCCCTCAGCATTTGCACCGGACTTGGGCAACAGGGTATAGAACCATGCCGTCAGGGCAACCAGGGCCAGCGTGAAGAACAGCCACATGGTCAGCCACGGGTGGTGGCCCATGTTTTCTGGAATGCTGCCCGTCACCTGCACGTTGTAAATCCACTGCAAGCTCTCGGGAGGCAAGGGCTTGGGAATGACGTGCATAAAGAAGTACCAGAAGCTAAACAGAACGTTGGGCACCAGCCACCACAGCCACACGTTCATTTGCCGATAAAGCGCGAAGTGCCAGAGTTCACCAATCGTGAACATGAGGATCATCTGGGCATACCAGAAGGGCGGGTGGGTATTAATATCAGCCTGGTTGAAGATAATCAGTACCGAGAAGACAATGAAATCGATGAAACCGATGATCATCCCCATGGTAAAAATAGGCCGGCGCCAGGGGTTGGTTTCCTGACCAAAATCCAGGAAGGAGATGGCAATAAACCCGAAGGGAATGGCCACCGTCCATAACGTGGCCCAGTAGGGGTCCATATATTTAAGCAGTTGGTACAGGGCCAGGAAGTACCAGTCCGAGAGGATCGGCAGGGGAGTTACTTCGGGGTTGGCCCGGCTGCCGCTTTCGGCAGGCAGCACCACGGACGTGAAAATCAGCATCAGTATCAATACCAGGACCTGCCAGCGGTTCAGGTTAATGCGCTTGGCCCGGTTGGCATAGAAGTACAGCTCGGTGGCCACCAGCATAATGAGGGAAAAGGCAAAGTGCAGCGAGAAGAAACGGGTCATGGTGGCCTGACCGATGGAAGACCCCCCCAACAGGATTTGCGAGGTGTTCATGCCCTGGTGGGTCATGGTGCCAATCGTGGAGGTAACCAACCCGGTAATGTGAGGCAAGAACCACTGGTTAACCGCCGGGGCAATATCGAGGTAGGTGGGGAAGGTGGCAAAAACCTTGGTCGCCCAAAAGGCACGCTGGTTCCAGATCAGCAGGTATCCGGTCAGCCCGGAGTACATGGCCGCCAGCAAGGTGATCATGGCAATAATAAAGTTGAACTCGCCCTTGTTCTTGTACTCGCCCTTAAACCAGATACGGTAGCACCGCAGGGTGGCTGCAATAATAATGGCGTCGCCACCGTACTTGTGCATCCCACGAATGATACTCAACAGCGGGCTTTCCTTGATCAGCTCGATGGAATCGTAGGCCTGGTAAATGGTGGGAATGTAAAAGGCCACCAGAAACAATCCGGAAACCACCGTAATCATCCAGAACAGATAAACAAATCCACCCAGTTGATACCAGGGCGACGTTTCCTGTTTGGCCACCTGGGTTTCGTCAAAAATATCAATCTTGGCAAGGCGATCCGTAAAGTAGCGCTTGACGGAATCGATCAGGGAGTTCACCTTTTGTCCAATCACAACGGTTCCCATTGTTATGCGATCCCCCCTGACTCGAGGCTGCTGATAACAAGCTTACCGGCGGCTGGGTCGACGCTGTAATCGAAATAGCGGGGTGGACGAGGCGCAGGGCCACTGACCACCTTGCCATAGACTTCCTTGCCATCGATGGTTTCCGTTTGCAACGGATCATAGACGCTCAAGTGACAGGGGCAACCAAACATCGGCGTCCCATTGGGCGGGGTGTAGTTGTAGCCTTCCGAGCAAACATGCGGATCCTGGATGTAGTTGAAGATACACCCCATGTGCGGGCAGATGCGGCTAACCACCACAAACTTGTATTCGCTGCCACTGGCTGAGGGTACTCGCAGGGCAAACCCGGGAACCCGACTGATTTGGGCACCTTGGCGGGTGTATTCCGGGTTTCTTTGCTCGAAAAGAAACTCTTTGGCCACCCAGGGCTTATCAAACTCGCTAAGGCTAAACTCAATGGCACGCACCTTCTGGGGGGCGTCGGGCTCGGAGGTTAACCCGTGGGGAAACACGCCAGCCGTAGGCTTCAGGTAGCGGAACAACGGCGAAATGAACAACAGCAGCGAACCCAATACGGGCAAGCCCAAAAATAACTTTAAGAATGCGCGCCGGTCCATAATGCGGGGTTCAACCTCCTAAACGGCAATAGAGCGTTAACTATTATCACCCAAATTGTTCTGGGATTCACTGTCGAGAGACAAAGAGCGGACGTAGTGGACAAGATCCGTGATAACCGCGTCGTTAAAGACAACACCCTTGTCCTTATCCTCTCGCCCATACCAACTGGGCATTGCCGAAGGGTAAATCCCTTCCTTGACAAACATCACCAACTGCTCGTTCGTACGGTTGTACAAGCGGGGCAAATCATGGAAATTGGCTGCCGGCGGCGAGAAGTCGTTTTTCACCGGGGCCATGCCCAGTTCGTGCGCCGACGCGTGGCCAGTATACAGCGGCCCGTTGCCCTTGCCCTTGTTGCCATGGCACACGGCACAGTTGGCACCAAACAAGGCCTTGACGTCGGCCACGTTCATCGTGAAATCGTATTCACCACCCAACGAACGCACGTAGAAAACAGCCGCCCAGCGATCGTCGCGGCTCATTTCCTTGGAGCAGGAGTGCTTGCCATGGGCCATGTCAATGTACATGTCGATGGGACGCTGGCCGTCGACACTGGCTTTGGTTTTCATGGCCGCCGGGTAGCCGGGGCATTTTTCGGCCAACACCTGCTTACCCCGACTCAGGCTGGGCGCCACCGTGGGGAAGGAAAAATCATCTTCGGCGTTGGGCTGCGGGCGTTCGGCCTCGATTTTTTCAGCCACATCGTCGTAGTTGCGCGTACTGAGGGCCTCACCACAGCCAGTCAACGCAAGCGTACCTGCAAAGCCTGCCACCAATACTGCCAGCAGACCTAATTGTGTGAGTAACCGTGGTTTCATCATCATTCGTTCAATCCTAGTATCCGAAAAACTTAATCCAGGAAATCGACGCCCAGCTAACGATTAGGACAAAAAACACCCAGAGGAACCAGGGGACACGGTGTTTGCCGATTTCAAATTCTGCATAATCCGGCCCGGCAGTTGGGTCTGTTTCCGTTGCTTGAGGTGTTGGATCGGTCATAGGACAGGGGTTTCCTTGTTAGTCTTCCAACATAGAGAACTTCGTGTCTTCCAGGTTATCGAGATATCCCGTCTTGGAAGCCACGGCCATGGCCGCCACTGCCGCCAGAAAAAACAGGGCACAGATGAACAGGGCCAGAATCCAGCCGGAAGAGAGTCCCATAGCCGGGAAACAATTGGGGCAATTGGCAGACAACAGGACAACCATTACTCCGGTCTCCCCGTGCCATACGGGCTTTGTTCACCCAACTGCTTAATCAGGTTGTAGTTTTTGCTCAAGGCAACCGGGTCATCGAGCTGTTGGAAGGAGGTGATTTCCTCACCGGCAGCCTGGCTGTCTTTAGGCAAGGTCTTCAGGAAGGCCACCAGGTATAGCATTTGCTCTTTGCCCAGAGTTTGGCCCCAACGCGGCATACGCGTCCCTGCCACACCTTCTTTGACACGGTAGTACCACATGGCATCACCGTAGTTCTTGTAAAACGGCCGGGTAAAGTTGGCCGGCTTTTTAATCATGGTGATACTGACCGGACCGTTACCACGACCGGTTACCCCGTGGCAGCCGGCACAGTTCTGCATGTAGATGCCCCGGCCCGCATTGGCGGCAGCCGATGAATTCACGTCCACATGGGATTTAACGGCATCAAACTCGTCACGCAGCTCCTGCGGAGCCGTTACCCACTCGGGCTGGTTGCGCTGGCGGCCCAACGTCTGCAGAAAAGCCACCAGGTCGTCCATATCCTGCTTGGAGAGGAAGGAATAGTTCGGCATAATCGATCCCGGCTTCACCTTGCGCGGATAGCTGTGGTGGGCCCGGTGCCAGTCGGTGGCATACCGGTTGTTGCCAATATTGCTCAGGTCGGGACCCGTACGCGCCGTCCCCAGGATGTGCGGGGTTTCGTTGACGTAGTCACCGGCCGTCACCATCTCGCCGTATTCGCGATCCTGGTAGCGGGTAAACATGGAGTGGCAATAGAAGCAGCCTTCACGCCGATAAATATTGCGGCCGCGCAGTTCCTGCTCGGTATACACAATGGCGGCTGCAGACGGTTTTGGTTTAAAGGTGGTCGCCGGCAAAATGGCCGTCACAAAAATAATGACGAAGAAAATCAGGACGACAAAGCCACCGGCAACAAAATAGTTAATTCGCACAGCGCTGCGTGGCCTCCATACCGGTCAAACGGGTCATCATTACGTTAATACTAAACATAGAGTGCCCCCGTTTTCGATTCAGGCAACGGTTCGCACTCGTCACCGTTAAAGATGGTCTTATACATGTTGTAAGCGTACAGAATCTGGCCACCTACAATCAACACGCCAGAGAAGGAGCGCAGCAACCAATAGGGCACCAACTCAATGACCCATTGGTCAAACGGCACGGCGAAGTGCCAGCCGGCGGCCTGCACCAACCCGGCAATCGTCAGGGTAATCATCATGATGATCCAGCCCAGCAGGCTGAGCCAGAAATGCCAAATGGCCAACTCCCGGCTAAACATCTTGCGCTTGAGGATACGGGGAATCATATAGTAGCTGCACGCAAACACGAAGAAGGAGAACGTGGCCAGCAGGGCCATATGCGCGTGCCCTACCACCCACTGCGAAAAGTGCAGGTACCAGTTAATAAAGCGTGTGGCCTGGAAGGGTCCCTGCATACAGGTAAACAGGTACCCAAATCCGCCGGCTACGGCAAACCGTAGGGCTATATGGTCGCTAACCGTCCCCCACTTGCCTTTCATCGTCATAAAGAAGTTAACCAACACGGTCAATACCGGCACCAACAAAAAGACGCTGGCAATAACCGCAACCGCCTTAAGCCATTCCGGCACCGGCGACTGCAGAATATGGTGCGTCCCCGTCGGCGCGTAGAACATAGCGATGGTCCAGAAGCCAATCATGGACAACGTGTGGCTGTACAACGGGTTACCCGAAAACCGGGGTACCAGGTAGTACATAATGCCGACACCACCGGTGGTAAACCACATACCCAAAATATTGTGACCATAGAACCAGCCGGCAATGGCATCGTTCAGGCCGTCAAGCTGCACAAACGCACGGTTACCAATAATCCAGACAAAGGGGAACCAGAACAGCGAGCCCATCATGTACCACAGCGACACGTACCATTTTTTCTCCTGCCCCGTGGCCACCGTCATAAAACAGTTAAACGCCAGCAGCAGCAGGGCAACCAATACCAGCCAGTCGGCCAGTTGCAGCTCGTAGCCAAACACGTTCAACGTCAAGGCCAGCTCGGCATATTCACGCCCTTCGGTATTTCCGTTGGCAATGGCCAGCACACCCAGCAACAGGGTTACGTTCCACGCCGCACACGTTAAATTACCCAGCCACTCGCTCCACAAGCCGTTTCGCTTGGTCAAAACCGGCAACAGGTAAAAATAGCAGGATACATAACCCATCGACAACCAGCCCACCAGAATGGTGTTAATGTGCACCGGGCGAATCCGACCAAAAGAGAGCTGGGCCACACCGCTCAGGGCATCGGGCGCCGTGAACTGCAGCGAGGCAATCAACCCAACCGTGGTACCAATCAACAACCAAAAAAGAGCCGAAATAAAGAAATTACGGCTGGCGCTAAATGGTTTGTCACTTAAAATGGCGGCGAGCATCGATCCCATGGGTGGTACTCTGTCTCCTGCTACACGCTATAGACACCGCGCTAGTAAGGCTGTCAGACAAACAGTGTTTGAGGACAATCTGATATCCGAAAAAATTGACCGACTCTCACTATCCGTTTTCTTTTAGTCTGGCAAGATTAAAGGGTCTGATCAGCGGGTGTGTGTTCATAAGGGTAGGTCAGTGACCCTGGCAAGGTCAATGACATTTCACAATATTTAATTAAGATTTCCCACGGCTATCCCTGTCGCAGATATGCGCCCAGCCGCTTAAGGCCGTCCTGGCCGAATTCAGGTATGATGGCATCAGCCCCCACGCCCGTGTCCCCAAGCCAGAGTATAATACCGCCTATGTCCACTGCTACAACGACCCAGACCCTGGTTGATATCCAAAACCTGTCCGTGGCCTTTCCTACCGACGAAGGTCTGGCCTATGCCGTCAAGGGACTCTCCTTGCAGCTTAAGCCCAACGAAATACTGGGCCTGGTTGGCGAATCAGGTTGTGGCAAAAGCCTGACCAGCATGGCCCTGATGGGCCTTGTTCCCAAGCCGGGTCAGGTAAAGGCCGATACCCTGCGCTTTGACGGGCAGGATTTGCTGCGGCTGGATGCCGAAGCCTACCGAAAAATACGAGGGGCCCAAATTGCGCTCATCCCACAGGACCCCCTCACCTCGCTCAACCCGGTTTACACCATCGCCAACCAGATGAACGAGGTGTTGATGCTGCACCAAGGCCTAAGCGAAGCCGACGCAACCAAACGAGCCATTGAATTACTGGACATGGTACGCGTACCCAACGCCGCAGAACGCATTGGCGATTACCCCCACCAGTTCTCCGGCGGCATGCGCCAGCGGGTCATGATTGCCATGGCCCTGTCATGCAACCCCAAACTGCTGATTGCCGACGAACCCACCACCGCTCTGGATGTCACCGTCCAGGCCCAGATTTTGTCCCTGATGCAACACCTCCAGCAAGAACTGGGGATGGCCATTATCTTGATTACCCACGACCTGGGCGTTGTGGCCGAACTTTGCCACCGCGTGGCCGTGATGTATGCCGGCCGCCTGGTTGAGGAAGCCGATGTCATCGAGCTCTTTGAAGCCCCGCACCATCCCTACACCAAGGGCTTGATTAACTCCCTGCCACAACGCAACAAAGACAAACTTGAACCCATTGACGGCCAACCGCCACCCTTAACCGCCATGCCGGCCGGCTGCAGTTTTGAGCCCCGATGCCCCCAACGCATGGCCGTCTGCACGAGTGCCTTCCCTCTCCCTACCACCCTGAGCGGTACGCACTGCGTCAACTGCTATTTGTATCCGCAGAACTAAACCGCCCAAACCAACTGAACCACCAGAACCGGTGACTCTAGGTGGTGGCCCCCACCACGGCTTTTCGTGCGCTCGGATGCAAGAGGTGCTGTTCAACCAAGGCTTTTACCATGGCCAGCGCCCGGTCTTTCTGCACGTCGCGCCGGGCTGCTACATCGTCAATGGTCAACTCGACGGCCACGTCCGGCGAAATCCCCTTCTCGTTAATATCGGTACCGTCCGGGGTGTAGTACTTGGAAATGGTCATGTACAAATCCGAGCCGTCGAGCAGCGGGTAGATTTTTTGCACCATGCCCTTGCCAAACGAGGTTTGTCCCACCAGCACCGAACGATCGTTGTCTTGCAAGGCACCAGCCAGTATTTCCGACGCACTGGCACTGCCCTGATCAATCAACACCACCAGGGGCTTGTCAAACAGAAAATCCTTTTCGGCGGTATACACTTCCCGCTCGCCGTTACGCCCAATCACCGAGACAATCTTACCGGACTTCAAAAACATGTTGCTGATATCGATGGCGTTCGTCAGCAGCCCACCGTTGTTGCTGCGCAAATCCAGTACCAGACCCTTCTTGTTCTTGAAGGCAATCAGGGCATCGGCCATTTCACGGCTGGCGTCCTGGCTAATAAAAGTCGACAAGCGAATATAGCCAATTTCCGGGGAAATCGATTCGCTGAACACCACCTTCAACGTAATTTCATCGCGAATCAGCTTAACGGTTTTAGGCACCCCATGGCGCACAATACCCAATTGAACCGGCGTCCCCTTGGGGCCGCGAATCAAGTTGGCCACCTCCTCCAGGGTCTTGTTCTCCAGAGACTGGCCATCGACACTCACAATGCGGTCCATCGGCATCAACCCGGCCCGTTTGGCCGGCGAATCGTCGAGCGGGGCCACAATCACCACGTCGCCGTCTTTGTAGTTAATTTGCACCCCAACCCCAAACAGCCGGCCATCCATGCGCAACGACTGCTCCTTGACATCCTCGGGCGCCATCAATCGGGTATAGGGATCATTGAGGCTGGCCAGCATCGTCTCGATGGCCACCCGCGCATCATCCCGGTTCTTGAGGTACTTGTCATATCTGTGGCGCCAGCCGCCCCATTTTTGCTGGTTCGTGGCCCCATCCACATAGTCGTACTTAATGGCCACCCATACCTGGTCATAAAGCGCCCGGGCTTTTTCGGCCTCGTCTTTAAAAACCGTCGGCGGGGGCAAAAACCGGCGCTGGGTATCCTCAATAAGCGAGCAGCCCCACAAGGCCGACCCAAGCACCACCATCACCAAGGCCCCAGCCAAGACATGCCGGCCTAAAATAGCCAGCAACTCACGCATGTGGCTCAGGGGGGTCATCAATCAGGAAACCGCTCTTTGGTTATCGGGGCTTACTGCTTCGGCAGACCGTCCGTAGACAGCGAAATCTCTGGCTTCTTCAAGGTCGCCGTCGGGCTATGGTGCGACACAAACAGGTCGATAATTTCCGACAGTTCATTGGCCTTGGACTGCTGGGCACGGATCTCGCTTTCCAGCTTCCAGATAATGGTCTTATATTCTTCAATTTTCTTGATGTTGCTGCGAACGCCGTCCAGCATTTCGCTCTGCACATGCTGGGCTTCCGACAGCACACCCTCCATGGAGATGCCCATGGCTTCCATCGTCAAACGGATGATTTGTGCGCCTGTCGGCTTGCTCACGCCTTCCGGCAAATCCTGAACCAGCTTGATCAGGGTGCGGACATTTTCGCTGTACATCGGTTCGATATCCGGCACGTAGTTTTCCATTTCCGGGGGCGGGCCCGACAAATCGAGGCCAGAACCAGGGTACGGCTGATGGGGCTCCATCGACACCACGTTCTCTGTGGCAGTGCCGGAAGCCGACCGGGCATCATTAAACCCAGCATCGACCGGCGGTTTGGTTAAATCTTTGTAATTGGATAAATCGACCATAGGAGCATCACCCTGATTTATACGCTGTAACTCATGTTTACTATCATATGATAAGTTGCTGTCAATTGAAACTGATAAGTTTTTGATCGGCGCAATCGCTTGTGGTTCGCCGCTTAGCAGCCTTTCGTGGGCCTGGTTGAGGGACAATTTGGGCGCCCTGTCGAACAAAACGCCAGAATACAGTCCAGGAGCGGGTTTGAGGCCTATTTTAGGGGGTGTTAACTGGAGGGGCTCTGGATATAATAGCCCTGGAAACGGCGTCAGCTTGGGAACTGTGACGTTTTGTAACACCTGGGGTTCAGAGGGGCCAGGTGCCGCTGAAGATGCTGGCAAATTGTGCTGTTGTGATAATACACGAGTGGCAGCCGCCGGAGGTTGATAGCGATCAGGTAAGCGCCAGTTCAACAAATCTTCCTCGCTCATGGCGTTGACCATGGTATCAATTTCCTGAACCACCGACGAGGCAAAGCGATGGAACAGCCGGTTGATGTTGGCCTGGATCACACCGTCGCGACTAAACGGCACCACGTTCTCTTGCGTGGTTTCAAACACGTGGCTGAACTGCGCCCTGACCGACGCCCGAACCGATGGGGTATAGGCCGGTGGTGCCCCAGCGGGTTGATCAACAGGGCTCAACCGCACCGGTTCGCAAACAGGCAAGCCGGCAGCCGCCACCTCGTTAATCACTGCACTGGCCGCCGTGGCCAGGCCCGTCTCAAGCATGGCCGGTTCACTGACCTCGGGCAGGCAACGGCGCGGTTCTTCCGACACCGCAACAACCGGTTGATCGTCGGCAAGAGAGCCCCCCAGCGAGCCGGGTAGTATAGACGGCACCTGGGATTGCTGTTTCCTGGCCTGCTCGGCTGCCGTCTCCTTAAGAATGGAAGCGGCACTGGGCAGGTATTTGGCATCTGCCATGACCTGGGCCAACTGCTGATCCAGCTCGGCCTGCTGCACCTTGAGCAAAATCTGGTTTTGAACCAGCACCGTTTCGTCGTCCAAAGACAACGGGGGCTGGTTCAGCTTCTTGGCCCGGGCAGCCATCAACGACTCGGTTTTTGAGGCCTCCGGCTCCGGGATCGGCAAAGCCGCCGCCGGGGAGGGATCGTGACCATTCTCCGGAGACGGAACTGGGGCGTCGAAGTGGGCGTTAGGCTGTAAAGTCACATGGGTATTACCCGGTTGGGACAAGGCGTCCTGTTGTACAAGGGAAGCTGTTGGAGCGGGGCTCTTTGTGGCTAGACTCGGTGTGGCTGGGTGGGGCGGTGCGTTAAGCAGCGATTCAAAACGGCTCTGGGCGGCTTGTTGGTTGATATAGGTCTGGGCGGCCTTAAGATGCACCATACCCGGGGTTGGTACCAATCGTGCGTCGCGATGGGACCCATGGGCATGAGATCCATGGGGGCCCAGCTGCCCGAGCAAGCAGCGCCTGGATTTTAGTGATGGCACCCCGATACCATCAAAAGGTGGGTTGTCGTCAAACATCTGGCGCAAACGGCGTTGTACGGCATACTCGTCGGGATGAATGGCCACGGGTAATTCGCTTCCTTGGCGCGCCAGTCAACAACAGGGATCACAACAATTTAAAGTAAGGGATAAACAGTGGTTCTGCAGCACGCGTCCTAGGGTCCATTGTAGCATTATTTGGCGGGTCAACGGCCCCCGACCCGACCCACCCATGCCCAGCAAAACCCGGTTAGCTAAAAGGGTTCAGACCACACCCCCCTTGAACCGACACGCTTAAAAATTAACCCTTTGGCCCATGCACGCAGCCGGTTCTACACCCCCCACATTCGCCAATGGATTAATGCCGTCGCATTGGCCCAAGGGGGTTCTGGCATGCCAGAACCGAGCCGCACAAAAGCCGAAAACACCTGTATAATAAAGCTCATGAGTGACTCGACTTCGGCAAGCGCATGGGCAAAGCCCGGTAACCCTGACGAAACCTGGCGCCTGATTACCAATGGCCATCTGGTTCTACCCAAGGGCGAGGTAATGGAAGGCGGAAGCGTGCTAATTGTGGATGGCCGCATCCGTGACCTCTACAGCAAAACACCCGCTTCGCTGCTGCTGGAACGAGACAACGTGGAAGTGATTGATGCCACCGGCTGCTGGGTCACCCCGGGCCTGATTGATCAACACATCAACGGGGCCTATGGCGTCCCCTTCAACACCGCCACGACCGAACAAATACGGTCGTGCCTCAAGATGCTGCTCAGTCATGGGGTTACCAGTATTTGCCCGACCCTGATTACCGCCTCCAACATCGAGCTGCTCGGTGCCTTTGCCCGACTTGAGGAGCTGATGATTAACCAGCACCTGACCCATTGCCGCAGCCTCGGCTTTCACCTCGAAGGCCCCTTCCTGAACCCGGAGTATCGGGGTGCACACCCCAAGGCCCACTTGCTGCCCCCAACCCTTGAGCACCTGCAGCAGATGATGGCCCCCAACCTGCGCATTTTAACGCTGGCCCCCGAGCTCGATCCCTACGGCGACCTAGTTGAAATGATTACGAGCAAAGGTATTCGCGTCAACATTGGCCATACCGCCGCCGATATCGATATTGCCCGCAAGGCCTTTGATGCAGGCGCCAAATGTGTGACCCACTTCTTCAATGCCATGCCGGGCTTCCACCACCGCAAGCCCGGCCTGCTGGCAGCCGCCTGCCTGGATGATTCGGTATACGTGGAGCTGATTGCCGACGGCCACCACAGCGCCGTTGACGCCCTGGCGCTGGTAATGAAACTCAAGCCTGCCGACCGCATCATCCTCGTCAGCGATGCCAATACCCTGATGGGGGCCGACGTGGGGCAAAGCACCCAGTTTGGCGGGCAGCGCATTACCCTGACGGCCGACGGCTCCATTAACGAAGAAGGCAAACTGGCCGGCGCAACCTGCCTGCTCGACGGCGCCATTCGCAACCTGGTCAAATGGCACCTGGCCAGTTTTCCGCAAGCCGTGCAAATGGCCACGGCCAACCCGGCCCGATACCTGGGTGAAAACACCCATTTTGGCGAACTAAAGCCGGACGCACTGGCAGATATCGCCCTGTGGGATCGTCAATCGCTTACCATCAAACAAACCCTGCTGCAGGGTCGGGTGGTCTACGAAGCCAACCAGGCCGAAGCCGCCCAGAAAGCCAGCTAAGCTAAGCCGAACAACCGGCAAACATACTGCCGGCCAACGCATGGGCCTGGTCGGTCAAGGCGTTTTTTAACCGCACACAAGACGGACAATGCCCGCACGGCTTCGGTCCGTCACCATAACAGCTCCATACCGAAGCCAGTGGAACCGGCTTTTCCAGCGCCTCCAGCCCCTTGGCCATGGCAATCATATCGGCCTTGGTCATCTGCTGCACGGGGCAGTGCACCGTGACATGGGTTTGGGTGGAATAGGACAGGCTGTGGTTGATGGCCTGCTGGAAGGCTTCGGTGTTGTCGGGAAACCGCTGGGCCTCTTCGGCATTGCCGCCAAACAACACCACCTCGGCGCCGCTGGCTTCGGCGTAGGCAGCGGCCACATTCAACAACACCCCGTTTCGGTTAGGCACCCAAACCGGCTGAGCCTCAAAAAACGTGTCGCTTTGCTGATCGGCCGCACCCCAATGGGGCTCGGCCTTGCCGTCCGTTGCCTTGAAGGCGTCGGGTAACAAATCGGCAAACCAGGGCAGCTCAACCACCCTATGGGGCACTTCATAGTGCGCGGCAATGGCACGGGCATGGCAAATCTCCTGCCCTGCAGCCCGCTGACCGTAATCCACGGTCAACGCCAGTACCACATCCAACGTGTCCTGATGCACAGCCAAGGCCAGGGCCATGGTCGAATCCAGACCCGCCGACAACAAACTAACGGCTTTTTTTCGTGCAGACATCATCCATCGAACTCAATCGGACTCAATTGAACTTTGTGCTCAACGGTACGGCATCATCACCGTACCCCCTAGGGAATGTAGCACTCCAGCTCATCGCGGACAAACTTCGGCAGGTTCTCCTGCTCGTCGAGCACCTGGCGAATCAGCGACTCACCGCCAATCTGGTATAGGGCCGCCGTGGCCGCCATGGCCACATCGTCATCGCTGTCAAACAGGCATTCCTTGAGCAGGGGGATACAGGCCTCGTCGCCAATATCGCACAAGCTTTGCACGGCCGCCAACCGGATGTAACTGGCCTCATCCTTCAACGCTTCCTGCAGCACCCGAATGGCCCGGTTCTGCGTAGCTCCCAACCGGCCAATCGATTCAATCAGGCGCTCCTTGAGGAAGTTAAATTTCTGGGTAATCCCCTGCTTGCTTTCAAAAATGTCGAGCAAGGGTTCAAGGGCGCGGATGTCGCCGAGCATGCCCAGCGCCTTGACGGCGGACTCCTTGACGTAGTGGCTGTGCTCCGTGTCGTCCTGAACCACGTTGAGCAGGGGGTGGATGGCTTGGGCATGGCCAATATTGCCCAGGCTTTCGGCAGCCGCCAGGCGCAACCGGTAGTTTTCGCGCATGTTGTTGAGCATCCCCATCAAGGGAACCAGGGCCCGGTCATCCCCGATTTTGCCCAGGGCCTTCGTCGCACCAACCCGAACCTTCAACACCCGATCGCTTTGGCCGTTACCGGGGTTGGCCTCCTCGTAAGCCGACTGCCCCGTCCACAACATCAGGTCGACAAGCGGCATGACCGACTCCTTCGTACGGCACTTGCCTACCAGTTGAATCAGGTGGCGTAGCAGCGACTCGTCGGCCTCGCTGGCCAACAGTTTTACGTAGGCCGCCTCCACCCGGGCGTCATGCCGAAAGGTCAGCAACTGGCTGGCCAGCATGACCCGCTGGCTGGCTGGCAAGGTCACATCCGCCAGCTGATCCAGCATCGCATCGATGGGCGAAGCAGCAGGGTGATCATCGCCTGGGTCGGGCGACGGTTCTGGCGGCATGGCGGAGTCGTTGTCTAAGGTCATCGGCTACCCAATCAAGTTGCACGGGCTGGCCAACAAAGGCCTACACTTGGAATAATAAAACAGAAACCTGCAATACTGTTGCGCGACAAGGGTTTTTAAACATCAAAAGGCCGGTTCAATTTAACTGGCCAGGGTAGTCGGCTGGTGTTCTGCCTGTAGCGCTTGCACGCGTTTCGTTAGGGCTTTTATACGACCCATGTCTTCGGCAGCCGGCTCAACGAGCGGCAGGCGCAGGGTGGGCCCAATAACACCCAACTGCCCCAGCACCGCCTTGAGCACCGTGGGGTTGGGCAGAAAGAACAACTCGCCAAACAGGTCTACACAGGCCAAATGCCGCTGGCGGGCCGTCTGGAAATCGTCGGCCGCAGCCGCATCAATCATGGCCTTGATGGGCGCCCCCAACAGATGTCCGGCCACACTGACACAACCGTAAGCCCCCAGGGCCATCATCGGCAACGTCAGGCTGTCATCGCCAGACCAGATTTTGAAGGTGTCCGGTGTCAGGCGCCGAATATGCGAACACGCGTCCATGTCAGGCACGCTCTGCTTCAGGCCAACAATATGGTGGTGCTTTTCGGCCAGGCGGGCCACCGTCTCGGGACTGGCTGCCACCACCGTCCGGCTGGGCACGTTATACATCATGATGGGCACATCCGTGCTGGCGGCGATGGCATCGAAGTGGGCAAACAACCCGGCTTGCGAAGGCTTGTTGTAATACGGGCAGACCACCAGCACCCCGTCAATACCCAGGGCTGCCGTTTGACCCACCAGTTCAATGGTTTCAGCAGTGTTGTTGGTGCTGCACCCCACCACCAGCTCCACGGCCTTACCGGCCAAAGCCGCCTTGACCACCGACACCACCTCGCGTTTCTCGGCGTTGGTCAGGGTCGGGTTTTCACCGGTCGACCCCATCAACACCAAGCCGTCACTGCCTTGTTCCACAACGTAGTGGGCCAGGCGTTCCACAGCCGCCTTGTCCAAGGCACCCTCCTTGGTAAACGGAGTAGCCAGGGCGGTATACAATCGGGCATTCAATGGCATATCGGTATCTTTCCCTTGTCATTCTTTCAAGCGGTTGCTGCAGCCGGTTCAAACAAATGGGCACATTGGCTGCGGGGGGTTACCAAGCCACGAGCCACCAGGGCCTCGGCCAGGCGAACAGCGTTAAGGGCAGCCCCAATCATCAGGTTGTCCGCCACCACCCACATGCTTACCCCCGCCTCCGGGTTAGAGGCATCGCGCCGCAAGCGACCCACGTAAACCGGGTCGGTTCCTTCGGTTTCCAGGGGGGTGGGGTAATCCGTCAACCCGTCGCTTAGTACCACATCGTCGGCAGCACGCAATGCGGCCGTTACCTCATCAAGAGACACGGGCTGGTTGAAGTCCACGGTCACCGATTCGCTGTGGCCCACCATAACCGGCACCCGAACCGCCGTAGCGGTAATCGGCAACTGGGGCAGGTCCAGTATCTTGCGCGTCTCGACAATCAGCTTCCACTCTTCCTTGGTATACCCCTGGTATGGGGCTTCTTCCATAAACACGTCAATGTGGGGAATCAGGTTAAAGGCCATCGGGCGGGCAAAGCATGCATAACCCGTCGGGTATTCGCCTGGGGCACAATCAACAGCCAGCTTGGACTTCTGGCGCAGCTCGTCGATGGCTTCCTTGCCGGCGCCGCTGACACTTTGATACGTGCTGACCACCACCCGCTGCAACCCGCCACCGAGCGGCATCAGCGCCTTGAGCACCGGCATCAACTGGGCCGTCGAGCAGTTGGGATTGGCGATTACGCCGTTATGGGCGTCCAGGGCCTCATTGTTTACCCCGGCCACCACCAGCGGCACGTCGGGGTGCATACGGAAGCAACTGGTGTTATCGACCACCACCGCCCCGCGCGCCACGGCTTGATGCACCAGGGCCTGACTAATGGCACCGCCTGCCGAGGCCAGCACCAGATCGACCCCTTCAAACGCCTCCGGGCAGGCTTCTTCCACCTCGACCGACTGGCCGGCAAACTGTATTTGCTGGCCGGCCGTCCGTTGGCTGGCCAGGGGCTTGAGCCGGGACAACGGGAACCGGCGTTTTTCGAGCAGCGCAATGAGCTTCTGCCCAACCAAACCGGTGGCACCAAGCACGGCGACAACAGGTTGCGTGGCGGACTGGGACATAGCGGGCAAGGGCTCCGTCAGGTTGTGCGCAGACAGAACGACCCGGTGCGCAACGGTGAATAAAGCGTATCTAGTTTATCGCAATGACCGGGGCGAAGTAAACCGTTGAAAGCCCGCTTCCCTAAAGGCTATAGCCGATTTAAACACCAGGTTCGCTACCCCTTCCCAAGGGCCAACCCCCTTGCCCCTGCCGAACACCCCCGCACCCATCGGGCAATCCCTGGCCAAGCACCTCCATCCAGACGATGTTGAATTGGCCGGGATGTATCTATGATAATAAAGACTGATCCAAATGCATGCCTTACTATATATGTCATCGTTAGCCTGACAGGCTACCCGTCCCTGCCCAATGAGTGACGCCGAACTACAAACCCTGCTCGATAAACTGCAAACCCCCGTGCTGATTTTCGGCCCGTCCAAGACGACCGACCAGTGGCAGGTGGTTGGGTTCAACACGGCCATGAGCGGCTACGTCGAAGACATTGAATCCCGGGTGGTCAACAAGGGGCCCAAAGCCCTGTTTGAAATTACCACCAAAAGCAACAACCCGTTCTGCCAGGGGCTGGATGTAAAACCGGGCGCGTTGCTGCAGACCCACACGGCCATGTTTCGCATCTCCGATGGCGAAACGCGCCGGGTAAAAGTGAAATACGACTGGATCGACAAAAAAACCCTGCTCGCCTGGATCGAGCCGTTTTCGGAAGACGTGGCCCTGACCCAGGCCCACTCGGATTTCGTGAGCGTCGTCAGCCATGAGTTTCGTACCCCGCTGACCAGCATCAAGGGATTTGCCGATACCCTGCTACGCTACAGCGGCAACATCGATCGCGACCAGCAGGCCCGTTTCATCAACATCATCAAGCACCAGGCCGACCGCCTGAGCCGGCTGGTGGAAAACCTGTTGACCGTCTCCAAGCTGGGCGCCCAACGAACCAGCTTTATTTACCGAAGCATCACCGTGCGCAAGGTTATCGACAACATTGTGCAGAGCATTCAGGGCAAATTAAGTGAACCGCGCGAGTTTGCCCTGGATTTTTCGGACAACATGCCCACTGCCTGGGCCGACCCGGACAAGTTTGAGCAGATTCTGCTGAACCTGATTGACAATGCCGTCAAGTACTCCTTCCCGGAAACCACGGTACGCATTAAGGCCCAGCCCTACCCCGAAAACGACGACATGGTGCAAATCAGCATCACCAACGAAGGGGTGGGCATCCCGTCGGACAACCTCAAGAACCTGTTTAACCAGTTTTACCGGGTAGACAACACGCTGACGCGCGACGTGGAAGGCACCGGCCTGGGCCTGTACATTACCAAATCGCTAACCAAGGCGATGGGGGGCGACATTATGGTGGACAGCGAAGTCAACAAGGAAACCACCTTCTCCGTTATCTTCCCCATTACCACCCCTGAACGTCAGGCTGCCGCCGTTCGGGAGGCGGAAGGGGTACTGAGCGAATGACCTTCCAGCTCGTCCACCTTATTGGCCAACCGCCTGAACAGCTTGCCGACGTGTTACGCGCCGAACTGAACCAGGAAAACCTGGTTCAATCCATTGAAAGCAACAACATTGCCCAAGCCAGCCCCATTATTACCTCGGCCCTGCCCGACTTGGTGGTGTTTTTCCTCGACAGCCTAAGTGCCGAGGGGGGACGCGATGCCGTCAAACAGGTCTGCCTGGATATTCGCGGCAAGATGCCCGAACACCGACCCATTATCGTCGTGGCCTCCGAGTCGGGGCAGAAAGACGAACGGATTGATTTCTTCCTGAGCGGCGCCGACGACTACCTGACCATTGACATCGAACCAGAGGAATTTGCGGTCCGGTTGCTGGTTCACCTGCGCCGAAACGTGGAACTCCTGTCGGACAGCCGGACGCGCCTGCCAGGGCTGCACCTGTTCAGCCGTCTCATCCAGCGCCGCATGAACCTGGATATGGCTTGGGCGCTGATGATGGTGGAACTGACCAACCTGCACGTCTACGAAGAAGTGTATGGCCGGATGCCCAGCGAACAAATTTTAAAAACCCTGGCTGCCCTGCTTAAAAGCCTGGTACTGCCACCCGACATTGTGGGGCAGACCGACAACGAGCACTTCCTTATCCTTTCAACCCCCGACAAGGCCGAGCTGCTGGCTCAGTCGCTGTGCAAGCAGTTTGACGAAGTCGTGCCCAACTTCTATTCGGAACGGGATCAGAAGCGCGGCTACCTGATTTCAGTGGTCAACGAGAACGTGAGCATGCGCGTTCCCTTTGTCTGCCTGAGCATTGGCATTAACACCAGCGAAAACCGCCTGCATCGTGGTTACCAGTCGGTGTTCAACAGCGTCATCGAAATGAAGAACCTGGCCAAGGCCGCCTACGGCAGCAACTGGACCAGCGAGCGGCTGAAGTTGACGGGCGACGTCAAGCTCGTTCCCCAACGCATCCAGCGTATTCTGGTGGTCGAGGCCGATGCCGCCATGGCCTTTCTGCTTAAAAGTACGCTCGAAATGCAGGGCTACGAAATCCTGGTGGCCGTCAACGAACAGGAAGCCCAAGCCACGATTGGCGAAACAGAAATCGATATGGTGCTGATGGATCCGATCATGCAAGGCAACCCCGAGGAAGGCTGGGGCTTTATCCAGTGGCTCAGAAGCAACGACGTGACCCGCGATCTGGTGGTCATCTGCATCAGCTCCCTGCATGATCGAGACCAGGCCCTGAATGCCGGTGCCGATTTGTATCTGCCTAAACCCTTTGAACTGTCGAGCCTGTTTACCTGGGTCGAGCACTTCCTGAAAACCAAGCCCGATTTGGTGGCCCGGTAAATGCCCGACCCCGCCCTGGCCCAGCAAATGGTAGACACCCAATTGCGTCGGCGAGGCATTACCAACGAACGGGTACTGGCCGCCATGGCTGCCGTGCCCCGGCACCGCTTTGCCTCTTTTGACTCCAACGCGTCGGCCTACGGCGACCATGCCTTTGCCATTGACTGCGAACAAACCATTTCGCAACCCTACATCGTGGCCCTGATGAGCGAGGCCCTTGAGGTGACCCCGAATGCGCGCGTGTTGGAAATCGGCACGGGTTCCGGTTACCAAACCGCCGTGCTGGCCGAGCTCGGGGCAACCGTAACCACCATCGAACGCCATGGCCACCTGAGCCAACAGGCCCAGCACCTGCTTGACGAGTTGGGGTATACCCGCCAGGGCCACATCCAGTTTGTGGTGGGCAACGGCGCCAACGGCTACCCTGAGCAAGCCCCCTACGATCGCATTATCGTGACGGCCGCCACCGAACACTACCCGCAATCGCTGGTCGACCAGCTCTGCGACGACGGCGGCATTATGGTCTACCCCAAAGGCCCGGCCAATGGTGCCCAAACCCTGTACAAGCTGGTCAAGCGCAACGGGGGCCTCAACCAAATCGACCTGGGGAGTGTCCGCTTCGTGCCGCTCGTTGGCCACAACGGGTAAGACAAACCACTTTTCCTACTAACCTGAGGGAGGTGGTTGACGCAACCTGGGGGCCATGGTTTTATATGTCATCTGAGCGTCAATTACATACATTTTAAAGCAGTCAATTTATAAATAAGTTGCAAACTTGATAGCAACTTTGCGCGTTCAACGTCTTTACTACGGCTAACATACCGTTACTTAACCGCGAGACCCTGCAGCCTTATGTCGATTACCAGCCTGCTCAAACTTCACGGCGGCCACAGCGGCCACAATGGCCACCACCACCAAACCGCCCCCACTTCCCAAACTTCCCCAGACACCCATTTGGCAACCATCTCGACAGACGTGTCGACAGGCGGATCCGATTTCCTCACCACTCATGCCGGGGAAACCGACGGCCGTTATACCGTACTGGGAGCCGGGCAAGTCGATACCGGCGACCAGTTCATGCACACCTATGCCATGTTTGGCGACCGAGAAACCGGCGGCGACCATGCCGTGGTGGTCAACAAGCACACAGGCCAGCCCATCGAGTTTGAAACCACCGACCTGTCACCGGCCCAAACTTTTAGAGCCGCCTTCGTGGCCCGCCATGGCGACCCCACCAGACAACGCAGCCACGTGGAAAGCCGTAGCGGCAAGATGTTTCTGGTTAGCACCGGCCCCAAGGGCCGGTTTGAAGTGGCGATGGCCAGCCCCGGCGACATTGAGCATGCCGAAGCCAAGCTGCAAGAACTCGTCCAAGGCCACCGAATTCCGGCCCCGGAACAGGACGAACTGAACCCACAAGCCCCCGCAACCCCTAAACGCATTGTGGACGCCATCGCCTAACCGCCAAGCAACCGTTTTTCTTCTCCTCCTTCTCTGAACAATACCCTACAACACCCTGGTTGGTTTTTTCTGAACCGGTCAGGGTGTTTTTGGTGTTTGGCTCCCCCTCAAGAGAGAACGCCTCCCTGCAAACCTAGTGGCGGAAGGCCCCCATCGTCGAGTTCATGTACTTGTAGTCAAAGGTAAACTCGATGCTGATGCTGCTCTTGGTATACTCCGGCGGCAGGGGCCGGAAAGGCGCGGAGCGTTCCACGGCATAGCGGGCCGCCGAGTCGGCCTGAGCCGAACCGGAGCTGCGAATAATTTGCTGGCTCAGCAGTCGGCCGTCACGGCCAATATTGAAGACCACCATCACCACATTGCTTGACCGCTCCTCGGGCGGATGCCAGTTGCGTCGAATACGCCGCTGCAGCTCGGCCAGGTAGGGGCCAAAGTTGGGTTCGGCCACGGCATCGATACCGGGCCGTCCACCACCACCACCGGGCGAGCCGGCTCGGTTGGCAGCACCCGTTCCGCCGGATCCGGGCTGACCACCGGCTGAGCCACTGGAAGACGGGCCACCGGCAGAACCACCGGCAGACGGTCGGGCAAACCGACCGGGCAGAGTGGCCGGGCCACCGCTACTACCAATAGCTGCGCCATCGGCCTCGGAGGAAGACGAACCGCCCTTGACCACCGGGCCGGTCGTAGTAACCGGAGCAGCACCGGAAGGCACCTGAATGGGCGACAAGGGGCTGGGCCGGGTAGTGGAAGGGCGAATACTGCTGACCGTGGGTTTTTTGGTAGGCACTTTTCTCGGCGGACGGGGCGTAGGGGTTGGCGTCGGCTCGGTTACCGTTTTAACCGGTGTTTGCTGGGGCTGGGCTGCCGGTTTGGGCGTTGGCTTGCTAACCGCCTTTGGCGCCTGCTGCGGCCGGGGTTGCGGTTTGGGTTGGCTAACCGTTTGCGGCTGTGGCCGGGGTTGTGGCTTGGGTTGAACCACGTTGGGCCGGTTGGTCGCTTTCTTGGCCGCCGATCCGGCAGCGGTTTCGCTTTCCGCTTCGCGCAGGTTCAGCTTTTTTTCGCCACCGGCACGGGTGTTGCGTTCGGCACGGTTGCGCGTATTGGGGTCACGCGGTTTTTCCTCGGGCGCCTCGACCAGCTGAAACTCGATATCACGGACCGGTTCGGGGCGGTTAAACGTAAAGAAGCTGATCCCCAGAAACATCAAAATAAACAGCACCAGCGCCACAAAAGCCGGGGTAAGCACGTGGGTGCCCAGACTCAAAAGGGTGGCCAGCCACATGGGCATGGTTTTGGTAGGCGTCAGCAGCTTAACCGGGCCGGAAGGGGTAACCGGCGCAAGCTCAGGCACATCCCTGGGGATGGTAAAAGAAGAAGGCTTTTTCTTGGGTTGGTTGGGCTGATTTAGGCTCATCAAAACCGATCAATCTATGAGGGACACAATGCGGATCAGGCGATCATCTGTGCCATACACGGCGTTTAAATCGAGAGGCGGTGGCTTCTTGTCGGCATTACAAGCACCCTGACGGAGCGGCATCAGCACAGCCTGATCGGACCAGCCCCATGGAGGGGTGCCTTAGGCCATGGCTGACATATTGCTGACATGGGGCCAAAGGGGTAAATATAGTGTATACACGTTATAAATTATAACCATTGTAGCGCGTCAGACCTATGAACGGGTATCCCTTAAATACTGTAGACATCAATCCCGACGCCGCCACGCCGGCCATTGGGGTTCGGGCATGGCGGTGCCATCGCCACGGCCCCTCGGGCGTGTGTGAAACCACCCACCACGTGTCGGCAGCCGTTGTCTCCTATGACGGCCAAATCGTGCAACAGTTCCCGGCTTCCAACCAAACCCGGCTGATCACCCGCTCCATGATCAAACCCCTTCAAGCCGTCGCCCTGCTGTCTCATCCCCGTGCCAACGAACTGAGCCCCCGGCAATGGGCCATTATTGCCGCCTCGCACGCTGGCCTGCCCGAACAAACCGGCTTGGTCGAGGAAATACTACACCTTGCCGGCGCCTCCACCCAACACTTGGCCTGCGGAGCCACCTGGCCCCTGGATGCCGATCACCGGGCCCGGCTGTGTACCGAAGGCCATCCCAAAACCCCCTTGTACCATAATTGCTCGGGCAAGCATGCCGGCCTGCTGTTGGCCTGCCACTGGCATGGCTGGGATCTGGCCGGCTATACCGAACCGGACCACCCGATACAGCAAGCCATTTTAAAAGCCCTGCAACAGGCAGCCGGCACCACCGAGCTGGACAACCTCATTGACGGCTGTGGTGTACCGACGTTTGGCATCAGCATGGCGGCTGCCGGCCGGGCCATGGCCCAGTTGGCCACCAACCCCAAATGGCATCGGGTGGTTGAAGCCATGACCACCCACCCGGCACTGGTCGGCGACGCGCAGCGCATTGACAGCCGCCTGATGACCGTCAGCCAGGGCCGTCTGCTGGCCAAGGTGGGGGCAGAAGGGGTACTCGGCGTGGTTCATCGCCAACGGCAGCAGGCGCTCATTTTAAAGGTGTGGGACGGGCGGCTGGACATACGAAACCGCTACGTGGTGCACCTGCTGGCCAACCTGCAATGGCTCGATGCACAAGAAACCCAGCTTTTGACGGCCGACCCGGCACTGGCCACCACCCAGCGCAACGACCAGGGCCAGCCTGTCGGCCACTTCTCCATGACGTTTCCCTGGGTTTCACCCACAGCCTGAGCCGGTTTTCCGGGCACAAACCGCCGAAACCCAAGTATAGTCTGTATTTTTATATAAAAAATGTTTAATTCCCGTAACCTACTAGCATCAATTTTCGGCTGGACACGTTTATACAAGTGAGCCGGGAATATAAAGAAAACCTTAAATCCCGCACCTGATGCAGATAACCACCTTGGTTGTCTTCAAGGAGATAGATAGAATCACAGAAACCACCGGGCTTGATACTGCCAAGCCGGCAACTGTCGCGCCAACTGCGCTTGTGACCCAACCCGCAATCAACAGCCTTACAGGGGGAGCCAACCATACACTGGTCTTGAGAACAGCATACCTAGGGCCCAATGCGCCGGTATGATGTAGGGGAAGAGACCACTACACTATCCAGTCACATAGTGTCCAACCAGTCCATCGTCCAATGAAAAACCAAGTGATCGCTGCTTTTAGCGCGATACGGATGACCGTGGTTTGAAGACGGAGTTAACTGAAACTCAGGTTTTCAACAAGGGGGGATAAATCACGTCATCTTAACAAGGGAAGGAACTTTAGGTTTTATCCAAGTTTCTTTATCACATCACTTGTTCATTGTTGTCTGTCTGCTTTCTGAGGGGGGAAGCGGACTTTTTCTTTGTACCCTTTTTTGACTGTTTATAGCGGGTTAAGGAATTATTGCTTCGTTGCGGTGCAGCTGCAACTGACGCCCGTTCCAGCACAAATCCAGATGATGGGCCGCTTGGGCATAGTAAGCCCATTTTTCAGGCGTATTGGCATGCTCGTCCTTGTCAGGGGTGCCGGTATTGGTTAACACATACACGTCGCTGCTGCGCCCCAACTCGGGGTTGGCCACCAGTCGATAATTCGATTCGCCGGTTTGGGCCAGTATCCCATCAAGCCCTGTCAACACCTCGTCGGTTTGCCCGGAGTGGGCAAACGTCCCATCGTCGTGTATAACCGGGGGCTTGGGCGCCACCAAGCCTTCGGCCGCCTCTTCAAAAAACGCCGACCCCTCGCGCTTAATCGCAAGGCTGTAAACACGCCCAAACTGGGGCTGAATGGTTGAAACACGCATCATGGAGACTGTCCTTTATACGACCCAAAGGCCCACTTAATTACTACGACTATCATATCAAAAACCCTAAGCGGTTTCCCCCAGTTTCGACCGCACATCAAAGGTTTGTGTCGCCACATTCCAGTCAAAGTACAAGGGCTGGCCCTGCTGGGCATAGCGGTTAAAGGCCGTGCTGGTATGGGTGCGCCCAAACTGATCCAAATCGGTATCGGTTTGGTTGGTCAGGATATACGTGTCGCCATAGCCCAGGGCTTCTGGGTTGCTGAAAAACCCAAACTTATAGTCTGACCCCGTCAAGTGCTCAAACACGTATTGGCTCAAGGCCGTAAACATCGGGTGCCGATCGGTGTGCACCGTCACCCGGCCCGCATCCGAGCCACGGTCGGCTAAGGAAAACGCCGTGCCAAAAATATCCACGACCTCCGACATGTAGCTCGAGGGCGTCGGGGAGGCTGTTGGCTGGCTGGGGTCAACCACGCGCAGGTTCAGCTTGTAAATGGCCCCGAAGGCCGCTTGCCGGAGCGGGGAACCATGATGGGACCCCTCACTTGAAACACTCACAAGCCGTCTAGGCGTCGTTGGCGGGATTGGCGGAATCAGTTGAATCGGGCGAAGCATTAGGTGTCTCATCATTACCGGCTATTACAAGACCGTCAAAGTCAGCCGCCGTCATTACCGGTGGCTCCTCGGGTGGGGGCGCACCCGCTTCAGCCGAGGGGGCTGTTGTTGTCGGGGTGGGTGCAGGGCTGTCCTCATGGAGGGTCTGGTCCTGCCACCGGAACAGTCTGGGCGTGGCTTTTTGAAGATACGCGTCATACAGCGTCGCCGATGGGTTACCAGAGCGGCCGTGGTTGGCCGCATGGCGCGAACTGCCCTCGTTGGTCAGCAAAACCAACGGCGCCTGGCCATCGGGCGTCGTTGGGTTGGCCACAAACCGAAAGCCATCTGTAAACAACGCCGCCAACCGGGCTTGCAGCGCATCAAGGGCAGGCGACTTGGGCAGGGTTACGCTGCCATCCTCAGCCACCTGGGTGGCCGGCCCAAAGGCGTCGTGCACCGTGGTCTGGTGGGCCTGGTGCCCACGCTGGGTATTCTGAAAACCAAAGGCATAAATCTGACCAAACTGAACGGCCGAAAGTCGCATCGCTTAAACATCTCCACATCATTCACCCACAATTGTACTGACTGTTGTAACACCAACACGGGGTCGGTGCCAGCCAAACACAGCCAAACAGCGCGTTTTGTAACAAGCCGGGGGGTGGTTAGGGAGCCATCAGCGTGGATTTGACCATCTGGTGGATCATGGGGATGACGTGACCCTCGGTATCATCGGGGGCATCGGCCACCAGTTGCAGGGCCGACTTCAAAGATTGCTGGATATCGTACCATTGCCGCTGCATCCCCTGTTGCTCGGGTGAACCAACCATCGGCACCGACGGGTTAAGGGCATCGGTGTGAATTTCGGGTGGCCCCGAAACCGGCTTCAGGCGGCTTTCAAAATAGTGCTCCACCACCACCACAATAATGTTGAGGGCCACCTGGGCTTCAAACTTGTTGCGGGCATCCCCCAAAGAGTGCAAGGCCC
>JAGQHJ010000023.1 GCA_020431915.1 Cyanobacteria bacterium HKST-UBA04 | reverse complement strand
AGGGGGGAGGGGGTTAGGGGGGCTAGACGCATGAGAGGGGGAGAGGGGGGGTGTATTTATGTGACTTGGGAAACGGCCCAACAGGCGGTTGACGTGGACGAGAGAAGGGGAGTGGCGCAGGTGGGGATGAAATAAAACCGTCGACCGGCCATGGGTTGACTATTGATAGGTGCGTTATAGGGGGGTGATAGACGCGTTATAGGCGGGCAGTTGCCATCGCCTGCTATCATTCAGACGCAGTCTTCAATGTAACAGCTTTATGAAGTTGGGGTCCAGTGGGTAATACACGGCGCACATGGTGGGCTTGAGTGGGTTTATTTAGGCAGGGAATAGCTTATTTCCCTGTCCGACCCCTTGGGGATCCGCTTTCCCTAAAATCCCTTAGCCGCTTTTTTTGCGTCTCTTCTTGCTTCCCCACCAACGACTCGACTGGGCCTGTGCCTCATTGCCCGTTCTGTTTTAAGGTTTCGTTCATCCCACCCATGATTGCCCCACTGCCCCCTGGTTATAATTTTTCCAAAACAACGCCTGTGGCGGGGTCTTTGGGCGGCCCGGCCCCGGCGGGGGTGACACCGGTTACGGCAGGTCGGCCGGGTAGTTTGTCCTATAGCAGTACCCTGGGGAGCCTGCACGGAGGCGACCAAGTTCTCTTTGGCCGAGGGCCGGTGCCCAAGCGTAAGAAAAAGAACCAGCAGCCCCAACAAGCCCAAAAAACCCAAGAAACCCAAAAAACCAGGCAAAACTCAAAAAATAGGGCCGCCCAGCAGACGGACGGCACCTCGCCTGTAGAGGAGACACCCCGCGAACTGACGCTGGCCGAAAAAAATGCCGCCGCCCAGGCGAAGTCGGGGGTGGTGGTTAACTACACCCTGGCCGATTACGAAGCGGATACGGGCAAGCTGAAAACCGAGATTAACCGCATTAATAACCAAAGCTGGGGATCCTGGCTCAATAACCCGGCTGGTCAAATTGAAAAGCAAGCCCAGTTGCAGGCGGTGTGGCTTAAGCAACAGCAGGTTCAGCTTAAGCTGATTAACGAGCTGATGCGCGGGGTGCGCCAGTATTTGCCCGAACCGTCGCGAAGCGACGTGCTGAATTACATCAAGTCGCCGGACGGGTTTGCCAAGGACTACAAAAACTACAAGGATCCTGGCCTGGTTTGGCTCCGGCTGTCTACCCTGGTGGGGTTTCCCGTGGTCAAGCATTTCCAGACCCTGGCCATGCAAATCGAGAAATTGAGTATCGAACAACTCGACGCGCGTATTGAGAAGAGGGACGTGGACATCCGCAAGCGTGAAAGCGACATCGAGGATCGCCAAGCCGAGCTTACGCCTAAAGAGGAGGGGTTGACGGACGAGGAAAAAGAAAAGGCGCGCAAGCGGCGCAAGGAACTGGCCGCCATGAGCGATCGGGATCGCAAGATTGCTCTGGAAAAGGAACGAAAGGAACGCGAGGAAAAACTGCGCGAGATTGAGTGGGACAAGCAGCATTTGGCCCACCTAAAGGCGGAACGAAACGACTTGCTGTTTATCCGTCCCCTGAAAAACTTTGTGGACCGGACCCTGAACGAGGTGCCGCAGCTAACCCCCGATCAAATCGAGTCGGGGTTTAACCACCTGAAGGCCGGCTATAACAAAGTGGCGCCGGAAGGCAAGAAGCTGGTGGCCATTGAAACCCCCATTAGCCGGGGATCAATGCGCGCCGGGTTTATTGCTACGACCGAGGGTGGTGACAAGGTGGTGGTTAAGTTGAACCGACCCGATGTGGTAGCGGCCGTCAATGGCCTTGCGCTGGAACCGGGGGACCCCAACAACTATCTGGAGCAGTACAAGCGCTTTGCCGAGTTCTTGCTGACCTTCAAGACCGGCCTGGACATGCAGGCCGAGGTTCAGCATGGGGTGGAAAAACACATCGAGGCCTACCGCCAGGAAGTAAACCCCTATGGCGAGCAGGAATTTGTAACCCGCCTGAACAAACACCTGGCTGCGGTTACCGGCGGCGCGGTAAAAACCCCGGAAGTTCTTTTTCTGGATGCCGTGGGGTCGGTGGAAAGTTTTATGCCCGGCCAGGCGCTGGCCAAGGCGTCGAAGCAGGAGAAGGTGGCCGCCATCCATGCCATGGGGCCTTCCCTGTTGATGTCGCTGATGGGGATCTGGGATACGGTGTATGGCGACCCGCATGAGGGGAACCTGATGAGCACGCCGGGTATTCTGGATTTTGGCCGGGTGGGTATCTTGAACAAGCAGGCCCACCAAAGCCTGACCACCTTGTACCGCGAATACCTGAAGTACGTTGGCGATAATCCTTTCTATGCCAGCTTGTACGGCCCTGGCTACAACGCCAAGTTGTTTGAGCAGCAGGCCGGGCAACCCAACGGTTGGCAAACCAAGTTTGTCGGCGAACGCCCCGGCAACATGGAAGGCGAGGCGCGTTGGCGTATGGTGAAAGGCCAGGCCCGTCTTGAAGTGGATGAAACCCAGACCCTTAAGGCCATTCGTAACCTGGGCGACGGTATCGACAAGTACCGTGCCCTGGAGCTGCTGAACGAGGAGATTTTTACGGACAAGAAAACCGTCATGGACCAAGAGGAAGAGAAAACCGATGCTATGGTCTCTGCCGGCCATGGCACGGCTATGACTCGTATACCGGACTTCCTGATGTATATTCTGCGCAGCATGGTCCGGCTGTCCGACGAGAAGGTTATCAACCCCATTAGCGAGGAAGGCCAGCGGATTAGTGAGGCCGATGTGCGCCATGCCTGGAGCAAACTGCGCAAGGTTATGCCCTACTACTTTGAGTATGAGGACCAGGAGAACCTGAAGGCCGACGCCTTGGGCAAGGAACTCGATGGCCTGGATGCCCAGAGTTTTCAGCAACTGCTGTTTTTCCGTATCCCGGAAATGGGGTTCATCTTGAATCACTTTCGACGCTCGGATGGCCAGATGGCTCCTCATGCCTTCAACCATGGGTGGTTCCACGTCAAGCTTGACTACAGCAAGCCGGAACAAATGGCGTTCAAGGGGATCCAGCAGGACGTCAAACATGTGCTTAAGCACATGTTTGAAAAATCCGCCGAGGTACAGAACCGCGAGCTGATGATTAAGGCCAAGCGTGGCGAGGAAAAGTCCTTCGACAAGAAAATCGAGGCTGAAAGCAAGGAGCTGACGGAAACGGAAGAAGAATACGCCAAGGCCCGGGCCGACAAGCGGAATACCCTGAGCGAGGAGGATCGGCGTGCGTTTGAACAGGAGATCCGGCAAATTAACAGCAACCTGGCCTATCTCGATCAGGAACGGCACAAGGTGCGCCAGAAGATAGCCGAGCTGGAGGAAAAATCTGCCAAGGCCGCCGAAGCGTTTAAGCGCGAGGTCAAGAAGCTGTCGCAAGAGGTGAAATACCAACCGGCTCGGGCTTACCTGACCAAGCTGCTGCGGGCCCGCAAGAACATGACGACGCTGACGGACCAGATTTTTGATGAACTGTTTAAAAAACAGTCCATTTCGCAAACCGATCGCAAGAAGGCCCGGTTTAACCTCGAGCATGAGCTGTACAAAATCCTGAAGCCGGCCGACTGGATTGATGCCGAAATGTTTGGCATGGCGGCCTAGGGCGATTGTATCGTTTTTGTTGTCCCGCCCGGTCGTGACGGTTGCGTGGCGGGAAGGCTTCTCGTAAAATTTAAGGAGCGGTTTCCCGATGACCGCTTGCTGTGATAATACAACCATTACCTTGAGCCGACGCGACCCGCCCCCCAATGACCCATGCCAGCATAAGTCAAGATGACGTCAAGCACGTGGCCAAACTGGCCCGGCTGGAGCTTGACGACGCCGAAGTCCAGCAGTTGGCCACGGATCTGTCCAACATTCTGGGCCTGGTTGAGACCCTCAACGAACTGGATTTGGAAGGTGTTAGTGATACGCCCCAAACCAGTCAGCCCGCCCTGTATCGTGCCGACGAGCAGCGCCATGTGTACGATCGGGCCCACTTGATGCGTAACGCGCCGGAAGTGGACGGTCAGTTCTTCCGTGTTCCCAAAATTCTAGACTAGAGGTTAGAAGGCGCCCCCGATGATGAGTCAGTCCACAAAATTCGTATTTGTCACCGGCGGGGTTGTCAGCTCCCTGGGCAAGGGCATTGTGGCCGCTTCCCTGGGGCGTTTGTTGCGCAGCCGGGGTTACAGCGTCAGCATTATCAAGTTTGATCCTTACATTAACGTCGATCCGGGCACCATGAGCCCGTTTCAGCATGGCGAGGTGTTTGTAACCAACGACGGGGCCGAGACGGACCTGGACCTGGGCCATTACGAACGCTTTATCGATACGAACCTGACGAGCCTCAACAACATCACCTCGGGCCGTATCTATTCCAACGTCATTAACAAGGAGCGTCGCGGTGACTACCTGGGGGCGACGGTGCAAACCATTCCCCATATTACCGACGAGATTAAGAATGCCATCAAGGAAGTGGCCAATTGCCTGGCCCCCCAGTTCCTGATTTGCGAGATCGGGGGTACCATTGGCGACATTGAGGGGCTGCCCTTTGTCGAGGCGGTTCGGCAGTTCCGGTATGACGTGGGCACGAAGAACGCCTGCTTTATCCATGTCACCCTGGTGCCATACCTGAAGGCTGCCGGCGAGGTAAAAACCAAGCCGTCCCAACACAGCGTTAACATGCTGCGCAACGTGGGTATCCAGCCCGACATCCTGGTGTGCCGCAGCGAGGTAGAGCTGGAAGAAACCCACCGGCGCAAGCTGGCCCAGTTTACCAACGTCGATCCCGAATCGGTTATCCAGTGCGTGGACCTGGATTCGATTTACGAGGTGCCGCTGGCCATGGAAAAAGAGGGCCTGGCCCACCGGGTGTTGGAAAAGCTGAATGTCGACAGTCCCGAGCCCGACCTCAAGAGCTGGAAGGCCTTGGTGCAATCCTTGAAGAACCCTTCCAAAACCGTCAACATTGCCTTGGCCGGCAAGTATACCGGCCTGTCCGATGCCTACCTGTCGGTGATTGAATCGCTCAAGCATGCCGCCGCCCAGAATGATGCCCGGGTCAATATCCACTGGGTGGATACGGAAACCTGTGCCACGTTGGCCGATGCCCAGGCCAAACTGGCCGGGGTGGATGGTGTGGTGGTTCCGGGCGGGTTTGGCAACCGGGGTATCGAGGGCAAGATTAACGTCATTCAATATGCCCGCGAGCACAACCTGCCTTTCCTGGGCTTGTGCCTGGGCATGCAGTGTGCCGTCATCGAGTTTGCCCGCCATGTGGCCCAGCTTAACGGGGCCCATAGCGGCGAGTTTGAGGACACGGCCCCGCACCTCGTGATTGACCTGATGGATCACCAGAAATCCATTTCCGATCTCGGCGGCACCATGCGCCTGGGCCAATACCCCTGCCACCTGACCAAGGGGTCGTTGACCGAGAAGCTGTATGCGGCCGAAGGGCACAGCGATGTGGTGATGGAACGTCACCGCCACCGGTACGAGTTTAACAACGATTACCGCCAGATGCTGATTGACGCAGGGCTGATTATTAGCGGCACCTCGCCCGATCGCAAGCTGGTTGAGGTGGTTGAGCTGCCCCAACACAAGTATTTTATTGGATGCCAGTTTCATCCCGAGTTTTTATCCCGTCCCGGCAAGTCGCATCCGCTGTTTCAGGGCCTTATCCGTGCGGCCATGGGGCTGCCCCAGACCTTCGAGGAAGGCCAGCAGGTGACCACCAGCGAAGTTGCCAGCCCCGTTTCGTCCACAAAACCGTAGACTTATCGGGTTTAGGGAGCGCTTAAGCGTGTGCCGGTGTTGGCACCTATTCTGTATATCATTTGGCCTGTGTTCTTGCTAGGATAGGGAGCCCCTGTCATTTGCGGGGGTGTTTGGCGTTGACCGTGCTCTGATGGCGTTAATATGACTGTGACTGAACCTGTTCAAGACCCCACGCAACTGGCCCAGCAACTGGCCTTTGAACCCCGTACCCAGTTTTGCGGCGAAATTGCCGAGCATCATCTGGGCCAGCCGATTACGGTTAACGGCTGGGTGTCGGCCCGGCGGGATCTGGGGGGCATTATCTTCATTGAGGTGCGCGATCGCAGCGGGCTGATCCAGCTGGTGGCCGATCCGCAGAAAAACGCCGAAGTCCATGATGTGCTGGCCGCCCTGCGCAGCGAAGACGTGATTAGTGCCACCGGGCCCGTGTCCAAACGGCCCGACGATACCATTAACCCCAAACTCGCTACGGGCAGCATCGAGATTTACCCGACCCGGGTGTCGGTGGTTAGCCAGGCCAAAACACCGCCGTTTCTGCCGGAAAACGCCCACGAGGTGGACGAGTCGATTCGCCTGAAATACCGCTACCTGGATTTGCGCAGCCCGCAGATGCAGCACAATATTCAGTTGCGCCATAAAATTACCAATGCGGCCCGGACCTATCTCGACACACAGGGTTTCCTGGAAATCGAGACCCCGATTCTCATTAAAACCACCCCCGAAGGGGCCCGCGATTACCTGGTGCCGAGCCGGGTGCACCCCGAGCACTTTTTTGCCCTGCCCCAGTCGCCGCAAATTTACAAACAGATTTTGATGCTCAGTGGCATGGAGCGCTACTACCAGATTGCCCGCTGCTTCCGTGACGAGGACTTGCGGGCCGACCGCCAGCCGGAGTTTACCCAGGTGGATTTGGAAATGGCGTTTGTCCGTCAGGACGATGTGATTGCCCTGACCGAAGGCCTGCTGACGACCATGTTTGCCCAGGCCGGCATCGAGGTGGCGACTCCCTTCCGCCGGATGTGCTATGCCGAGGCTATGGGGCGCTACGGATCGGATAAGCCCGATACCCGGTTTGGCCTGGAGCTGATTGACTTTAGCGAGGTGATGAAGGCTTGCGGATTCAAGGCCTTTGCTTCGGTGGTTCAGGACGGTGGCGTGGTTAAGGGCCTATGCCTGGGCGGTACGGAAAACTACAGCCGCAAGGAGTATGACGACCTGATTGCCCTGGCCCAGAAGTGGGGTGCCAAGGGCCTGGCCTATATCGTGTATACCGACGAAGGCCTTAAATCGCCCATTACCAAGTTTTTTAATGACGACGAGCTGGCGGCCATTCAACAGACCGCTTCGGCCAAGCCAGGGGACACGGTCTTTTTTGTGGCGGATGCCGCCAATACGGCCAACAAGCTGCTGGGACGCCTGCGCTTGCATCTGGCTCACAAGCACAAGCTGATTGACACGAGCCAGCACCACTTGTTGTGGGTGGTCAACTTCCCGATGTTCGAGCGTGGGGACAACGGGGCCCTGAGCCCGATGCACCACCCGTTTACTTCCCCCAACATCGAGCAGCTCGACAAGCTCCATGCCGTGCCGGACGAAGTGACGGCCCAGGCCTACGACATTGTTTATAACGGCGAGGAAATCGGTGGCGGCAGCATCCGGATCCATAACCGCGAGTTGCAGCAACAAATTTTCGAGCTGCTGGGGCTCAGTGCCGATGATATTCAGCGCAAGTTCGGCTTCCTGCTCGATGCCTTTCAATACGGTGTACCGCCTCACGGCGGGTTGGCCCTCGGGCTTGATCGCATTGTGGCGATGCTGTGCAACTGCCCCAGTATTCGCGATGTGATTGCCTTCCCCAAAACCAACCAGGCCATGTGCCTGATGACCCAGGCCCCCGGCAAGGTCGATTTGGAACAGCTTCTGGAGTTGCATGTGCGCACCATTGCCCCGCCCCAGACGACGCCTAAGTCTACAGATAATCGGTAAGGGGTACGGGTTGTGGTAAGGAAACGGGTTGCGGTACTGGGATCAACGGGGTCAATTGGACGCCAGGCTCTCGACGTGCTGTCGCGCTGGCCCGATCGCTTCGAGGTGGTGGCCCTTACATGCCATAGCAACACCGACGGGTTTGCCCGGCAGTTGGCCCAGGTCAAACCCCGCTGGGCGGTGGCGGGTAGCGATGATCATTACAACCGCCTGCAATCGCTGACGGCCAAACACGACAACCAGCCTCACTGGCTGTTGGGTGAAGCCGGACTGGAAACCCTGTGCGGGGTAGCCGACATTGATATTGTGATTGTGGGCATTGTGGGGTATGCCGGCCTTAAGCCGACGCTTAAGGCGTTGCAAACCGGCAAGCGCGTGTTGACGGCCAACAAGGAAACCTTTGTGGTGGCCGGTCATCTGGTGGCCCCCTACCTGTCGCAGATTGTGCCGCTTGATAGCGAGCATTCGGCCATCTTCCAGTGCCTGCAAAGTTGCTGGTCGGCAGACAACGAGGTAAAAACCATATATATCACGGCTTCCGGCGGGCCCTTCTGGAACACGCCCCTTGAGCAGTTGCGCGAGGTGACGGTGGAAGCTGCTTTGAACCATCCCACCTGGCAAATGGGGCCGAAGGTAACCATTGATTCGGCCACGATGATGAACAAGGGGTTTGAGTGTATTGAAGCCAGTGTGTTGTTTAATATGCCCCTGTCCCGCATCGAGCCGGTCATTCATCCCCAGAGTATCGTGCACAGTGCCGTGGCGTTTAAGGACGGTGCCTTGTTGGCCCAGATGGGCCAGCCCGACATGCGCGTGCCCATTCAGTACGGGCTGAGCTATCCGACGCGCTGGGCGCTGGATGAAGACAACCAGGAACAGGTCCACCTGGATTTGACCCGGTTGAGCCAGCTGACGTTTTACCCGGCTGACGATAACCGGTTTCCGTGTTTGCGCTTGGCCAAATGGGCTGGCGAGGAAGGGGGTGGCCTGCCCGTGGTGCTCAACGCTGCCGATGAAGTGGCTGTTGAGTTGTTCTTGGCGCATCAACTACCCTTTACGGCGATTGCGCCCCTTATTGAGCAGGTCATGTGCAACTTTCCGGCCCACGACTATCCGAGCCCCTCGTTGGAGACTATCATGGAGATTGATGCCTGGGCCCGTCGGCAGGCATTGTCATTGGCTCGCCAACTTGGGGGTACTTTGCCGGTTCAAGCTGCCGATTTCGCTCATCAACCCGTTGCCCCTTATGCCGGTGTCGCGCATTCGGGTGGCTTTTAAAAATACGCTGTCGGTGCCACAATAAGGGAACCATAGCGAATAGATAAGGATTGATGGCTGATGTCTCTGTCTCTACCTAAAAAAATTGCCGTTGTCGGTGCCGGTAACGTGGGCGCAACCACGGCTCAGCGGTTGGCTGAAAAAGCCCTGTGCCAGGAAGTGGTGCTGGTTGATATTGTCGAGGGTGTGCCGCAAGGCAAAGCCTTGGATATTGCCGAAAGTGGCCCGGTATATGGCTACGATACCCGGGTGACCGGTTCCAATACGTACGACCCTGTTCAAGGCGCTGATATTGTTGTGATTACGGCCGGCATGCCCCGCAAGCCGGGGATGAGTCGCGATGACTTGCTCGATGCCAATGCCAAGATCATGACCAGTGTGTGCACCGAAATTAAGCGGGTTGCCCCGAATGCGTTTGTCATCGTGGTGTCCAATCCCCTGGACGCTATGTGTCATGTGGCCCTTCAGGTGACGGGTTTCCCCAGCAACCGGGTCATTGGTATGGCCGGGGTGCTCGATACGGCTCGGTTCCGTACGTTTATTGCCGAGGCGGTGGATGCCTCCGTTGAGCAGGTACAGGCGTTTGTGCTGGGCGGCCATGGCGATACGATGGTGCCGCTGGTCCGCTATACCAATGTGGCGGGTATCCCCATTACCGAATTGCTGGATCAGCCCACGATTGATGCCATTGTCGACCGGGCCCGCAACGGTGGGGCCGAAATCGTGAAATACCTGAAAACCGGTTCGGCCTTCTATGCCCCCAGTGCTTCGGTGGTTGAGATGATTGAATCCATTGTGCGCAACAAAAAGAAGATTTTGCCCTGCTCGGTCTACCTGCAGGGGCAGTACGGCGTGAACAACCTGTACGTAGGGGTCCCAGCCAAGCTGGGTGCCAACGGCCTGGAAGAAGTCGTCGAAATTACCCTGACGGACGCGGAAAAAACCCAGCTGAACGTCTCGGTTGAGGACGTGGCCCGGAACGTCGAAACCCTCAAGGCCATGGTCCCCGCTTAAAGGTCCCCGCTTAAAGGTCCCTGCTTAAGGGTTTATCGTTTTATACGGGCTTCTTTTTGGGTTAACCCTTAAAAGGGTAGCCTTCCGTTGGGAAACCACGGTTCGCAAATAAGCTGGATAATCCGAACGGCGGTGCCGGTAATCAGGCAATCGGAAGCCTGGCTTTGGGGAAGCCGGGGAACCGGCCGTCTGGCATGTGGGTTCGGGTAATGGTTCGACATACACGCATCCTAAATAGAGTGTTCCCTATATAAGCTTATTAAAACAAATTTTTGGAAATCGGTGCCTTAAAAAAGCATTAAGACGGCCCAAGTGAAAAGCGAACCCTGGGTTCTCGGGGGAACCGGGTTCGCTTTTCCATCACGGCTTTAATAAGAATTTTACGGTGCAATGAATACGCCCATGTTATTGGGCATGGCTGCTTAGCAGCAGCATTTTTTCTTGCCCATTTTTTTCAAAAATTTCATCAGCATTTTCAGCAGTTTTTGAATACCGCCGCCGCCCCCGCAGCCGCCGCCACCGCCGCCGCCACATTGGGGAGGTCCGCCACAAGGGCTGCCGCCCCCGCACGGTTTGCCACCGCCGCACGGTTTACCACCGCCGCCGAAGCGCAGCTTCATTTTGAAACCGCCCCCTCCGCCGCCGCCGCATTTGGGCTTGCAGCATCCGCCGCCCCCGCCGCCGCCAAGTCTCATTTTAAAGCATCCGCCGCCGCCCCCGCCGCCGCATTTGGGCTTGCAGCACCCGCCGCCGCCTCCGCCGCAACCAAACCTTAGTTTCATACTAAAACATGCCGTCATACACCGTACCTCCCTAGCCGTTGTTACCATCACACCACGTCTAGATTCGTAAATCGTCGTCCATCAAATCGGGTCTAAAACGTGTGTTTAAATCAGAAGGAATTTATACCGTTCACCAAAAGTGACTTGACTGGTCCCGTTACGTTACCGTCTGTCAAAAGGTCTCCATGTACGTATAAAAACGGTCGTGGGCCATGCTGTGCCTTAAAAGAATCTAAACAGGCGGTTGGGGTCAATTGCTCCAAAACAGCCAGTAGGCAAGGGTTTACTAGAAGGGTTTGGGGAGGAAGGGGAGGAGAAAGGGTGGTGGAAATAAAAGTGTAAACAGCCCCCTGGCTTGTGGTTGCCGTAGTCGGGCGTATTCGATGAAGGGGGATAACTAAGCACGGGTTTCTTTTAAAAAGCCTGTATGACGTGGCACGAAGCCCGGTGGTGGTTTTTTTAGAGGCCGTCTTTGGGGGCTTTTACGTTGGAGGCTTTAGGTTGGGGGGACAGAACAAACAGGCCTGCATCCGATAGGTCGGACACAGGCCTGCTGTGAATACTTTTCCTGAAACTGGTTTACCCGAAAATTACAGAGTGGCTTAGCATGTGCTGAAATTAAACTGTAATTTGCTTTTCAGGTTTTTGCACTGGTTCAGGTGAAACTTGAGTTTCATTTTGATGCTTTGGCAGCCGTTGTTGAACGATGCCTTCATTTTCATGAACATCCCGCCGGCTTTTTGCTTGAAGCTCATGACCAGTTGCTGGCATTGCCCCTGGTGGTACTTGATCTTCATGCGGATACTCATGCCATTGCCCTGTTTGTTGCACCCGCGTTTACCGCATTTGTGCTTGCGGCATTTTTTGGGTTTGCCGCCGCCAAAGCTTAAACTGAAACCGCTGGGCTTGCCACAGGGGCTGCCACAAGGCCTTGCACAGGAGCTACCGCAGGTTGTACTGGCCTTTATACTTAAACTAACGCCACAAGTCATGGTTTAACGTTGCCTCCACTACCCAATGTTGTGTCCAAATATCCACTCAGTTATAACCGCTGCCATCATGGCTGCTGGTTGTTCAACACCACTATTATCTTTGTCTCAACACCATCGTTACTATGGTTTCGTGTAATTCAAATAGGGAAAGATAAATAGTAAGCCTTGGTTATCTAAAAACAAAGATGGAACGGGTTTGTGCCTTAAGAAAATGTATAGGGCATCGATGTGTTGATAGGCCGAATGACTGGGTAGCCGTGATGGAGAGGGAGAGGGAAAATAGCAAAACGGTGTGCCCCAAACGCTTGGTTGGGACACACCGTCTTAAACGGATAAAAATTTTGCCGATAGGCTAGAAATTCATTCTTAGCCGGAAGCTGCTTTGGCAACCGCCACCGCTGTTTTGGCAACCGCCGCCACCGCCAAGAAAACGTTTGATCATTTGCATGATCTTTTTCAGCAAGCCGCAGCCACCGCCGCCGCCGCCGCCGCACGGGGGTGGTCCGCTGCACGGACTCTGGCACGGTCTACGGCACGGTCTTTGGCACGGTCTGCCGCAAGGTTTTGGGCAGCACCGAGGTCTGCCACACCGGGGTTTGCAGCACCGGGGTTTGCAGCCCCCACCACCGCAGCCACCGCCGCCAAAACGAACCCCTAATTTAAAACCGCAACCGCCGGCTTTAAAACCGAAACGGAACCCGCCGCAAGCTTTTTTGCAACAACGGCTAAACCCTTTAAAACATGCTTTTAACTTTAAGCACATAAGTAGTTGTCCTCCAATGCCAATACAGACCCCATTCAGGCGTTGTCTGCATTGCCCTACACTCAATTGACTTTTCTAACTATCGTCCACATTTGTTTAAAAACAATGGCGTGGTGCTTTGTTGACAAAAAAAAACATTAAGGCACGGTTCATAACCGCCCAGGCGTGCGATTCGGAGGGTTTGCCTGGTTTAATTAATGTGTCGGGCAATCTTGTGTATGGCGTCGTTGGCCCGCTTGTAAATATCCGGGTTTTGGTTGTCGCGCCAGGCATTGAGTTGCGTCATGACCTCGTCGCTGTAAACCCCGATTTCCCCTAGGGCCCATACGCACAAGGCAATCACTTCCGGGTCTTTTTCTTCCGCCAGGGTGGCCAGCAGGGGGTTGACCGCCTCTCGGACTTCCAGTTCGCCCAGCCGCCACGCGGCCACACAGCGAATATCCTCTTTGTCGGCATCCAGCAGTTCAATCAGCACGGAGGTGGCCCGTTGCCCAAACAGGCTCAGGCCGTTGGTGGCACTGGCAAAAACATGGTTGTTGCTGTCCCACAGGGCATTAACCAAGATAGGCAGTGCGTCGGTTTCCCCGGTCATGCCCAGGCCCTGGATGACATGGTTTTTGACGGTAATGTCGGCTTCATGCTCAAATCCCTTCAGGATATTAAACGCCTGTTGCCCGCCAACTTTGCCCAAAGCCAGCGCCACGGCGCTGCGAACATCGGGATGTTCGTCAGTGTCTTGTAAAATCCCTTCCAATAGTGAAAAATGAGTAGGTTCAAACTCCTGCACAATTTCGTACAAGGCATTTAAACGAACCAGCGTATCCTTGTCGGGGTTGGTCAGTAGTTGGATGGCTTCTTGGGTCATTAATGACGGAACTCCACCCTTTGAACCGCACTGGGCCACCAAAAGCGGTTGTTACACCCCAGAGGCAAACGCGCTTGATGTTTTATGGAATTAGCCTTTAGACGGGATGCGGTATACACCATGCGGACGAGCCTAGCTTTTTACGATACGGGTAATTTTAAGCGGCCTGATGGCCGGATCAATATAAAGGAGATGGGAATGTCGGGTTTCCAGAAGTTGTTGGGGGCCGGGTTCAAAACCTGGTGTGCCCTGGTATTGTGTTTGCTTTGCTTGACCCAGGGCCAGGGGCTATTGTGGTCGGTGCCTGTCCAAGCGGCATCGGCGTCTGAGGCGGTCCCGGCCAAGCGCTATGGCATCTATTTGCCTTCCAAGGAGATGTCGCACCGTCAAGATATTCAGCCGCTTTTAACTGTATTAAAACAGCTCGACCCATATTATTCAATGATTCAGGACGGCCAGGACCTTGACGGGAACCTCGACAGGGTCTTGGTGGTGTTTGACCGCTATACCACCCAAAAAACCTTTGAACAGGTTGAAGCCTTGATTCAAAAGGCCCAAGGGCCCCAGTTTGTTATGATACCAGCCGATTTTGAGCTGACCCCGGCCATGCAGGCGTTTTTCAAGGGCCAAGGGTTTGACGTGACGGGCAGCTACATTACGACCCGACAGCTCTCGGTTACTGTTGCCGATCCGACACCCTCCAACCAGTGCATTATTCCGGCCGGTGTTTCCGTGTATCGTACCAATCCGCAAACCACTCCGGCCGGGCAGGTGGTGGCTTACCTGAACCAGGCCAGCCCCGTGGTGGTTAAGAGTGCCCATGCCCCAAGCCGAGCCCACCAATTGTTGTTGACTACCAACTTGGCCATTGGCTGCTCGGCCCAGGAGCTGGTGTCGGTGTTGGACCATGCCGGGTCGCCGACGCAGGGCCAATCTCAGCCCGAATTGACGGTGCCCCAGCAAACCGTCAACCATTCGTGGGACTCGATTAAGCATATGACGGTTTCCGATGTGCGGGCCGAAAGCCAATTGGCTGCCGACAGTGCCAGCGATCGCCATTCCCCGTTTCACCGAGAGATTCAAATGACGCTGTCGCAACCCATTGAAAAACCCCGGCTGGACGACAAACCCTATGGCAGCAAGTTACAGCCCCAAACTGCCGAAGATCCCGCTTCGCCGTATCTGAAGCAGACGCTTAAGCCGCCGCCTTATGCCCAACGGCATTACGATACCCCTTCAACGACCGTTACGGCTCCACCGCCGTCACCGCCATCCATTCCCATTTCAACGCCTGCTCCAACACAAACCCAGATGCCCGACACGGTTGCGGCTCCGCCTGCAGCCAAGGCCAAGACGGCGGCTGGCTCCGAAAGCTACCCCGATTTCCTTTACTCCTTTGAAGGGGAAGAAGATCGCCCCGAGGGGTTTCGGCCCAAGTGGACCAAAGACAACCGGACCGCCATGGCCGATTTTTACAACCAGCGGATGCGCGAATATTACAAGCTGCGCGATACCGTCGAAGCCCTGAGTGCCAAATACCCCCAGAACAGCCCGCGGGCCAATGACATTGCCCAGGCCATTGACGTATCGCGTGACAACAAGAGCATGTTTGAGACGGCATGGTTTGACCAGCGTTATACCGAAGCCCTGGTTTCCCTTAACAATGCCCGTTCGTCACTGATAGGTGTGTTGTTTGACAAGGTGCCGAGCAGCCATGTTGAGGGTCGCTGTATTTGGCTGGACCGGGGCAGTATTATCGATGCCGGCGGGCCAGAGGCTTTGCGGGCTTTAATCCGCCGCATTGCCAAAAGTGGGTTCAACGTCATTTATTTTGAAACGGTCAATGCCGGGTACCCGATTTATCCCAGCCACGTTACCCAGCAAAACCCGCAAACGCTGGGTTGGGATCCATTGCAAATTGCCGTGGACGAAGCCCACAAGCAGAACGTCGAGCTGCATGCTTGGGTGTGGGTGTTTGCCGTGGGCAACACCCGTCATAACCGCCTGTTGGATTTACCCGACAGTTATCCCGGGCCAATCCTCAGTACCCGCCCCGACCTAATGTCGGCGGCCCTGCGCGGCCCTAGCGGCGAACTGGTCTTGCCCGGCCAATTCGAGTATTGGCTGAGTCCGGCCAGCCGAAAAGCCCGGCAATTTCTTACCACGCTGTTTTCCGAGGTGGTCCAGAACTACGATGTGGATGGCCTGCAGTTGGACTACATTCGCTACCCGTTCCAGAAACCGGGCCATTACGTCGGTTACGAGCATGTGAGCCGCACCCGCTACTCGGCCGAAACCGGCATGAGCGATTACGTGGGGACATCCGGTTTCCAGGCATGGCAGGCATGGAAGGCCTTCCAGGTGACCACGTTTGTCAAGGAGCTCAGTGCCCATCTCAGGCAAATCAAGCCCGACTTGAAGCTGTCGGCGGCTGTTTTTCCGATGCACCGGCATAAGCGGATGCAGATGATCCAGCAGGATTGGGAAACCTGGGTGCGCAAAGGGTGGGTTGAAACCCTCAACCCGATGGCCTACAGCAACAGTGCCCATTCATTGGTCGGGCTGGTCGACTACGTGCACCAGGTGGGGGGCGACAAGGTGCTGGTCTACCCTGGCTTATCGTTGCTCAAGCTTAATGCCGTCGAGCTGGTGGACAAGATGGAGATGATTCGCGACAAGGGCCTGTTGGGGACCGCCTTGTTTGCCTACGCCCACTTTGGCCCGGATACCCAATACCTGGTGCAGTCGGGGCCCTATCTGGAGAAAAACGTCATTTCGCCCCACCGCAAGCCCCTGCTGGCCAGCCGTCAACTGACTAAGGAGGTGCTGGCGATGGTCAACAACCTCTTGAAAGCCAAGGACCAGGACACCAACTACGAGGTGCTGTACGAAATACAGCATAAGCTGGTTGCTGTCGATGAAGCCCTCAATGCGTTGTCCAAGCCCTCGTTGTCGCGCACCGATGCCCATTATTACCTGGAGGTGGCCCGAAACGATGCCCTGGGGATTGAGCGGTTGATGGAAAGCTGGCGCCAGGCTACGGAAGCCGATTCGGTGGAGGCCTATCGGGCCAACTACCTTAATGACAACGTGGCCAAGATGGTGCGGATGGTCAACTACGCCACCTATAAGCAACAGCTCGAGTTTGATCGGCAAGGGCTGAGCATGCAACCGGCCTTGCCCAACTTGCCCAGCCCCACGTCAACCAACCCGCCACCGCCGACGGCTGTGCCGAAGGTGTCGGTTCTGCTTAAGCCCTGAGAAAAAGGATATGGCGGATGCGCCTCTATGCCCGGGCCAGCTGGCCATGGGCCGACTGGTCGGCCACGATGGTGGTTAAATCGGTCATTTCAAGCAGGTGCTGCAAAAAGTCAAAGCTGTTCAAAGGCTTTTCCAACTGCTGCTGCCACAGGTAGGCCAGGAAGCGGTGGGCCTTGATGGCATGGGTGTAAAAACGGGTGTCGAAAGGGTTGTTTAACAGCAGCACCGTCGAGGTCGAAACCTTTACGGTATCCATGGCGGTTGTCGAGGTACCTGGCGGCATGTCGCCAAGGAAGCCGCCCAGGCTGGGTGAAAACCGCTGGAGGGGCGTGTGGTCCAGATCCAGTGGGGCACCGCTGATGACGCAGCGTTCGGTATCCAGCTCGTAGCCGGCCCATCGCAGCAGATACAGGTGCATGGCAATGGAAGTCCCCACCCAGGGGGTTTGGGGACGGTTCAACTCGTAAAGGGCTTCGAGCAGGGCGTCGAACAGTACGGCGCTGTCGCCATCGTTCTCTTGCCCGAGCCATCGAAGAACGTCCGTCCAGGTACTGCCTACGGCAATGCGCTCAATGGCTTGGTGAATGGCGGGGAAAGATTCCAGGCGTTCGTAGTGGCGTAGGGTAAACAAGGCCGATTGCCGTCGAGCCAGGCTCACGGTGTTCAGGGTTAGGGGCATGGCTGCTCCCCGGTGCTTGCTGGTCGGTTTTTTAATACCCTTGGCCACGGCACGCACCAACCCGGCCGTTTCCGTGTACAGACACAGAATGGCATCGTGGTCTTTGAGGGGGTATTGGTGAAGGCACACGGCCTTCGTATCCAGTTGCACCATGGCGGCAAGGCTCAGCGATTTGGTGATTCGGTGATTTTGGGGCGGGCTGTCCCGTCCCCGGATCACGGTCTATCCTTCTTTGCGTCACCTTTATTATTGCATAGGTTGGGTTGGTCTGGGCCTGGCTTAACCGGCTACCTTAACCGGTTTCCTTCTGCCATGTCGATTCACCGAGTTCGTCTAGGGTAAACAGGTCGGCATCGGGGTCGCTAAGCTGATAGGCCTGCTTGGCCTGTTTGAGCCGAACGTCGTTAATGGTGTCGCTGGGGTGGTTGGTTTTTTGCTGGGTTTCAAACCGGGCCGACGCGGTATGGCCAGACAAGTCCAGGCTGTGCAAAATCCGGGTCCGCGACAAATCGGTGTATTGCCCGACGCCCAAGCGATTTCCCTCCGAATCGGTGGCAATGCCCCTGGCATGGCGGCCGCGTCGGTTCCCTTGGCCGCGTTCGCGTTCCCGTTTTACAAGCTGGGCCGTGGTTCGGGTGTCTTCCCTGGCCAAATCTGCACGGTTGGTTGCGGCATGTTGGCCCAGCAGGGCTTTCTGCTCGGCTGTGGTTTGAAGTTGCGAAGTGACCTCGGTTTGCTGGGCAGCCCGAGGCTCAATAAGACGTATGTCTGAACGGACCGGCTCCATAGGGTTTGCTCACACGGTTAATGGGCGGTTCACAATAGAATTACTGGCACAATCGTCTCGCTACTGCGGCGCGCATGGGCACGTATGGGTGTGCATGGGGGTACGCTTATGGGGCCACGCCGCAACCACCCCTTATCCAGGGGCTTGGGGTGAGTGTCGGCGCCAGCCCCCCTTTGGTGCAGCACGTGCCTGTGATTTGGCCGATTTTGTAACAATTTGTTATAATCAGGGGCTGCCCAGACCGGGGCAGGGCTGTTCATAACCGGCGATTTGACCCCGCCTGCGTGTGTTTGTGGTATTTTTTTTAAGCGGAAATGATTCGCACCACCCGTGTTGTTGTGTTCAGTTTGTTTGTATAGCCCTATTGAGCCGCCGCTTAAGCCCTTCACCCTATTTATGGAAGCGGAAACGGCGCCAAACCTTAACCAGAACGGAGACGTTACTTCCCTATGCCTACTGCTACTCTTGAAGAATTAATGGAAGCCGGTGTGCACTTTGGCCACCAAACCAACAAGTGGAACCCTAAAATGAAGCCCTACATCTGGGGCGAGCGCAACGGCATCTATATTATTGACTTGACGAAAACCACCAAGTTGCTTGACCAGGCCTGTCAGCTGGTCAAGGATTACTCGGCCAAGGGCAAGAAGATTGTCTTCGTTGGTACCAAGAAACAGGCAGCCAACGTGGTGCAGGAACAAGCTGAACGGTGCGGTTGCTTTTTCATTAACCGGCGCTGGCTTGGTGGAACCCTGACCAACTTTGAAACCATCCGGACCCGCATTAACAAGCTGCGTGAACTCGAAGAGCTGAAAAGCAGTGGTCATTTCGACAAGCTGCCCAAGAAAGAAGTCGCCGTGCTGACGCGCCAGCTCGAAAAGCTGGATCGCACGCTGGGTGGCCTTAAAGAAATGCGGGGTATGCCCGATTTGCTGTTTATTGTGGACCAAAAGCGCGAACTGAACGCCGTGCTGGAAGCCAACAAGGCCCATATCCCGGTTGTCGGGGTGGTCGACACGAACTGCGATCCTGACGGCATCGACTACGTCATTCCCGGCAATGACGACGCCATCCGCTCCATTACCATCATTACAACCAAGATTGCCGACGCCATTATCGAGGGCCAGGACATCCGGAAGAAGAAATTCGAAGAGGAAGTCATCAAGGGCCAGAAAGCCAAGGCAGCCAGCGAAGTAACGGTTTCCAAGCTGGAAGAAGGCGAAGGTACTGAAGGTGCTGAAGGCACATCGGCAACACAGCCCACTGAAGCCGAAGCCGCCCCGGCCGAGCCCGAAGCGGTTGAAACGGCCGTTGCCGAATAAAAAACCGTAACCGCCCGTCTGCGGCGCACCACAAACCATTTTTCAACACCGGATAAGGCCGCTGTGTGCCTGTCCGGTGTTGTTGCCTACGGTGGTGTGCCGATGGAAAAGGGTTTGGCAGGCGGCGTGTGCGCCAGCCGCTGGACCTGTCCCAGCCGCTTGACCTGTCAAGGTGCGCACGGCACAATAAAGCCAATGTTATAAGGCGCTTCTGCCTGCTTACGTCTCTGAAAAAAAGGAATGCTTCTCATGTCCACCCAGATTACGGCCAGTATGGTCAAGGAATTACGTGATAAAACCGGTGCCGGTATGATGGACGCCAAAAAGGCGTTGCAGGAAACCGACGGTGACATGGAGCAAGCCGTTCAACTGCTGCGTCAAAAAGGCATGGCCACAGCCGACAAGAAAAGCGGCCGTACCGCTGCCGAAGGCCTGGTGATAGCCAAGCTCAGCGACAACCAGAAAGAAGGCGTGCTGGTCGAGCTGAACTGCGAAACCGATTTTGTGGCCCGGGGCGAGGACTTTGGTGCCTTGGCTGCCGAGCTGTCCGGTTATGCCCTGGCCTCCACGGCCAACGATGCCGACCAGTTCCTGAAGGAACAGAACCCGTCGGGCGAAACCTTTGCCGACTACATCAAGGAAAAAATCGGGGTCATCAAGGAAAACATTACCCTGCGCCGCCTGACCCGCTATAAGGTGGGTGGCAGCGGAACGGTTTGCAGCTACATCCACATGGGCTCCAAAATCGGGGTATTAATGGATCTGGAAACCGGTGATGACAGCATTTTGGGCAACGACACCTTTTTGCAACTGGCCAAGGACTTGACCATGCATGTGGCCAGCTGTGCGCCCGAGTTTTTGAGCCGCGATGATATTCCGGCCGATGTGGTCGAGGCCGAAAAGCAGGTTGAAATGGGCCGCGAGGATCTACAGAACAAGCCGGTCGAGATTCGCGAGAAGATTGTGGTGGGCCGTCTCGATAAGATTTTGGGCCAACGGACGCTTCTTGAGCAGCCGTTTGTCAAAGATCCGTCGCTTAAGGTGATTGAACTGCTTGAGCAACAGGGCAAGGCCCTGGGGCAGACCGTGACGGTTAAGCGGTTTGTGCGCTACCTGCTGGGTGAAGGCATCGAGAAGGTGCAGACCAACTTCGCCGATGAGGTGATGGCCCAGGTGAATGCCTGATTCACAAGTTTTAAAGGGAGAAGCCGCCGCAAGGTTTCTCCCTTTTTTTCAACCCTCTTTATAGAAGTACAGAAGTCCCCCTTCCCAACCCTGTGAGTGCCCCCACCGATGAGCCAATCGACGACCGTTAGTCCCAAACAGGAGCCCAAGCCTGCCGTGAATGCTGCCAATAAACTCAAATACAAGCGTGTGCTGCTTAAGATTAGTGGTGAGGCTTTGATGGGAGACGCCCCCTTCGGTATCAAGCCCGAGGTGGTTGAAACCATTGCCGTCGAGATTGCCCAGGCCGTCAGCCTGGGGGTGGAGCTGGCCATTGTGGTTGGGGGCGGCAATATTTTTCGGGGAGTGCAGAACAGTGCCAAGCTGGGCATGGATCGGGCAGCGGCCGACTACGTGGGGATGCTGGCCACCATTATGAACAGCCTGGTGCTGCAGGGCCTGCTTAAGAAACATGGGCTGGACATCCGGGTAATGAGCGCCATTGATATCGACCGGGTGGCCGAACCCTATATTCGCCTGCGGGCCATTCGCCACCTGGAAAAAGGTCGGTTGGTTATTTTTGGGGCGGGCACCGGCAACCCGTTTTTCTCCACCGATACGACGGCGGCCCTCCGGGCGGCCGAAATCTCGGCTGACGTGATTCTGATGGCCAAGAACAAGGTCGACGGGGTCTATGACAAGGATCCCAACCAGTATGATGACGCCCAGAAGTACGATACCCTCTCCTATGAAGAGGTCATGCATCGGGAATTGAAGGTCATGGACCTGACAGCCGTTTCGCTGTGCAAGGAAACGGGGATGCCGATTGTGGTGTTTGACTTTGCCCAGAAGGGGGCCATTGCCAACATTCTGCAAGGCAACAGCCAGGGAACGACCATTCGGCGCGCCCAGTAAGCTTAGTCGCTTATTTTGTTTCGGCTGCGGCCTGGGCTGCTTTCCAGGGCATTAATGCCGCCATATAGGGGCTGTCTGCTTTCAGGGTGGCCGTCGTCATCAATAGGTTGCCCGAATCCTTGGCCGGTTGGGTCGACAAGGTGGTTTCGTTAAGCAAAAACTGGCCTAGCCGCCAAAGCAGGTATTGCCCGCCTTGATGTGGATATTGGGGCGGCAATAGTTTATACCCCGTTTTGACGGAATTCAGGTGGTTGGCCGCCAGGGCCTTGGTCAGGTTGGGAAGGCGATGGCTCAGGTTGCTGATGTTAACGCCGCGCTCCTTGCCGGAAGGGGCAACGGCTTGGGCTGCCAGGGCAATAAACGGGTGAACCTTGAAGACGGTGGCTTGCCCCTGGCCGCTGGTGTTTGCCACGGGGCCGACAATAAAGCCGTTGGCTACCAGGTCCAGCAAGAGCTTAATCGGTTGAGGGTTGTCGGCTGCCGCCATGTGGGGGGCTGTATCGGGCGTGACCGGTACGGGTGCTGCCGATACAGGTGTTGTTGGTGCGGCTGCTGTCGGCGCTGTGGGGGCCGGTGGCTGGGCCAGCATGGTCAGCAGGTTGGAAAAGGTGCCGGAAGACAAAATAGTGGGGTCCCACACCGGCACCCACGGCCGGTCGGTTTTGGCGGTTTGGGACAAGAGGACGGCAAAATCGCTCTTGAGGGCCTGTTGCCGTTGAACCAGTCGTTGGCGCGCATCCATTTTGAAGCCGCCGGAAGGCTCGTCGTTTCCAAAAACCGGGGCCGCCGGTGACGTGGGCTGGGCCAACCGGGTTGTGGCTTGGGCACGGGTTGCCAGGGCTGGGTAGCCTGAAACAGCCTGAGAAAGGGGGGAAAGACTTTGAAGGCGCATAAGGTAAAAATCTCCAGTTGCCGTCTGAACGCACGGCTGCCTACAGCCAAAAATGATGCCGGTGTGTGTGTGTATAACCATCAAAACCAAAGCCCGGCGATTGAAAGCAGCCTTTATTATAGGCAAAACCCTAAAAATGTCATATCATATGATATTTATGTGATACATATTTATACATATACCAAAGCCGCCTCCGGCGATTGAGGAGGCATGTGAACACTCGGCATGGGTTTTATTGAGGGATGAGCATTAATCCTGTTACCGGCCAATTCCAGATGACCGGCCCACCGGTGGCCGGATTTGAGCAGGCCCGGATGAACCCGGTTCAGTTGTGGCCCGAGCAGCATCCGGCCCCTTTTTCGCCGCAGGCCATTGCCAAGGTTACCCCGGTGCCCCCCAGTACCGTAAGGCTTCGGCCCCCGCCGCTGCAGCAGGGAGACACCATTGCCCTGATTGCGCCTGGCGGGCAGGTTGACAAAGCCAAATTGCAGGTGGGGGCGACCTGGTTGCGCCATTACGGGTTTAACCCCGTGGTCAGCCCCAATGCCACCCACTACGATCCCTACTTCCCCTATTTGTCGGGGACGGTCAAGGAGCGGCTGAACGACTTCTACCAGGCCCTGGCCGATCCCAAGGTCAAGGCGTTGATGTTTATTCGCGGCGGCTACGGTTCGGCTCGGCTGTTGAGCCAGATTAACTGGGATTGGGTCCGCCAGCAGGTCACTCGGCAGCCCAAAACGATTGTGGGGTTCAGCGACACGAGTGCCCTGCTTAATACCATTGAGCAGCAGACCGGTCTGGTTACCTTCCACGGGCCGATGCTCGAGTATAACTTTACGGTACCCAACCGCTACACGGTCACGCAGTTGTTTAACATGACCACCAACCCGGCCCAGCGGTTTATTGCCACTCATCCCGGCAGTGGCTATTACTGTTTTAACGGGGGCTACACCAATGGTCGGCTGGTCGGGGGCAACCTGACGACGTTGGCGTCGTTGTGCGGCACACCCTGGCAGCCCAATACCGACGATGCCATTCTGTTCCTTGAGGACGTGGGGCCCGAGGTGGACGATTTATACCGGCTCGACCGGCTCTGGACCCAGTTGAAACTCAGCGGCATGTTCAACAACATTCGCGGGTTGGTGCTGGGCCAGTTTAAGCTGGACGAGAAGGACAACCGGCCCTGGAACCGCGCCAACCTGCAACAGGTACTGTATAACCTGTGCCGCGAAACCTTTGGGGACCGTATTCCCATTGGCTACAACTTTTCCCTGGGCCATGGGGTGCTCAATACCACGATGCCCATTGGACCGGTGGCCGAATTTGATGCCAACAAGGGGCAATTACGCTTGCTCGAACCGGTCTTGGCCGGTTCAAGCCCTCGTTAGGGTTCTCGATAAGCCGTCTACTTTATTACAATATTGTTACATTGCGGGGAAAACCGCTGAACCACCACGGTAATTGGGAAATTGTCCTTCGACGGGTCCTCTGACGGGGCAGGCATTGGCTTTGGCCGGACGACACAGACTTGCCACAATTGTGTTTTTCTGGGATAGTAGGGGCAACTCACAACTGACCAGCAGCCCGTATGGGTTGAGATGGCAGATTATATAACTCACTTTTTCCAGTAACCATGGTGTTTAGATGAGTTGTAGTGTGTGCAAACCGCCGGTGCCACATGATTTGGCGTGGATTTCCTAAAAAGGAGATGGCTAGGCGGCCTGCTACCCGTGTTATTTCTTTTCAGAGTTAGGAGCGTTTAACAATGCAAGTTCAAGCAGTCCCCGCTTTCAAGGCTTGTGCAGGGTGCAACCCAGACTTAAAACAGTCGTCCACCCCCGCCTTTGGCAAATTGCAGTTACCCTCCATCGAATTGCCCAGACCCCAGGCCACAGCAGCTGGTGTGGACATCGAACTGCGCAGCAAGCTCAATACCCTGGCCTAGTTGCCGCTCATGCATTGGGGTAACGGTTTTGCCCCACCCAAGATTTTTTCTTCAAAAAAGACGCCGGATTCTTCTCTCGCAGAAGGTCCGGCGTCTTTTTTGAAGCGGTGGATGGCGGAGGGGCTAGAAAGGCAGCAGCCATTGCCAACCGCCCATCAACATAAAATCGGTTTCCAGTTGCGGGCCGGCCAGTCGCTGGTAAACAGGCAAGCCAAATTCGAAGGCCAGGCGCTGTCCTTTTAAAATTCCCTTGCGCGGTGCCATCACGTTAACGCCAAACAGCAGGTCGAGCCGTTCGCCACTTTGCAGGGCCGGGTTGGCGGTTTGAATCATACGGGGGTTGAGTCCCCCGTCCGCCCCTTCGATGTCTCCCCAGATCTGGCCGTTGAGACGCACTGACGTGCTGATGTACCGGCCAAAGCGGCGGGCCAGCCATGGGGTAACGGCCAGGCGGTTGCCCAAGCGGTAGTCACGCTTGTTGTGGCCCAGGCGCACGGTACTGGTTGCCTGGGTTCCCCAGTTCCAATGATCGGTTTTACCGGTATAGGTAACGCCCGGCAGCAGATCCCAGGTACCCGAACCGATCTGCATCGGGTAAGGCAGGTTGGCGTTGCGTGCGGTTGGTGTGTCGTCGCGTTGTTCAATCGAGCCAATGGGGATGCTGACCCCGGTATTCAGGTGGATATGGTGGGCGACTCGGCCATTTGGCCGATCGAGCAGGCGGATGAGTCCTGTGGCCGTCAGGTCGCCCATGCCCTGGGATTGGGTGGTAAACACCTGCCCGCCCCGGGTACGGTGTGCCATGGCCTTCTTGACGAAGGGCACCATGGCCATCAGGGTTACCCGGTCAGTGGGGGCCACCATGGCCCCAAACATATGCATCTGCATGTTCATTTCGGTGGGGGCAACCGGAAATTGCCCCAGTACTTGTGCGTCACTCAGGGCACTTGAGCCGTTGCGGTTGCCATCCATATGCATCCAGCCGTATCGGTAGGACAGCATCCATTCGCCCTGCCTGTGTGTGTGGTCGCCCATTACACCAATTGGGGCATGGTCATAGGGCATCGACACGTTGCCGATTTGGACGGGGCCGGGGTTCATGGTGACCTCACCCAGGGGGGTGCCCAATGCCTGGGCAACGGGTTGGTCTTGTACCGGGTCGCCTTGCGACAATGGGCTGGATGGACTCAGATCGTCCATGGCCGAAGTGGGCAGGGTGAGGCAGCAGCCACAGCAACCGCAGGCCATGGTGACGGCCAGCCGCTGCCAGAAACGGGAAAGCGAATACATCGGGGTGGGGACTCCAATCTCAAACATGCTCAAACACGCCTAAACACATACCTTGTTAGTATGCAGGCTCGGCACCAGCACGGCCAAGCCTCCCCTCCCCCCGGGGGGGATAGAGGGAGATGGTGATGTGTATGCTTTCTGGTATTAGCTCCTGGCGTCAGGTCAGCCAGCTGAGGGTTGCCGGGGCATTGTCTTCAATGGGATTCAGCCTGCCTTCGGCCCACATCACCGAGGTGGCCAGTGCCCGGCTGGCCCGAACGACGGGGCTGGCTTCGAAAAACCGGTAAGGGCTCTGCTCAATTTGTTCAAGGGTGTGCCGGGCCCCCTCGGTAGCGCGATCGATGAGGGACATCAGGCGATGGGACGGCTGCCCCGACGAGGCGCGCTGCATGGCCTGCATGGTGGCCAGGGTGTTGAGCTGGTTGGCCTGGGTCAGCAAGATGCCGGCCAGCTGGTTGTGTCGCTGGTTGATGCAAATATCACGCCGGTCGCTGGGTGTCACTTGCGCAAGTTTTTGCAGGGCACCCAAATAATAGGGCACCGTTACCGGTTCCTGGGGTTGCAACAGCGAACCGGGAGATTCCAACCGGCCGAACGGCGGTTGAAGCGGTCTGCAGGCCATCACCATGGCTTTCGAAACGCTGAGGGGCAGAAGCATCGTGGACAACCTAATAAAACTACGGTCATAATAAAATAGAGCAAACACCGACTGGTGTCTACCGGTGTCTACCGGTGTCTACCGGCGCCCCAACCAAGGCCAAAGCCATCGGGCGGCGTTTAGTGGCAGCAGTCGTGGCTGGCGGGCGGGGTATTGAGCTGTTCGTTAAGCTGCACCAACAGCTCGTCACTGTTCAGGGTCAGGTTGGGGGCCCGGCGAAACACCTCGACGAGCTCGTCAATAACCCGTTCGGTGTCCTGGTTTTCAATGGCCTCCACCACACAGGTTTGAAGGTGCTGTTTTAAAATCTGTTCGCTTACCTTGTCCAGGGCAGCCTGTACGGCTTTGACCTGGTGCAGGACGTCGACGCAATAGCGTTTTTCGTCGACCATGCGGTGCACGGCGTTAAGGTGCCCCATAATGCGGTTGAGGCGGGCCAGTAGCTTTTCCTTGGAGGTGTCGGTAATGGGCATGGGCAGGGTTCGGGTCCTGGTAAGGCCAGTCGTTACCGGCGCATAATTCTTTTTTAACCCAAAGTGGTTGGCTGAAGTATGGGTTTGAGCAAGCCTTAAGGTTTTTTTTGCACAAATTTATGACGCCGAGTGGTTTTCTGTTATTGAGAGGGTTTGTTCTACCGTATTGTTTTAGCGTGCAACCTGGGGGTATAGAGAGCTTGAGACCGATATTTTGGAATGCCTGGCTACAGCCGGGGCTGGAGCCGGGACTGGGGCAACACGGTGAATCCGTACCACGGGATAATGCTGTCGAGGGTGGTTCATCTGACGTGTTGGGTGAGGCTATGTCGGGTGAAGGCCATCAATACACCCCGCCCAGTAAATACAGTGAAACCCTGAGTCAGTTTTTGCGGCCCCGGATTCTGAAGCAGGATCCCACCCGTTTGTTTGAATCCCTGGTTGATAACTGTACTCGATATGATCGGGTGACGCTGATGGAAGGCTGGCAAGCCTTGCCGAAGCGTTTTGAAAACAGCGTTGATTCAACCCTTGCGATGCTGATGCGATTCAAGCAACTCGGTGAAATCGATAGCTTTATCTTGGAAAAGGCTTTAATGGCTTATGCCCAACAGCGCTTACCTGAAGCCGATGCCCAGAAGCTTTCGCATTATTTTCAAACCCGGCGCCGCCGAAAGGCCGACGAACGATTTAATCACCACTATGACACTGTTAATAGTGCCATTAATACAGCTGAGGCACTTCCGGCGTTTCTCCGAAGCGTTGTGCCTAGCTGGCTCAGGCCGATTGGCCTTGCACAAGGTGACAGGCTTGAGTCGGACATGCTCAATTGGTTGCGCGTCCAGCGTCAGCAAATTAACGATGAGAGAACCTACCGAGAGTTGGGTTACCGGATGTTGCGCGAATCGAACCCTTTGTTTAATACCATGCCTGATTTGTCTGGTTTGCCTGAACCGATACGCGCGATTGTGGCCCATATTGAGGCTACCGGTGAAAAAAGGCCCCCCATTTCCCAGCTGGCCGATTTGCCTGATACGCTGCAGCCCTTTGTTAAACGAATCATCCAGAATTACCTGGTTCGGCGTTCCGAGGTTGAACAGCACCAAGCCGAACAGGCATGGCGGGCTGCCGATACGGTTAACGAAGGCGGGGTGGAGGCAGTGGTGATGCCTACCCAGCATCCCGCATTGCAAAGCAAACCGCCAAGCAACGTGATGTTGGCCAGTATTGCTAGCCAACAAGATGTGGGGTTTTTCGGTGTTTATGAACAGCGGTTTTTTGAGGCGTTAAAGAAGAGTCCTAATATTAAATCGGCGTTTGAGACCATGAATCAGCAAGCCATCATTGCCCGAGCTGACTTTTCCGATTTTGTTGAGCGAAATGAAGCTCCCCTTAAGGGGGTACAGATCCCTCAGCTCAGCGAGCAAACCAATGAGGCCTTTACTCAGGGGCAGAAACGCAAACGTCGGGTACTGCTTGTTGTAGGCCACGATCAGATTGTAGGTCTTCAAAACCGTTTGTATCCAATAGCAGGCCGATTGAAGGAAATTCTGCTAGAAAAATACAGGGCCGACGGCTTGAAGCCTGAGGATATTGAGATGCTGGTATTACCCGATGAGAAAGCCATTGCCGAAGCGGTTGATCAGATGGCGACCGACCTGGACGAGGAGTCCGAGTATATGATTGCACTGTTTGCCCATGGCAGCGATATTGGACCGGAAGCGGGGGTGGATCCGGCCAAGGAAGGTCACTTGCAAGGCAGTGGGACACTGTCGATTCAAACCATGCCAGGGTACAGTGTAAGGGAACCTTTTCTGGAAGCTCAAATGCACAAGCTCCAACATGTTCGGGCGGGTGTGGTGTTTGGGTTTAATTGCCATAGCGGGGCCTTGCTGGCACAAAACAACCCTGGCACGGACGAAGGGCCAACCCTTTTGGCCAGTTATTAAGCCAGTCTGCCAGTCTTTCAAGGTGTTTACATGGTCGGGAACATCAGCAGCCATGGGGACGTCTGTACAAACAATCCACGCTACGCTTGTTTGTGTTTAAGGGAAGGTCACCCACAATGTCTCAAACACGGGGTTTGAACAGCCTGAAGCAGCGCTTCAATTGGGTGCTGCATTTTGTGTTGTTAATGGCCATTATCTCGGTGACGTTGTGGCTGCTGACCACCGACACCCGCCTGAACCAACTGGCCGCCGAGCGTCCCCATTCGGCCACGATAGCCACGGTGACCACCGTGGTTCATGCCCCGGCGGGGGCCTCGGCCCCGATTCGCAACCCGTTGTATCGGCTGGTTCATGAATTTGTTCATGGCGGCGGTGTCGGGGGATAAACGGGCAGGTTCTTACAGCTTGTGCAGGTCCAGCACCGTGGCATTGGGTTGCTTGTAAATGATGGCCCGGGCGACATTGGGTGTTGTTAAATAAAACGGCGGGGCATTTGGGGCCTGGTGCCGTTTAATACGGTTCATAAGGGCTTGCCGTTGTGCCTGGGGCAGGGTGATTAAGGGGTGGTCATAATACGCTTGCTCGATAACAAGCACGTCCACGCCGTCGTGATCCCTTAGATGCAGGACCGGTTGGAGATCGTCGGCATAATAGGCGTTAAGCGACGCCTCAATGCGGTGGTTCAACAGGGTGTTGTACGCGTTGAAAAAATGGCACACGGCCCCTTTGCTGGCAAAGGTCTTGTGCCGGGCCATGACCGGTAGCATGGAGGTGGTGGCATAGAGGTCGGGGTGGCCGGCAATGTGCCACGACTTGGGCAGGCTGGCCAGGTAGGTAAACAGGGGCCGGTTTTGCTGGGGCACGCAATAGCATCCCTTGCCTACCCGCGACCGGGCCTGGCCAAACCAAAGCATGGCGGCAATCAGCAGGCCAATGCTCAGTACCGGGCCCAGCCGGTTCATAAGGGGGCCAGCCTGAGGTAGGCGATTCAGGGCAAGCTTGGTGAGGATCGCCTGGCCGGCTGCAATTAGTACGGCTGGTGTGGCCAGGAAAAACACTTCGCTGAAAAACTTGATGTAGCGTTCGGGGAAGTAGAGTCGGGGCTGCAACACAATGGCCAGTATAACCACCACGCCCGACGTGATGGCAAAAAGCCCCAGGCGTTTTATCTCGGGTCGGTGGCGCAGCAGTATTAATCCCATTGTGGTAAGGCCCAGCAAAGGCCAGGCGGCGGGCACTGTTTCGCGAACCCCGGCCAACGAGGCCCAGTGGTGCTGAAACAGAATGGGAACGAGCCGGAAGTACAACAGGGGCTCGAAGAAGCGGTTTTTAATCGACTCGGCCCCATGAACCGGAAAGACGGTGCTTAAGGTGGCATGGCCACTGTTGAAAGTTTTCAGGGACAAGGCAAAGGGCAGGGCAATGGCCAGTAGTCCGGCGGTGACCACCACTGCGGCTTTGGCCCTTTTTTGCCATGACCAGTGGGGCCGGCACCCCCCCATGGGCTTGGGCAACAAGAGGCACCCCATTACGTAGGGATACAGCAGCAGACCCACTTGACCGTAAATAAACGCCCCTGCCCACATGGCAGCCGTCAGTAGCCACACGCGTCCGTATACCCCGGCCGTTAGTCCCAGCATTAGCAAGAAGGGCGCGTAGGTACGTGCTAGTGCCCCCCATGAATCGTTAAAAATCAGGGCGCTGCTGGTTGTGGCAATCAGCACCACCCATACGGCCACCATGCCCTGGATACGCCAGGCCAAAAACGCAGCCGTGATGGCCAGCAATACCATCTGCACGTAGCCCACGATTTTGGAGGTCTGCAGGTAGGGATCCCAGCCGAACAGAACACTGGGGGCCAGTGTCACGAATTGGTGGCCTGGCGGCAGGCCGGCGTGCCTATAATAATCACCAATGACGTCCGGGGCTGGGAACAAGGTGGGATCCACATAACCGAGCAGGGTACCGACCTGGTGGATGGTGTCGGTATTGATGCACCAGGGGCTGGCGTAATGCGCCAACACTGGCACGTAGAACCGTAGCGTGCAAAACAGGACGGTCCAGACGGTGATGGACACTGGCAGCAGCCAGCGGCCGGCATCGTAGGGGTCAATACGATACCGATCAAGGGTCGTGATCAGGTTTATAACCCGGCTCAGGCGGGGCGATCGCTGGCCCAGCGGCACCACCAGTTTTTTGCCGGCCAGACAGGCCAAATAGCCTAAGACCCCCCATTGCAGCGGGAAGATGGCCCACAACAGTTTGGGCGGACCCAGGGTTGCGGCATTGAGCCAGCCCCAACCCCAACTCCAGCCCAAGTACCATGCCCGGTAGGCCGCCCAAGCTAGCCAGCGATCCAGACGGAACCACACGCAAAGCCCTACCAGTACCCCCAAGCCGAGTAGTGCCCAAAGAGTCGTGGCCGTTGGCCTGCCGTTACCATGTTGCTCAGGGGGCTTCAAGGCCAGTCAATTCCCAGTTTACGTTCAGACACCAGTTGGCTAGTGTAAGCACCTTAGTATAAGACAAAACACTAGGTGTGTGTGTGCGTGTGTAGGGCAAACCTAGGGGGGCGGGGTGATGTGCAGTACCATCTTTCGGCTCAGGGCCGCTGTACCTTTGGCAGACCAATGGTCCTCGAAGTACTGGGCATACTGGGGATCGTCCAACCAGTCCTTATAAAGATCAATGACGGGGATGTCCAGATCGTCGGCTATCCGTAACACGTTTTGGTAGAGGGGATGGGGCTCTCTATAGTACAGGGTGGTTTCGCCAGTTACATACACCAGCACCAATCGGCTACCCGATTGCTTGGTAAGGGTGTTGGCCTGGGCCAGTACCCGACGGAACTGTTTGAGCAAAAACCGTTTGCGGGCTTTCGGGATACGGGTGTAGGGCATTTGGGCCGGCCGGTGGCTGAGGCGAAGAAACCGGTTGATGTGGCGTAACCGCCAGTAGTTTGAAGCCGTATCGGCCAGTTGTTTCGACCATGAGGGACCGGGGTTTTTTCTGGCGCGCTGTCGTAACGACGACTTGTTAAACAGGGCCACCGTATAGCGGCTGCTCAGGCGCGGACTGTCGAAATAATGGACGGTATGGTTGGGTTGCCAGTAGGGGGCCAGGTGGGGGTTTTTCAGCTCCCGGTCAAAATCGCCGTCATCTTGCCGATCTTTGGGTTGGTAGGGAAAGCGCAGGTCGTTGCCTTCGAAGTACAACCAGAACACGGTTTTTGGTTTCACCACGGTAAGCGCTTCTTGGAGGGTGGCCAGTTCAATGAGTGGGCCGTTGGCCGTATACCCCAGGTTAATGGTGGAAAAGCCCCGGTCCCTCAGACGGGCATCCAGGGTGTCTTGGTCCTTTAGACAGTAGCCTTGGGCAAAGGAATCTCCTATAAGCAGCACATCAACGGCCGGGTTATTCCACACTGTGTCGGGGTTTCTAAGCCCGAAGCGATCGCTGCGGTAGGTCACCCATGAGTGCCTCGGCTGTATACAGAGCAAGGTAAGGGCGTTGGGGACACCGCCCAAAAATTTGGTGGTATGGCTGGCTTTGAAAAAGGAGGCTCTCGGGCCGGTTCTTATGACGGCCTGGGGGTGCCAAAGCCTGATGATGCCCAAGGCATTAAGGAGGGCTTGGTTTGCATTGACGGGTGGCAACCAGTACCCCACCATGCC
>JAGQHJ010000022.1 GCA_020431915.1 Cyanobacteria bacterium HKST-UBA04 | reverse complement strand
GTTCTTGGTGGTCACGAAGTGCGGATCGTCATAGGCCACCCCGTCCACACCCTCAAAGGGAAACGTGCCGGGGTTGGCGGCATCGACCAGCGACAGGTCGATTTCAAACAAGTCTAAAGGGTTAATGGCCGGTGCAGCGGCATTAACAATACCGGCTACAGGGTTGGCGTCAATGGCATTGAGGGTGATACCAAAGTCGTCGGGCAAAGACGGCCGAATAACACCGGGTGTACCGGTAATATTGCCGTTTCCATCGACGTTAAGCACGTTGTTGGTGTTGGTTTGAACAACATTAACCATGGGCGTAGGGCGAAACCTTCTCTCGGAGGGGACAGAGTGACAAAGAAGCGGGGGAAGCGATTAGATCGAAACGAAACAAATCAAAACCTTAAAAATATAAAAACAACTTTAAGGTATTTTGTGCTAGTCAGTCTCGCCTCAGGTTACGAAAGGGGGCAGGCGATCGGGGTGGACGATCGGCCAGGGGGTGTAGGCAAACTTAACATTGTATGAAGACAAAAACAGTCGGGGCGTTTATCGGCTATAGTAAAAACAGGTTGTTTCCCAAACGTGGTTCTTTCTTGTGTGTGTGCCCAAGCCCGATATGGCGGGCCAGGGACCTGCAGGGAACCGACTGCCTGACCTTAATGCTTTCTTTACGTTTTAGCGGTATGAAGCGGCGGGTGCTTGCCGTACAATAGCTGTACCGTGCAAACGGAACCGCTATGACGTTGCCACTGCCTGGGTTAACGACTGTGCTTGATCAAAACGATTGTCCAAGAAAAGGGATTTGATGTGTTATGAGTAAAACCTCGGAAAAAGTCGTTGGTATTGACCTTGGAACCACGAACTCGGTTGTGTCCGTGATGGAAGGTGGCAAGCCGACGGTTATTGCCAATGCCGAAGGGGGCCGTACCACCCCGTCCGTTGTCGGCTTCTCCAAGTCCGGCGAAATTCTGGTAGGCCAGCTGGCCAAGCGCCAGGCCGTGCTGAACCCGGAGCGCACCATCGCCTCGATTAAGCGCCATATGGGCACCGACCACAAAACCAAGATTGACGACAAAGACTACACACCTCAGGAAATCTCGGCGCTGATTTTGCGCAAGCTTAAAAGCGACGCATCGGCCTACCTCGGCGAGGAAGTACGCAAGGCCGTCATTACGGTTCCGGCCTACTTCAACGACAGCCAACGCCAGGCCACCAAGGACGCCGGAAAAATCGCCGGCCTTGAAGTGCTCCGTATCATCAACGAACCCACCGCAGCCTCGCTGGCCTACGGCCTGGAAAGCAAGAAAGACGAAACCATCCTCGTTTTTGACTTGGGTGGCGGGACGTTCGACGTCAGTGTTCTGGAAGTCGGCGACGGCGTCTTCGAGGTCAAGTCCACCAGTGGCGACACCCGCCTGGGGGGCGACGATTTTGACGAAGCCGTGATGAGCTGGCTGGTTGACGAGTTCAAGAAACAGGAAGCCATTGACCTGAAAAACGACAAGCAGGCCATGCAACGATTGAAGGAAGCCGCCGAGAAAGCCAAGTGCGAGCTTTCCACCGTTACCGAAACCCACATCAGCCTGCCCTTCCTGACGGCCGACCAGAATGGCCCGAAACACCTTGAAATTTCGCTGAGCCGTGCCCTCTTCAACGAGCTGACCAAGTCGCTGGCTGAACGTTGCCGAGGCCCTGTCGAGCAGGCCCTGCGCGATGCCAACCTCTCCAGCAGCCAGATTGATGAAGTGGTGCTGGTGGGCGGTAGCTCGCGTATCCCCGCCATCCAGGAACTGGTTAAGACCATTACCGGCAAGGACCCCCACCAGGGCGTCAACCCCGACGAAGTTGTGGCCATTGGGGCCGCTATTCAGGCGGGTGTGTTGGCCGGCGAGGTCAAGGACATTGTTCTGCTTGACGTCACCCCGTTGTCACTGGGTATTGAAACCCTGGGCGGCGTGATGACGAAGATGATTGAACGCAACACCACCATTCCCGTACAGCGCGAAGAAACCTTCTCGACGGCCGACGACAACCAGACGTCTGTCGACGTTCATATTTACCAAGGCGAACGGCCCATGGCCAAAGACAACAAACACCTGGGCAACTTCCGCCTGGAAGGTATCCCGCCGGCACCGCGCGGTATCCCCAAGGTAAAGGTAACGTTCGACATCGACGCCAACGGTATCCTGAACGTGTCGGCCAAGGACGAGGCCACCAACAAGGAGCAACGCATTACCATCACGGCCTCCACCAACCTCGACGACAACGAAATCGATCGCATGGTCAAGGAAGCCGAACAGTACGCCTCCGATGACGAAAAGCGCAAGGAAGAAGCCGAGGTTCGGAACAACGCCGACGCGCTGGTCTACCAGGTCGAGAAACAACTGAACGATCTCGGCGACAAGATTGACGCCTCGGAACGTGGCAAGGCCAAGGATCTCGTCGACCAGTTGCGCGAGGCGTTGAAGAACAACGAGCTTGAAAAGATCAAGACCCTCAGCAACGACCTGCAACAGGTGGCCTACAGTATTTCCACCAAGGCCTACGAAGCCGGTGACGCTTCGCCCGGCTCTGGCGGTGGCGGCTCTGCCGAAACAACAGGCAACGGGGCCGGCGGTGGCAGCGACGATGATGTCATTGATGCCGAGTTTACCTCCTCCGATGAGGAAGTGGGCTCAACCCCCTAACCCCCACATTTACCCCCTTTGTTTCTCTCTTTTTTCAAAAGCCGGTGCAGGATGAAGATCTCGCGCCGGCTTTTGAACACCACCGCCTTCCAAACCAGCAGCATAGGGGGGCACACGTACCCCAGCGCTTATCTGTCCTCCCCCGCAGAGCTCAGCGTCTCCGCTTGCGGAACGTCACCTGCTGGTTCCAGCGCAGATCGACAAACTCAATAACCGTTTCGTTCTTGTGCACCTCGGGCAGGATATGAAAAAGCCGTTTAGCTCGCTTAATTAACGACACGTCGGCTTGCCCCAGCCGAACCTTGAACGAGGGGAACTGCGCCACGATATCGTACGGGTTGCTGATGTCAAGGTAGACCAAGTGGTCGGGCTCGGGCAACTGCTTGTACAACTGGCCCAAATCCTTATACCGGGCCATACGCGTGACATCGACCTTCGTGTGAGTCGTCAGCAACTTAACGGCGTCCTGGTGATCCGCCACATGGGACTTGGGAAACTCGAATTGGGCCAGGTCGGTGCGAGAACTATCCCAATGGAAGAGATACATCGGCACGCTTAAATCCAGCATCCCCTTGGGCAAGAGCAACTCGGCAGCCGGCAGATCGGTAGGTTTGGAGTACAGAACCCCCCAGACGGGCTTTTCGGATACGGATACGGACAGGCCGGTGGGCGTCAAATGCCGCCGCACGTACACCGCCTCAATAAACGGGTACTGGGTCTTAAGCGTTTCGGCAATAGCCGCCGGATCCAGCATGAAAATCGGTTGCCCTTCCAGAGGCACCAGTACCTGGTGCAGGTGCTTGGGCTTGAAATACGCAGGCGCCGTCAACGAAACCCGATTGGTGGCAAAACGCCAGTCGCCATAATGCCAGGCCAGCGGAAACGCCGCTCCCAGCACCAGGATAAACACCAGCCGCAACAACACCTTAAGCCGCTGGAAAAAGACACGCCGTTTTTTCTGCAGCCGCCGCTCCTTTAAAAACGTTTGCTGCCGACGACGGGCCCGGCCCAGTTGGGCTTCCGTGCGAAGCGGTTCACCGTGATCCTCCGGGTCGGCAACATCAGCAACAACGGGCTGCTGCCATTCGGCCTGCGATTCGGCATCCGGGGGTTCGAGCCCACCGACCTGCGAACCATGGGTATTGAGAGGCAGAATGTTGTCGGGGCCCAAAGACGGATGAGTCAACCGGCTGCGATCCTGATCGGCAGTCGTCGCGGATCGTTGCGACAAGTTCAAATCCGGCAGCTCTACCGGTTCGTAAACCGGCAAGTCCGCCTGTTGCCGCAGCCCGTCCAAAAAGAGGTCGTCCTGCGACTCGGTGGAAGAAGGCGGCCTGGGCGGAGGATTACGCATGCGACACCGCCTGCCTGGAAACGTTAACCGGTTTGTACACTGCCGACATTAGCAGGGTCTGAACCAGCGTATCGTAGTCCATGCCCATGGCCGCACATTGGGCCGGCAGATCGCTTAAATCCGTCATTCCCGGAATGGTGTTGATCTCCAGGATGGCCACCCGGCTGTCATCCGATACCGGCTCGGCCACCACCCAGTCTACGCGTGACACCCCGTAGCAATTGCATGCCCGGTGCGCTTCAATACTTTTGGCCTGGATATGCCGCGTCAGCCCTTCGGGCAGCTCGGCTGGCAAAATAAATTCGGTCAGCCCAGGCGTATATTTGGCCTCGTAGTCATACCAACCGGTTTTCGTGCGAAGCTCCAGAATAGGGGTGGCAACGGTCTGGCCTGCCTCCATTTGGTCGAGTACCCCCACGGTCAATGACGGCCCAGACACAAACGGCTCCACCATCACATAGGGCGAATGGGACAACGCGGTTTCAATAGCCGCCGGCAAATCACATGCCTTGTCCACCTTGCTCATGCCCACACTCGAGCCTTCGGCAAAGGGCTTAACCATCACCGGAAAACCCAAAGCCCCCACCTGCTTGACGGTCGCCGTCATCGGGGCAGCCGCGTCGACCACCGCCGTCTCAAGCACCGGCAACCCGGCCTGGGCCAACAACCGCTTCGTCATCACCTTGTCCATAGTCAGGGCACTGGCCATGACCCCGTTACCCGTATAGGGCAGGCCCATAATATCCAGCAGCCCCTGGATGGATCCGTCTTCACCATAAGTGCCATGCAAGGCCAAGTAGACCAGTTCGATTTGGGCGTCCTTTAGTTGCGTGGCCACGTCGGCCGTCATGTCAATCAGCCGCGCCTGGGTATACCCCAACCGGTGCAGCGCCGCCAGACAGTTGTTGCCCGACCGCAGCGACACCTCGCGCTCGCTCGACATGCCCCCGCACAGCACGGCAATACGGGTAGCCGGGGTCAGGGCAAACGCGGGCGGGTGGGGTTGAAACGGCATAGAAACCGAAGCAGAAACGGTCATCCGGCATGATCCTCCAGATCGCTTGATGGTAGGGGACGGTCGTGCAGCTGAGCCCAGAGACGGGCCTCTTCGTCGCTGGGCTGCCCCACGAAACGGTTTTCCGGGTACACCTTAAACGGGTAGTGCGCCTCAATGGCGGTTTTCATTTTCAACATTAACCGCAACACGTCGGTTGATGTGGCCGAGCCGTCGTTGACGATAAAGTTGGCATGCAACTCGCTGATGCGTGCCCCCCCTTCGCGCCAGGTTTTGGCACCCAGCTCGTCGAGCAACCGGCCAGCCGGGTGACCGGGTGCCGGGTTCTTAAACACGCTGCCACCGTTGGGCTCCTTGGGGTGATGCGCCTTTCGGAAGTCCAGGCTCTGTTGCATCAAATGGGCAATGGCCTGGGCGTCACCCGGTTTAAAACGAAAATACCCGGCCAGCACCACATGCCGTTGCGGGTCGATGCTACTGTGCCGGTACGAAAACGCCAGCGCCTCGGCATCCAGGGTAAGCACCTGGCGACTGGCGCAGTCATAGACAACGGCCCCCTCCACAATCTCGTCGGTGCTCTGCCCCATGGCCCCGGCGTTCATGGCAATGGCGCCGCCAACGGTGCCAGGAATCCCAATCATGAATTCCGCCCCGCTAAAGCCGTGATCCTGAGCCGTGGTCGCCACACGGGCCAACGGCACGCCGGCATCAAACCGCAGGCGTCCCGAAGCCAGGTCCACCACCTCAACGGCCAGCATCCGCTTGGTAATCAGGGTTGTCCCCCGGATACCGCGACTGGCAATCAGGGTATTGCACCCGCCCCCCAGCACCGTCAGGGGGGTGGTCGTGTCAATTGCCTTGAGGGCTTCAACAGCCGATTCATACTGGGTGGGCATCAGGGCCAAATCAATGGGGCCGCCGACACGGTAACTGCAAAACTTTCGGCCATCCAGGCCCGTCACGGCTTCGGAAAACGAGGTGCTGACCATCGCCGTCATGAAGCCTCCACCAGTTGTCGCCCAACCTGCGTGACGGTACCGGCCCCCATCGTCACCAGGCAGTCGCCGGGATTAAGAAAACCGGGCGCCTTGAGTTGCGCTAGGATCCGTTGCCAGTCCTGGGCCTCGGTGCTGGGCCAGTAAAACACGGTGTGGTGAAACTGGCTAATGGCCTCGGCCAGCCGCTGCCCGGTAACCCCTTCAATAGGCGCCTCACCGGCCGCATAAATATCGAGCACCACCACCACGTCGGCCTCGCCAAAAATGGTCAGGTAATCCTGCCATAACGTATGTACCCGCATGTACCGGTGCGGCTGCAGCAGTACGATCAAGCGCCCCTCGCCACACGCTTCTTTCCAGGTGGTGGCATGGTACCGTTGGCGCTGCCGAGCAGCAGACAACGTCACCTGTAATTCCGTGGGGTGGTGGGCATAGTCGTCGACCACCAACGCGCCATTGTATTCGCCCAACACCTCAAAGCGCCGCCCCATGCCGGTAAATCGGTTCAGGCTATCGGCAATCGAGGCAGGCAAGCATTCCAGCTCCAATCCAATGGCTGCAGCAAAAGCGGCATTCCACACCATGGCCCGTCCCGGCGTGGACAGGGCCAACGAGACCACTTCGCCACGACGGCTGTGCAGTTCGGCCGCAAACGTGCCATCGGGCCGTTCAACCATCTGGTCCAACCAGTAATCCGCGTCGTTGGCATCCGCCTTATCGAGGGCAACAAACACCAGCCGTGCCGCAACCCGGTCCTTAATCGCATCAAGCAACCGCCGCGTCAGCGGGCAGCCCGCATTGACCAGCACGCCTGATCCGGCATCGAGACCCGTCAGGAAAGTGGTAAAGGTCTCGAGCAATTGCGTCACGCCATCGGTGTAATGGTCGGGGTGATCCAGCTCCAGGTTGGTCAGTACCGTGTACGTGGGATTATACTTAACCACCGTGCCGTCGGACTCGTCGAGTTCGGCCACGGCCACCTGCTGCGACGGCCCATGGCATGCGTTGGTGCCCAGTTGTGGCAGTTTGCCACCAGCCACCACCGTCGGCTGGCGGCCGCAATCAATCAACAGTTGCCCCACCATGCCCGTTACCGACGTTTTGCCGTGGGTGCCACTGATACCGATGGTGGTTTGATGGGCAGCCATAATGGTTTGCAACACGTCGGAGCGGTGGTACACGGGTAGTCCCCGGCCACGGGCTGCGGCCACCTGTTGGTGATCATCACCGATGGCGGTGGATTGCACCACGGCCAACGTGTCAGCCGATCCGGCCGGAAGCTGATCGGGGGTTTGAGGCCCGATATCAACAGCAATACCCAAGGCCTCGAGCTGAGCCGTATAGGCCGAAGCCGCCGTGTCGGAGCCACCTACGTCATAGCCCAGGCCCTTGAGAATCCGGGCCAGACCACTCATGCCCACCCCGCCAATGCCGATAAAATACACGGCTTGGCCGGGCGAAAGCAACATCAACGGTTTGCACGACGCCGGGGTAGAAGTAGAGGTCGGTTGGGTTGAGGAAGCCATAGATGAACTGTCAAAGACTCCTAAAAAGTTTCGTCTCAGGCGCCAGCGCCCGGGGACGTGTTAGACCGGGGTGTTGCTTTTAAGGTATTCCTGCACCACCTGCCGATCGTCAAAATGAATGGTGCGGTCGGCCAGGATCTGGTAGTCCTCGTGGCCCTTGCCAGCCACCACCACCACGTCGTTGTCCTTGGCCAAGTCAATGGCCTGGTGGATTGCGGCAAGCCGGTCGGGATTAACCTGCATGCGACCGGCATCAAACCGCTCGATACCCGCCAGGATATCGGTGATGATTTGCTGCGGATCCTCGGTTCTGGGGTTGTCGGAGGTCACCACCAGCAAGTCCGACATGGTTTCGGCAATACGTCCCATCTTGGGCCGCTTGCTGACATCGCGGTCGCCACCACAGCCAAACACCGTAATCATGCGTCCGCCCTTGGGGATAACCGCCTTGACCGCCGACAGGATGTTTTGCAGGCCGTCGGGGGTATGGGCGTAATCAACCACCACCACCGGCTTGTCGGCCACCACTTCGAAGCGGCCTCGAATGGCATCCACCGATTCAACCGCCGCCTTGATGACGGCCATGTCGATGTTTAAGGCCAGCCCCGTGGCAATGGCAGCCAGGGCATTGTACACCCCGAACTGACCGGCTATTTTCAAGCTAACAGGTGCCGATCCACCAGGATAGCGACAATCAAAAGTCGCCCCGTGGATACTGTACTGAAGATTTTCGGCCCGCACATCCGCCACGGTATCGGGGTTGTCGGTTTTAAGGCCGTAGGTAAGCACCTGCACATTGGTGGGACACATGGTCTTCAGACGCAGGCCATACTCGCTGTCGAGGTTTATAACCGCTGCCTTCGGCTTGTCGGAAGCCGGTTTTAGACCGGTAAACAAAAGGGCCTTGGCCTGGAAGTAGGCCTCCATGGTCTTGTGGTAATCCAGGTGATCCTGGGTCAGGTTGGTGAACACCGCCACGTCATAGTCGCAGCCGTACACCCGGTCCTGCCACAAGGCATGGGAAGACACCTCCATGACCACCGAGTCAAACCCCTCGTCCTTAAGCATGGCCAACTGCTGCTGCAAATCCTCGGCCATTGGCGTGGTCAGGCTGCTGGCGACCGTGGTTTGACGCACACTGGATTTTAAACCCAGCGTGCCCAGCAGGGCGGATTGCCGACCGGCTTGCGCCAGGATTTTTTCGACCAGGTGCACCACCGTGGTTTTACCGTTGGTGCCGGTCACTCCAACCATGGTCAGCATTTCGGCAGGCTTGCCATAAAAGCGGGCACTGAGCATGGCCAGCGCCTTGTAGGTATTGTCGCAACGCAGTACGGGCAGGGTATCGAGCAGCGGTTTACTAATGGCTTCGGTGGACTGAACCACCACGGCAATCGCACCGGCACGAACCGCCTGGGCCACATACACATGGCCATCCACGTGCTCGCCAACCAAACAGACAAATACATCGCCTTTCTTCACCTTGCGCGAATCGGCGGTAACCCCTTTGACGGTTTTACCGGCAGCCCGGTCATACACCCGTTTCTGAAACGGGCGGCACTCGTCAAAGTGGAACTTAAACAAATCATCTAGTTTCAAGGGACGGGGCTCCTGCTTGAAGAACCAATACACAACGGTTTACACGGACCCAGGTAAACATCCCATTATACCGGGATAAACCGCCTTGAGCCACCGTTAAGCCCCATTTCGAGGCTTGGCGGCAGGTTTTGGCACCAGCTCCGACAACGACTCAGGCATGGGCGCTGCCACCGAGGCGGCAGCGGGTTTAGCCGAGCCTTCTGCAGGTTGAGTGGCCGTACTCCCTACCCCCAGATAACCGGCAATGTTGGTGGCAATCTCCTTAAAAATGGGCCCTGCCACCGTGCTGCCCCAAGCGTTACCGATGCGGGGCGAATCGACCACAACCATCACCAGCACCCTGGGATCGTTGGCCGGGAAGTACCCGACAAAGGACGTGTACAAGTCATTACCATACCCGCCGCTAACCGGCTTGCGCGATGTGCCGGTTTTGCCGGCGACATTCAACCCAGGCACATTGACCACACTGTGGGTCTTGCCAATGCTGGTCGACAGCAGCTCGGTCACGGTCCGAGCGGTTTGATCCGTAATGACCCGGTGCCGCTTGACGTTGGCATTGTTCTTCATGACATGGGGCGTCACCCAGACCCCGCCGTTGGCAATGGAGGCCACAGCCGAAGCCATTTGCAACGGCGTGGCGGCAATCCCGTACCCAAACCCGATGGAGGCATGGGTGCTTTCATCCCACTTGCTGCCGTGGTGCAAAATTCCGGCCGACTCGCCCGGAATTTCTATCTGGGTACGGCTGCCAAATCCCATTTTCTTGAGCAGCTCGTAGTGTTCAATGGGGTCCATGCGCAGTGAAATCAGCAAGCTGCCAATATTGCTGGAGTGCTGGAGCAGGTAAATCAGATCGATATTACCCGGCGCCCCGTGGCTTTTGTAGTCGTAGTTTTCAATGGCCTGGTTCTGGATGACCATGCGCCCGGAGTCATGCAAAATGCTTTGGCGGTTAATCACACCGGTTTCCAAGCCGCTGGCCACGGTCAAAATCTTGAAGGTGGACCCCGGCGGGTACACGTCGGTAATGGCCCAGTTTTTCAAATCCGTGGCCGAGGCCTTGCGAAACTGGTTGGGGTTAAAGTCGGGCTTGACGGCAAACGCCAGAATTTCACCGTTGGTGGGGTCCATCACCAGGGCCATGCCCCCCTGGGCCTTGGTTCGCTCAAGACCGGACTCGAGGGCACGCTCGGCAATAAACTGCACCCGCGAATCAATGGACAACTGCACGTCGTCGGCCTGGGGAATATCGGTCACCAGGGCCGTGTCCACCTTGTCCACATGAATCAGGCTGCCGTCCGGGCTGCGTTCCAGCCCCTGCACGGGCGGCGCACTTTTAAGCTGGTTAACCGCCGCCTGTTCGATACCCGTGGCAATCTTGGCGTCATCGTTAACGTACCCCAGTATATGGGCCGCCAACGTCCCCTGCGGATAACGACGCACCATTTTTCGGGGAATATCGATGCCGGGTAAATGCTTGTCACGCAAGAGCTTGGCTGTTTTCTTGTCCAGGTTGCTGGCCAGGCGAATCGTGTCGTAGGGCTGTTGCAGCTTGGCCACCAGTTGGGCCTCGGGCTGGTTGAGAATCGGGGCCATGGCCTTGGCCAGCTCCCCGGCCCCGGTGTCATAGTAGTAGCGGGGGTGGGCATACACGTCGTACAGCGTAACGTCCTGGGCCATGATGTGGCCGTTGCGATCCAGGATACGGCCACGACGAAAGACCGTCAGCGACTGGTTACGCGTTTGCGACGCCTTTTGCTGGTAATACTCGGCATTCACCACCTGGATGTCGGCCAGCTTGAAGATGACCAGCAATAGCGGAATAAAAATAACCGCTACCAGAACGGCATAAAACCGCCGAAACCGCTTGCTGACCAAGCGATGCACATCATCTGTGGTGTAGTTTTTTCGGGCCATATCCTCTTAAATCCAGTTTTCCAGCTTTTCAAGCTATTTCAGAACATCCGACAAGTACCGGGCACCGAGGCCTGGCGGGTTAATACCCATAAGCCCCCACCGGGACTCGGGCAACCGGGGATTTGGGCAGGGCCACATTCATTTCGCCCGGCGTGCTGACATTGATGACATCCGTCGCCGACACCAGCCCGTCCAGATTTTGCGTAGAGGCCGACACGTTCCGGTAGGACTTGATCTGTTCGAGGTCCAGTTCCAAATCGTGGTTGTCTTCCTGCACGACACAGGTTTTTTCGCCAATATCGAGCACTTGCTTCTCGACATAGACCGACACGCTGTACAAGCCAAGGGCCACCAGCAGAATACCGCCCAGCGACAACAGGCCAAGCCGGTACAGTTTGGGAATGTGGTCTATCCAATGTCTCATGGGGGCAGCAAGGCCTTGTAAGAGCGGGTACGTGTTTCGGCACGCTTTCGGTCCGCTTTCGGTCCGATCAGGGCACCGTTGCCGGCCAGTAAACACCTCCCGGCAACAGGGGTAACATCCACCGTTATTGTAGCTTAAACCGGCCACTGAGCCACCCCCAAAGCCAAGCGCTCTGTAACAGCCGCTTCATCAAACCCACCGCCTTTGAGCGACACGCCCTGCGCTTTGTGTTACAAACAGCGTAATACAAAATGCCCCCTGCCCAACAACGGGCAATTCGCTCGCTTCAGCACCGTTCTTTTTTCTACAACCCAACACCCCGGATACCGTTGAACGTTCTTCCCGCTCTATCTCTATCTCCCTCTCGTGTTTGGTTCAACCACACCGTTCTTGAATACCGTACTGAAAACCGTACTTAAACAAAGGGATGTTTATGACTTTGGCACCGCACCGCACCTTGATTACACGGTTAAAACGCCTGCTACCTGCACTAGGCTTGTGTCTTTTGGCTATGGGACTAACCGGCGACATGGGGGCCGGCGCCTACGACAAGGAAGAGTTGGGGAATATGTCGGTTTACGAAAACGCGTCCCCGGCCGTGGTATCGGTTATGGTGCAAACCACCGACGGCCCCTCGACCGGCACGGGCTTTATCATTAGCCCGGATGGCCTGATGGTCACCTCCCAGCATGTCATCGGGGAATCACGCTTTGTTAAGGTCACCCGATTTGATGCCCAGAACAACGAGCAGGTCTTCCAGGCCCAGGTCATCGGTAAATCGGCCGGCGATTCGGACCTGGCGGTGCTGCAGATTAAAACCAACGCCGAGCTGCCCTATCTCTCGCTGGTTCCCTTTGGCAACGTGCGGGTCGGCCAAAAAGTGTTTGCCATCGGCAACCCCTATGGGTTTGAACGCACCCTGACCCTGGGCATTGTCAGCCGCCTCGATCTCAAAAAACGCCGCATTCAAACCGATGCCTCCATTAATCCCGGCAGTTCGGGGGGCCCGCTGCTGAACTCCGAAGGCCAGGTCATCGGTATCAGCCAGTCCATTTACAACCCCGATGGAAACCGCAGCAACATCGGCATTGGGTTTGCCGTTCCCTGCGACGAAATTCGACACTACCTGGCCGCCAAGGGTCGGCCCGTCGAAACCACCGCAGAGCTGAACACCGGCACCCATACCATCCCGGTTCGCCATACCCCCTACAGCCGACGCGACGGACTCGTTCAAACCAGCCGGTAGAAAAAAAGCCCCAAAAAATAAAGCTACCGAGAGAACAAAGCTTCGGTAGCGGTGACTTGGGAAGGAGGTTGGAAGAAAGGGACTCGCAAGTCCCTGTAAATAGATTGTCGTCCAGTATGAGATATTATTTATATATAACAATGATTTGTTTACATATATTTACATCTCAAAGCGCCCCTGGACCAGAATAACCCCATCCTTAGCTTGTTCAGGGGTAAACCCCTTCTGAGAAACCCAAGCCACGGACGACGACGAATCGCCCATAGCTTAAGGGTTTGAGCTGTTTTTAGCGTGGCTAGGCCCGTGATTAAATCGCGTTTAGATCAAGTGCGACTCCAGGAACCAGAGACGCAGGTCGACACCGCGCGAGATTTCGGTAAACAAATCCGCTGTCCCCTGATCACCGGCCTGGCTGGCTTCGTCAATATGACCGCGCAGTTTTTGGGCCACCGTGGCATAGCGTTCCACAAGCAACTGCAAATGGTCTTTACCGTGCACGGCATCAACGGGATACTCGGGCAGCACGGAATGCTCGGCGGCATCGCGAACCGTGCCGTAGGCATACCCGCCCAAGGTGGTGGCCCGTTCGGCTACCAAATCGACATAGCCGTCCACTTCACCGGCCAGTGCGTCAAAGAGTTCGTGCAACTGCACAAAATGGATGCCCTTCACGTTCCAGTGGGCCTGCTTAAGCTGGAACTTCAGGTCGACCAGGGTCGCCAGGGTCGAATTCAAATCCTCAATCATATGCCGACGCGTACTTTCCGGCAGATCGTGCTGGGTGGGGAACAGTTTGGTTTCAGGACAACTCACCGTCATTGGAAAAATTCCTCCTTGGCAACAGTCTTGTAGACCGTGTCACTGTAACGGGCCATGCGACTTGAGTTACCGCCGCGGCCGATCACTGCATTATAGGCCAAGTACAACCGCTTCGACCAATGCCGGTTTTGTCCGCCAAGCTCCCCCCTCGCAACAAGACCCAGCGCACCATATCACGCTGCATCGGCGCCCCGCTTAGGCGGACCCCGAAACAGGCGTCTTTTTCTGGCCGTCGTCACCGCCGCCCTCAACGATAGCTCGAAGCTGCTGACCCCGTGTATCGGGCGGTATCTGGCGCCAGTCCTTGGGCCGGGGAAACGACTGAACGGTATACACCGGCAAAAAGCTGCCCCCTTTGGTCTCGTCGGGTGACAGGTTCACATGCAGGTGCTGGCCCGGTTGCAACAACCCTGGCGTTTGCTCGGCAGCCAAATCGGTGCCCGGCGCAACCGCAGCCGCGTTTAACAAGTGACGCAACACACTGGCAAACACCTGGCGCGACTCATCCCATAGCTGACGGCGACGATCCAGGGCATCCGGGTTAGGGGCCGGGGCTCCAGGCACCTGACGCGGCTGGGGGGCCGTATACGTGTCACCGTTCCGCAAGTTTCCGGCAATTTGGCACATGGTGGCCACGGCATTCAGGGCCTGCTGGGCCGAGGCTGCCGACGTGCACATACGGGCTATGGCCGGGCTATGCCCCATCAACACCGCCTCCCTATGGGTATCGGGCTGAAACACCACCGCATCCAGTGGCAAGTCGTCTTCCTTCCGGCCGTTGGGCGATCCGGGTAACTGGTGCAGGGGCTGGTCGTATACCCGGATGGTGTACACCACGTCGTCGCCGAAGCCCGTTTTGTACCCCTCAATAAACAGCCCACCAAACCGAGGCGCCAGTGCCTTGGATGCCACCGTTGTTGCCGATAAAGCCTGAATCGTCATAAATCGCTCGGTTCCCTTCACCAAAACAGGAGATATACGCTAGTCTAATAAAACCCGAAAAAGGAAGAGGCCGGGTTGGCAAACACCGGTTTGGTGCATGGCGCACAACAACCGCTGACCCTATGCCCTTCAAGCCAACAGCTTACCATTAACCCACGGCCCAAAGCCATGACGCCCGTTTTTTGTAACCATCCTTGTTTTTTAAACCACGAACGCCGTGACCATCGGTCGACGGCCGGTTTGCCATGGGGCCGGCCGGTGGTGATGTTGCTTTTACTACTGCTGTTCGGCATGGCCCACCCGGCCAAGGCTTCCGATGTCGATATTGACCATGACACGGGTGTAATGCCGGCTATCACCTTTCAAAAACCCTTGAACGAAAGCTGGACGGCTAACACGGAATTCCTGCTTTTTACGCGGCAGGGATTTGAACCCAACATTGTCCAGCTTCGCCCGTCGCTGACCTATAAGGTTACGGATCATATTGCACTGACCGGCGGCTACAACTACCTGGATTACACCCAAACCAGCAATGCCAGCGAGCATTGGTCATGGGAGCAGGTTGAACACACCGGCTGGCTGAAGGGGGTAAAAATCAGCAATCGGCTGCGGGCCGAGCAACGGTTTATTGCCGGTTTCGGCGAGCCTGCCCATCGGCTTCGTTACCGACTAAAAGGCGCGCTACCGCTCGACAAAGCCCAGCGCTGGTGGTTGATTAGCCACAACGAGGTTTTCGTACATGCCAACAACCTGCCGAATCCCAGCCCGCTTAAGGGCGGCTTTGCACAAAACCGGCTTTTCGTGGGGGTCGGGCACCAGTTGACCCGACGCACCTATCTGGAAACCGGTTACCTGGCCTTTTACACCAATCAACCAAACCCGCAGCACGACAACCTGCGCCACAACTGGCACACGTGGCTGGTGTTCAAACTCTAGAAAATATACGCGCGCGTATGTCGGTATGCCTTTAGAGCTGGTCCGTGTGTTTTTTGCTGGTGGCCGTCATGATGAGAATGTACATGATGGCAATTCCCCAGAAGGTGCCACTCATTTTAACCAGGTTGCTGGCCAGCGACCCGTCATACACAGGCACCACATAGGCCAGAAGCTGCTTGCCCAGGCCATCGGAAAAACCGAAGCCCAGCACTGTCAGGCCTACCATCACCAGGTAGACAAACATCATGTAGCCAATCAACGACCAAAACCGGGATGATTTCATACCTTGAACCTCCGACAAACAAACACCGTCATGGGATCCCTCCCATTGCAAACGGAGAAGCGACGACGAACTTAAAGACGTTACTTGTATTAAACCCCCGGACGCCATTTTTTTGCGTTTTACCTATAAAAACAACCATTTAAGCGCACAAACCCCTTGCTCTCTGCCCATAGACAAAAAAGCAGGTACGCCGGCGGCACACGGCGTAGTGGAATCAGGAAAGGGCTAGCAGCAGGATTCGCCAGACGCCACCAGGCCGGGGTTGCCGATCATCTTCTCGACTTCGCCGGTATGTTTTTCCTCTTCGCAAATCTGGGACCGGGCAAACTCCTCGATCATGATCGACTTGTCTTTGACCAGCTCCAGCAGCTCGCGGTACAGGTTCAAGGCCTCGACCTCATGGGCCAGACTCTCTTTTAAAATGCTCATCGTGTCGTGCTTGTGGCTTTCCTTAAGCGGGGTCACGTTCAGCGTGGGATGGGCACCGAGGTGGGTAATCAGCTCTCCGACCTGGTGGGCATGCAGCAGCGACTCGGCCGCCTGTTCGCGCAACCAGGTAATAATGGGAATTCGATCGGGGCCAAACACCATGAACGAATAATGGGTATACCGCAAAATACCGGAAATCTCGGCCTGTAAAATACGGTTCAACACGGAAACCACCGCGTCGATATCAAATTGGTAAGGGGTCATAGTCGGTCTGCTCTCCTGAGCCAAACATTGGGCATCGCCTTGCACGGCACAAGTTACTCTGTATGAGGCACTGCTTTTGGCACGCCTGTCAGCATCCATCGTACCGTATTTTTTACACTACCATTTACAGCCCCATTCGTGTATGCGCAAGTCCGGTCGTGCACGCCGGAAAACATCCTTCTTCTTGCCGGTCTTATCCCGACACCAGGGGCTACGCTCTGCGCACGCACGCACACGTGCCCAAAAATGCTTCAGGCTACCGGGCCGGGACGGAGTGTTGGCGGATAACCTCTTGGGCGCAACTGTTCATGGCTTCCATCACCTGCTGGTGCCTGGGGTGGCTTTCGGCCTTGTTGTTCTGCAAGGCCCGGCCATAGGTCACAAAGCCATCGTAGTCCATCACCGTCTGAAGCCGGTCAACCTGGCACTGGCAGCTTTCCTGGCAGACCTGATTCACCCATGTCTGCAATTTCTCGTCATCCATCGACACACCGCGCTTGGCTACCGACGCCATGCACGAATAGTAGCACGCGTTCTGGTAGGCAGACACACTTTGGGCCGGGTACTGGTGGGCCCAGGCAATGACAGAAAAGGCGGTGGTAATGGCCAAACCTGCCAGTGCGGCTCTGTAAAAGGGTAGCATAATGGACGCGAAGCTCCTGTATCCGTGGCTTTCCGGGTAAAACGATACCTGGTGGGTCTTTGGAGCTTCATTATGGCCGTTGGTCTGTCAAACCAGATCACCCAAACAACCTAATTGTTCTAAACACACAAAGACCATGGCTATTGCTACAGAGGTCCAAAAAATCCCACTTCCCGCCTGTCAAAACTGTTTCAAAATAGTCCGGCTACAAAAAAACTGTCAGGGAAAGCCTTACCAGGAAAGCTTACTCTTATAACCCCTGATGGCCAAATTATTACCGTTCGTTAACACTCCGAGGCCTCCCGTTCAACCCCGGCGCCGGTCGTGCCGAAACAAGACTACTTGCATCCGTATTCCCCCAGTTCCGTGTGTTTTGCGATTTTTTCGCGATGAGAGCCAAAGCGTTATTGTAGCCTTATGAATTCAGCATTTATCACGTTTCCAAGCCATGCCACCCGATACCTGCCCCTGCTGCGAAAAGCCCTGAGTGTGGTCAAGGCCCAAAAAGCCAACATCATGTGCCCCGATCCGTCTACCGGCCTGTTAAAACTCGTGGCCGTGTGGGGACAACTGCCCACCGACATCCGCGATGCCATTAACAGCGGCCAGGCCGAAACCCGCTCCTTTAACATGGGCGAGGGCGTGGTGGGTAAATGTGCCGCAAGCCAGCAAATCATCTGCGTCAACAAAGCCTACCTGATTCCCCCCTACAGTGATTTCAGCGTGTATGGCATCGTGTCGGTGCCCATCGTCATCAACGGTCGCCTTGAGGCCGTGATGACCGTCACCAACAAAGTGAAAGACCACGACACGCTGGGCCCCATTATTGACGTAGAAGGCCAGTTTACCCAAGCCGACATTGATCACCTGGCCCAGCTAGTTGAACGGTACATGGGCATTCCCTGCCCCACCCGGGTCAGCACCTACTAGCCCCTGCCCAACAGCCAACTCTAAAGTTTGCATTAAACCCACCGGTAGCCCCTCAAGGCCATCGGTGGGTTTCCGATACTACGCGTACAGGGAAGAAATTGGTAGAACCCCAGTTTAATCGGCCTCACCCCACCCCATTATGGTTAACCGTGATCGTGCAAGGAGAATCACCCAAAGCCCCATGTCATGCTATCCATCCCTCCAAGCCCCGCCTTCAAAGCGCGTCTTGGCCCGGCAAACGCCACAGCCCATTATTACAAGCAGCTCACAAGCCCGCTTCCTTCAAGGACTGTCAGAACGTATTGAACTGCTGAGCCTCGAAGAAGAGAGTTTACGCCAGTTGATGGCTATCTCTTCCCGGCTGTAGACCGTTGAAGCAAACAACCTAGGCGGGTTGCAGCCCCTGCATTTCGGCCATCAGGTTTTCGTAACCCTGGCGGCCCATCAGGGCATAGGTATACTGCTTGCCTAATTCCACGCCGGGTTGATCAAAGGGATCAATGTCCATCAAGCCCCCCATCACGGCAGTCTGGAACTCCAGGACAAACAGCAACTGCGCCCAGTGAACCGTATCAAGCACGGGCAGCGTGTAGGTCATATTGGGCCGGCCGTTGCGCGTTAAACTGGCTCGGGTGGCATCCGCCTCGGCGTCGAGCAGCCGGCTAAATTGGGCGCCGCCCAGATAGGCCAAACTGCCTTTGTCCGGGTACAAATCAGGGATAGCCACGTCCACCGGCAGCTGGCCCACCCGAACAAACGTAATGCTCTTGTCGAAAGGCCCTTCGTTGAAGAGCTGTACCTGCGAATGCTGATCCGTCACCCCTACGGCCCGAAGCGGTGTGCTGCCCACGTTAACGGTCTGGCCAGAGCGGTTCTGGGCTTTGCCCAGAGACTCGGCCCAGAGCTGGACATACCAGTCGGCCACGTAATTGAGACGGGCACTGTAGGGCATAAACACGCTGATACCGTGGCCTGATTGCAACAGACCATACTGCAGCAGGGCCCCATAAGCCGCCAGGTTTTCTTCAAGGTTGGTTGACTTGAGGCGCGGGGCCAACTCGGCCAGGCCCTTAACCATCGCCCGGATATCGAGGCCCATCAGGGCAGCCGGCAGCAGCCCCACCGGCGAGAATACCGAGAAGCGTCCCCCCACCGACGGTGGTACGTCAAAGGCAACGATGCCTTCCTCTTGGGCAATTTCGCGCAAGGCCCCCTTTTTCGGATCGGTCACAAACACCATATGATCCGGCAGGGCCGCCTTGCCCAAGCGATCTTCAAGGGTTGCCTTAAGCCAAAGGAAGCCGGCCATGGTTTCGGCGGTCGACCCACTTTTGGACATCACCACCACCAGGGTCGTTTTTAAATCGAGCACGTTCAACAAATCGGCCAGCTTACCCGGATCCACGTTATCCACGTAATAGACCTTAGGCCGATGGTCTCGGGCCGCCGGCGGCAATTCGTTCCAATAGGCCGGCAGCAGGGATTCGAACATGGCCTGCACCCCCAGGCATGACCCGCCAATGCCCACAATAACCAGATGGGCCACCTTGCCGTGCTGGGCATCGGCATAGGCCTGCAACGCGTCAAGCACCTTGGCCTGTCCCGACCAATCGGCCAGATTAAGCCATCCCAGCCAATCGTTGGGATCGGCGGCCCGTTGCCAGCAATCGGCTACGACCTGGCCGACCCGAGCGGCATGCGCCCCCAACAAGGCCTGCCGGTCCAGGCCACGAGGGCCGACCTGTTCGATATAACATCCTGACGCATCAAGCTCTATCATAGTCCCAGTACAACCTATCCTGTACTCAACTTCACAACGGGGGCATACGGGTGTCGGCAAAGACAGCCAGCGTCATTATGGGGCAAAACCACCCCCGCCACAAGGGCAAGGCCCTCACCCCCGCTCCGTCTTTGAGAAAAATTAAAATAATGTGTCACCACCGTGTCAAAAACAGCCAAAACCAAGACACAACGGGCTTAACGTAGTTGTTACACAAATTAAAATAAGGGGTTGACTCTTTCCAACCTTAGTGTCTATAATACACCCAGTTAGTGTATTAAAAACACTTTATCTGCCTCTACAACCCTTCAAGGAAACTTAAATCGTGACTGTTCACTTTAATGCAGCGTTGACTCAAAGCGCCACCTCACCGGCTCTCCGGTTTGGGACCAGCCATGCCGCGTTAAAGACGGGTGAGCCCATTCAGAGTCCAACCCGCAACCTGTTTGCTGGCCGGAAGTACAGTGCACCCAGTGTGCCTGACGAGCCGTTCAGTGAAACCGCCCCCGGCACGCCTGGTCGAAAAACCTGGATTGCCTAGCCGTTTCGCTTTCAAGAGATCGTTTTTTATTCCCTTATTCCCTAACTTTACTTAAGTTCTTTACCTCTCCCTTATTCCCCTCGACATGTCTTCATTGAAGATTTGTCAAACCCCCACCTCAAGTGTGTCGGGGGTTTTTTATTGCCCATTTCCCGTATGGTAAAGCGCGTTACCACACCCGTCAGTGCCCTAGCGAATAACGTGCTTGCCGTAGTACCGGTTAATAACACGGTGCAGCCAGAGATTGAGCTTCTCGCGCAGGCCCTTACGCTCGTTGAGTTTTTGGGCCAGGGCTTCGGCACGTTTTAAGGACTTGTCGTAGCGGTTCACCAACTCGCCAAGCTGCTCGGCGCTAAACAGGGGATCGTGCAGGTGGCTTTCAAGGATCTCCTGCAGCCCCGTCACCTCTTCGGCCGCACGAGCCGCCGCCCGTTTTTCCGGGTCGCGCTGTAGCAGGGTCATCAACCCACCGGATTGCTTGAAAAACCGACTGAGGGCTTCCAATTGGTTAAAAACCTTCTGAAACGGGGTAATCCCCATCAGGTGCCGATCAATCTCGATAATCTGCCGACGAAGCAGGCTGGCACGAGCTTCGAGCGCTTCGACCTTGTTGCGATACTCAAACCCCGGCAGCTTCCGGTAGCGATCAATCTCGATGCAGACGGCTGTCAGGTCCTTGTTCAGCCGGTCGCGCATCAACTGGTAGCGGGTAGCCGCCGTGGGAATGTACTGCTCCAGGTGGCTCGTGGCCAGCTTGTTATCGGTATTGTTGAGCCGGAACCCCCCGTTAACGGGTTTGGCCCGAAGGGCATCGTAGGGATCCATGTTGTTGAGCCACGGGTACAGCAGGTTGGCACTAACGGTTTTGCCATGCCGAAGATGCTGGCGGCTTTGCTCGGCCTGGCGGGTGCGCTCGGCCATAAACACGTCGTTACCCCCTTCTTCACCACCTGTATCCGGCCCTTGCGCGGGGAGTTCCTCGCCCTCCTCAAGCTGGGCCAGGCCCTCGGCAATGGTCTCGCTTAAGGCGCCCTGCTTTTGAACGGCCGGGGCCTGCAGCAAAGGATCCACCGCCTCAGCCACCTCAATGACCTCAATAACCTCAATGGTCTCTGGAACCAATGGGGGCAAGGTATCATTCAGGCTGTCATTACGGCTGCCATTCAGGCTATTGTCCGATGGAGGGTTCGCCATCTCGGTCGTACGCTCCCTTCAGCAAGGGCGGAGTGGGGGGGGGGTGATGCGGGGTGATTTTAAACCATGAGGGTCACTACATGTGGGGTATCGGTGCACCCTGGCCAGCACTTCAGGGCCAGCCCCTCATTGTTACGAATACCGTAACAAAACAAGCCCCCCGACCGGGCCGGGTGGTCTGTGCCATGATAGAGGCGGCTCAAGCCCCCTTAGGGTAACTGTAATCCGGTTAACCCGACTTTCAGCCCTCCTTGCAAACCCACCCTCAAACCCGCCTTATGGAAACCATCGACATTACCGGTGCCCGGACCCATAACCTGAAAAACGTGGATTTAACCATCCCGAGAAACCGGCTGGTCGTGTTTACCGGCGTGTCAGGCTCGGGCAAGTCATCCCTGGCTTTTGACACCATTTATGCCGAAGGCCAGCGGCGCTACATCGAGAGCATGAGCAGCTATGCCCGGCAGTTTGTCGACCAGCTAGCCAAGCCGCCCGTTGAGCATATTGCCGGGTTGTCGCCCACCATCGCCATTGACCAGAAAACGGCCAGCCGAAGCCCGCGATCGACGGTGGGTACCGTAACCGAAATTACCGACTACCTGCGCCTGCTGTACGCCAAGGTGGGCACCCCCCATGACCCGGAAACCGGCCAGCCGCTGACCCGGCAAAGCATGGACAGCCTGACGGATAGGATACTGGCCTACCCGCCCAAAACCAAGCTGCAACTGATGGCCCCGGTGGTACGCGGACGGAAGGGCGAATACAACGCGCTGTTTGCCCAATTACGAAAGGAAGGCTATAGCCGGGTGCAGGTGGACGGCGACATGCTTCGCCTCGACGAACTCAACGAAGACTTTCGTCTGAAGAAAACCGTCACCCACGACATTGCTGTGGTCATCGACCGCATTGTCATACCCGAAACCGTCGAGGACATCCGCGTTCGGGTGGCTCAGGCCATTGAAACATGCCTAAAGAAAGCCGACGGCTTCATGATTATCGACAACGTGTCGGACCCGCAAGACCCGATGGCCGGTTTAATCAGCCAGCAACTGGGCAGCGAAGGAGGCGGTACGGGAAGTGGCAGCCGTTTCCTCAATGAGGAAATGGCCCCAAGGCTCTTCAGCTTTAACAGCCCCTACGGCGCCTGCCCGGCCTGCGATGGGCTAGGGTTGGCCTACAACCTCAGCGAAGATCTGCTGGTGCCCGACCCGGACAAAAGCATTGCCGACGGCGCCATTGCCCCATTCCAGAAACTGCTGGGCCGCTATTTCAAAGGGTACATCAAGGGCCTGGCCAAAACCTTCGGCATTCCCGTCAACGTGCCGTTTAACCGCCTGACCCAAGAGCAGAAGCGCTTCCTGTACCACGGCCACCACCACCCGCCTGGCACCCTGGACACCGACGAGTGGCAGGGGGCAGGGGCCGGCTATTTTGCCGACGACGACGAGGCCCTCTGGAAGGATCTGTCGGCCAGCTTCGACGGGATTGTGCCCCTGCTTCGCCAGCGCTTGCTGTACGGATCGACCGCCAACAAGGCCTACATCGAGCAGTTCATGGAAGAAACCATCTGCCCGGACTGCAACGGAGCCAGGCTAAAACCTTTCAGCCTGGCAGTGACGCTGGGCGGCAAAGGGGGCCAGGGCGGCCTGAACATGCACGAGCTGGGCGAGATGAGCCTGGCCGAAGCCTGGCAGTGGATTGGCCAGTTGCCTAAACAGCTTGACGAAACCAGCCTACAAATTGCCCGCGAACCGCTGTACGAAATAGAGCACCGCCTGCAGTTCTTGCTTAACGTCGGGCTGCACTACCTAACCCTAAACCGCCGAGCTGCCACGCTAAGCGGGGGCGAAGCCCAGCGCATACGGCTGGCTGCCCAGCTTGGGGCCAAGCTGAGCGGGGTATTATACGTGCTCGATGAACCCAGCATCGGGCTGCATCCGCACAACAACCACAAGCTGATCGAAACCCTCAAGCAACTGCGCGACGAAGGCAACTCGCTGATTGTCGTCGAGCATGACGAGGACACCATGCGGGCCGCCGACTGGCTGGTAGACATAGGCCCGAAAGCCGGCCTGCACGGCGGCACCATTGTCGACAGCGGCCCCCCCGAGCAGGTTACCCAAAACCCGGCATCGTTGACCGCCGATTTCTTATGCGGCAAAAACCGCATCGAGCTGCCTGCCAAACGCCGCAAAGGCAACGGCAAACGCCTGGTTATCCGCAATGCACGGCAGAACAACCTCAAGGGTATTGATGTCGCGTTCCCACTCGGCACGTTTACCGGGGTCACCGGCCTGAGCGGATCGGGCAAAAGCAGCCTGGTGTTTGACCTGCTCTATCCCATCCTCAGCTACCACTTTGACAAGTTCAAAACCTTGCCCCGCACCTTCGACACAATCGAAGGCATTGAGCATCTGGACAAGGTGGTCCTGATTGACCAATCCCCCATTGGCCGAAGCCCTCGAAGCAACCCCGCCACGTACACCGGCCTGTTCGACGGCATACGGCAGCGCTTTGCCAACACGCCGGCTGCCAAAATAAAGGGGTTTGACACGGGACACTTCAGCTTTAACACGGCCAAGGGCCGTTGCGAAACCTGCAAGGGCGACGGCGAAATAAAGCTGCAAATGAGTTTTCTGCCCGATGCTACGACCACCTGCCCCCAATGCCAGGGCAAACGCTTCAACCCCGACGTGCTGACGGTTCGCTACCGCGACAAAACCATTGCCGAGGTACTGGACATGAGCGTGGACGACGCCATCGGGTTTTTCGAGGACTTCAAGGCCCTCAACGATCAACTGGCCGTGTTTCAGGAGGTGGGCCTCGGTTACATCAGCCTGGGCCAAAGCAGCATCACGCTGTCAGGGGGCGAAGCACAACGCATCAAGCTGGCCCACCAGTTCAGCAAAAAATCCACAGGCCAAACCCTTTACCTGCTCGATGAGCCGACGGTGGGCCTGCATTGGCACGACTTGCAAAACCTGCTGCTGATTCTGGACCGGCTGGTCGAGGCCGGCAACACGGTGATTGTCATCGAGCACAACCTGGAACTGATTAAATGCGCCGATTACCTGATTGAGCTGGGGCCTGAAAGCGGCGAGGCCGGCGGCCAAATTGTGGCCGAAGGCACCCCCGAACAGATTGCCGCCTGCCCGGCAGCCTACACGGGCCAATACCTGGCGCCCCTGCTTAAGCGGTAGCCCTGGAAAAAACCCAGACACGAAAAAAACCGGAAAACGAAACAAGAACCCCTTTGACGCTTTCCTCTGGGTTTCTTTTAGTAAACCCTAAACGTCGGCTTCGGCCTGGGCACCGCTACCTACCGGCTCAACAAAAGCCGACGTGGTGGCATGGGATCGACCGGAACTGCTGCCAAAAGCGGCCTGGGCCAAACGGGACGACGCGCTGTCGGCATTGGCGGCTTTGACGTTTTGGTAGTGGGCGGCGGCAATGGTGGCCACAAACTGTTGGCCTGCACCACTGCTGAGCATACGACTGGCCAACGTATTGGCCGGGGCCGGTGGCGGAGCTGCCACAGCGGGCTGTTGCCCAAAACCAAGAGAACGCTTCAGCTCGGCGGTAATCGCCTGGCTTTCGGACCCACTGCCGGTAAACACCTTGGGCGAGGTGACGGGCGCCTGCGGCTTGAGGGACGCGCTAAGGTATGGGTTCAGCGTACTGCTGATGATTTTTTGGGCTGAATCTATGGACATCAGTTGTACCCTACCTGCCTAAATCACAATAAGCGGTTATTTGAGGAGGCGAAACCACACGTTGCGTGATGGAAACCTATCTCGAGCCAAGCAGAACGAACCTGTTTATCGTAGCGCTAATAAATGAAAATCAGCTAACCCTTAACACTTTCTTAGGACGAACCGGTGACACGGAAGTTCCAAAACATAAATGTCGCTTCACGGGCATAAAAACATTATGAAAATATTATTGTGCTAGTTTGTAAACGCTTTGTAACATTGTAACGTCCCCGTCCCTCAATGCAGCACAGGGCTTAAGTTTCAGCCCTGCCTTGCCGATACCGCCAGAATCACACGATGCCTTGGTTTCAACACACACACACAACCTGAAATCCGGCAAAGGGCGTCGTGTCGATTTGCTATCACTTAACTACCCACGAGGGACCTGTCGCGATCGTGCCCCAACCAGACAACACCCCTGACACCCCACGCCTACTGGGCACGTCGTGTCAAAACACGGCCTACCAGCCTGAACCCATGGCTTTTTTGCTGACACCGGCCGACGCCCCAATATACCCGCAAGGCTTGTCAAAGCACTTGCAGCAGTTAGCCGACCATCCCGAATCGATGGATCTGATACGGCGTTACCCTAACCGGCTGCGACGGCTGTACATGGAACTGGATGCCCCCAATCTGGGGCTGGTCAGCCAGCTGCTGGGTGAAGCCGGGCTGAACCCCAACACCCTTAGGTTACTGCAGTACAGTAGCCATCTGGACGGCCACTCTATGGCCCAAATGGCCCAGAAGCCCCAGCCCCTGACATGTGTTGTAACCGGCACCACCACGGCCCTTTTAGCCTGTCTGCACGAATGGGACCACACCAACCTGTCGCAGCAGGTCCGGCTCATCACGGCCCGTATCGATTTCCCCGAGTATACGTGGCTGTCCGATCATCGCCGACAACCGGCAAAACGACACCACCACAAAAAGAAAACCCTGTAGAGGGCGACTCTGACAGGGGTGGGACATAGGCTGGGGGTTAATCAAAGAATCTATGGGGGAACCAAAGATTCACTATGGGTGTGGGCTATGGGGAAAACCTAAATTCTGTAGACAGCGGGAAAGCTCTTAAATATATAAAAACAATTATTAAGATTTTGTTGATACCCGTTCCCCTGCAGTTTTACAAGATGTTAACACCCCGCCAAACGCCCCAACCACCCCTTTGGCTTGGCCCCCTACCCCGGTCATCCGGGTGTGGGTTTGTTACATTTGGCGCCTAACCAGGCACGTGGCCGGGTTCAGGGATCTTAATTAAGACAGTAAGCCTTGCAACACGCCACGCGTCGTGATGCCTGGCGGGCCGTTGTTCTTTCTGCAGGAAACCGGCAGTGGCCCAACCCGCTTCCCAGGCCCGTCTTTGTGATATAAACAGGAGACTGTGGCCTGAACAGCCGCAACCGAAACACAAGCGCCTTTAAAGACGCCCATAAGGCTTTGTAAGGTTATTAACCGATTACCGTCCAGTAGTTTCGTACCATTTTCGTTATTTGCACAACGTACAGGGGACCCCATTTGACCCATGGCTATCCAAACCTCTTCCATCAACAAGCCCTCGCTTTTATCGCAGATTTTCAAGCGCAAGAACCTCGATGAGATTCTGGCCGCCTCGGAAAACGCCGAACATAAACTCAAGAAAACCCTGACCGCTTTTGACCTGGTTATTTTTGGCGTCGGGGCCATGATTGGGGCCGGTATTTTTGTACTGACCGGTTCTGCCGCTGCCGGATCGGCCGGCCACTTGGCCGCAGGACCCGCACTGACCCTTTCCTTTGTGTTGACCGGTCTGGTCTGCTCGTTCTGCGCACTGGCCTATGCCGAATTCGCTTCGATGGTCCCCATTAGCGGCAGCGCCTATACCTACACCTACTCGACAATGGGTCAGATGATGGCCTGGGTAATTGGCTGGGCCCTGGTACTGGAATATGCCGTTGGCAACATGGCCGTGGCCGTGGGTTGGACCGGGCACGTCAAGGAGTTTCTGCTGGAGACCTTCGGCTACACGCTACCGGCGGCCATTACCAGCAACACCGTCGACATTGCGTTTTCCACCGCCGAAATCCAGAACCCCGACCTGCTGGTTAACCAGTTGCATTTCAACATTCTGGGCACCGACATCTTCCTGCTGATTAACGCGGCCTTCAACATCCCTGCCTTTATTATCGTGCTGGCCGTTACCGCCCTGCTGTATGTTGGCGTGCAGGAAAGCGCCCGGTCGGCCGCCATTATGGTTTTCGTCAAAACCGCTGTCGTGCTGATGTTTATTGCCGTCGGCGGATTCTTCCTGTTTGGCAACGGCTTTGCCCCCCTGAAACTGAACTGGTTCCAAAACGGCATGGACACCTTTGCCCCTAACGGCTGGGGCGGCATTATTACCGGGGCCTCCACCATCTTTTTTGCCTACATTGGCTTTGACGCCGTATCGACCGCAGCCGAGGAAACCAAGAACCCGCAGCGCGATATCCCCATTGGCATCCTCGGGTCACTGGCCATTTGCACCCTACTCTACATTTTGGTCACCGCCGTCATCACCGCCATCGTCCCGCTGGATCAAATCAACCGCGAAGCTGCCGTATCGGGCACCATGAGTTTTGTGGGCATGAGCTGGGCCTCGATGCTGATTAACATCGGTGCCATTGCCGGTCTGACCTCCGTGTTGCTGGTACTGCAAATGGGGGCCACCCGCATCTTCTTTGCCATCAGCCGCGACAACCTGCTGCCGGCTCCCCTGGCCAAGATTCATCCCAAGTTCCAAACCCCCACCATTTGCACCGTGGTCATTGGTGGCTTTGTGGCTGTGTTTGCCGCTCTGCTGCCCATTCACCTGTTGGCCGAAATGTGCAACATCGGCACGCTCGGTGCCTTCATCGTGGTCAGCCTCGGCGTCATCATGCTCCGTTATACCGATGCCGACCGCCAACGGCCCTTCCGTTGCCCCGGCGGTATTGTTCTGCCGGCCATCGGCGTGGTGGGTTGCGCCTATATTGCCAGCGGCCTGCCGTCGATAACCTGGGCCCTGTTTGTGGGTTGGTTTGCTCTGGGCATGGTCATCTACTTTGCCTACGGATTGCCCAACAGTATCAAGGCCCAGCAAGCCGCCATACCGGCCCGCACCGGCCAGCCCATTGCCGGGCTGCAGGAACGCGGCGGCACGATTCAGGTGCCGCTGGTCGGACAACCCACGGAAAGCAGCGAACCGGTAGGCACCAAATAGCCTCTCGGCGACGCAACCGGAGTTTATACCCTCCCCCCATGGCTGTTCTACTGCGTCCCATTCATTCTGCCAACCGGCACGATGGCCCTGTGGCAACCGCCCGAATCAGACCTGTCCCCATATGGGATGATTCACGAACACAGCTACAGGCCCATGCCCAGGGGATTATAGCCTTACATAAGGCGCTGGCGGCATGATGGGCGGAGGGTGTGGAAATACCCGAATACTGGCAAGTATGAAATTACTGCCTTTATTTTTAGCATCAACCATCCTGGGCTGTTGGTGGCCTGGGCCAGTTGATAAGCCCACAGTGCTTAAGGTCGAGACCTGTACGCTACCTGAGCCGTTTAGGTTTGGGACGGTGTTAAAAGAGGGCGGCAATGCCCGGCTTATCGGCAATGAATACCCCGGCAGTGTCTTTGGGCAGATACGGCGCACCATCGACCTGGACACCTGCGCCACGGTCAGCACGTCCACCCTGGCCTATAACAGCGCCCACCATGCCAGCGTGTGGCTCAATGGTAAACCGGTGACGGTGGGGGGCATGGTCAGAAACAGCAGCGGTGCAGTGTTCAGCAGTGCCTGGAGCCAATACGACCATAACCAGGCGCTGGGCTATCTCTATAGCCCTGGGGTGCATGACCCTGAACTGGTGAAAATCAGCGACACCGAAGCTATTGCCATGGGCGGCTGGGAATGGTCTACCACGTCGGCACAAGTCTGGCTGATTGATGACACCCTGGCCAAAGCGGCCTTACCAAGCCTGAACACGGCCAGAAGCTACCGGACAGCCCACCATATTAACGGCAAGGTCTACGTGATAGGCGGCCTGTTTTACAACGGGTCCACCCTGACCAACCTGGCCAGCATCGAAGTGATCGACCCGGTAGCAGGCACCACCACCACCGCCAGCTATAGCCTGGCCACCGGTCGACGCTACCATTCAAGCGTGGCAATAGGGAGTAAGGTCTATGTTTTTGCTGGTACTAATATACCTAGCTTGGGTCGGGGTGCTGGTCTGGCTAGCATTGAAGCCATCGACACAGTAGCAGGCACGGTATCCAGTTGTGGGGCCCTGGCCTACCCCAGGCAACACGCCCAGACCGTCCGCCTGCAACGCGACGGCAAGGATTATGTGGCTATCTTTGGCGGGGAGCACAACGGTCAACCGGTCCCCCAGGCTGAACTGTTAGACGTGGCCACCTGTACCACCACCGTCCTTAATGGGGTGTCCTGGGGCTACAGTGACCATGACCGAATCCACGCTTGCAGCGGGAACAAGGTTTATCTGGTGGGCGGGGAAAACATTACAGCCAGCCCCCACGTAGGGACCAACAAGGTCTATACAATCGCCTTTGACGATGATACCGCCTGCGTCGAGTAAATAAACACAAACAAATCAACCTGAAAAGCCGCTCTGAGCTGCTAGAAAAGGCGGCCAGGGGAGAAATGGAAACGCCGTTTTAGTCCATCTCAGTCAATTTTTTCCGATATGCAACGTATAGAAAAAGCCCACCCCTGAGAGCAGCGGGGGGTGGGCGTAATTAATTGAGAGGAGTAACAGCTGGAATGGCTGTTTGCGTGTTGTGGGAAGTAGATACGATTGTTGTTCTTTGATTGGGTTAAATCTATTTTTTAAAATGCTTAAATCCAGCAGTAGCTAGTAAATCAGCAATAGCAAATACAGCTGCATCTGCCTTGGCTTCAACCTCTGGATCATTTTGGAAATGGGTGTGGTCCAAGGCGTACTCAGCCCCGAACAAAATACTGCTCTTAATCCCATCCAGGGTAACAGTTTGGTCAGCCGTATCTGTAATCTGGTCTAGCACCTCAGTTACAGAGTGGGCTTTGTCAACGTAATTTCTTAACTTTTCAAGGAAACTCATGGTCTCTATCCTTATGTTTACAGGGTATTACGGGTTGAAACGTTGTTTACTGCCCCAGTTCCGAGTGTCTAAATGCACCCAGCCAGGGGTGGCGTGCAGGTTTTCCATGCGGCCTGGCCAGACCCAGTACCCCCCCAAGCCGAAGCCGTAGCACCCCGCCTACTCCTCGTTCATTCCCTTTTGATGGGACTGACGGCCCGGCATTAAGGCCTGCCACCACCCCTTCACGGTCTGGGCAGCCCCGCCACAGAACCCACGGATCGGGGCCGGAACCCACTGCTCGATGCGATGTGCCCACCGATAACTGCGATGCACGCCCTGGATGGTGTGCATGAACCGGCCCACGGCGGCCGCATCCGGGCGGGGGTGGTCAGGGCGCACGTAAATGGCGCTGTCCACCCCACCGGTCTGCTCCGGCGACAAACGCTCGAACCCGACGGCTGCCCAAAGGTCTGCCGCCGCAAATGACCGCTCGTCTAGCCGGGAGGACACCACCAGGGTACCAGGCGTTAGGTTTTGGCTCATGGCCAGGGCAAAGGCGAGTTGCATGTCGGCAGGCTGGGTATAGAGAAAGTTGTCTGCAATAACCACGCCGTACCGCTGCAACGCCTCGCGGTCCTGGCACAACGCCAGGGCATTGCCCACCTGGTAGTGCAAGCGCCGGGTAATACGGGGCTGTAGCTGGTAGAGCCGGACCCGGCCATCCATGTCAAAAGCCTGGGCCAGGCTGTCAGCCGACGCAATAGGAACGGCCGTCGGCTGGAACTGATGGGTGAGGCGTTCCTGTACGGCATCGTGCAACGAGGCAGGGATCACGGACAGCCATTGACGCTGGTCCGAACGGCTGATCAGGGTGGCATCCAAGGCCTCTTTACCCATCTCATTGCCCATATCCACCAGATCGCGACTGCCAAGCAGATGCAGTTGGGCCACGTCAATGGACGGAGCATGCTGATCCACGCCCTCGATGGGGTATTGGTCAGCCTTGGGCCCGGTTTGGGCATGCTGGTCAATCCACAGGGCCGGGGTCATGACGTTGCCTTCGCCGCTGCTGCAACCCAATGCCAGGATGCGGGTACCCTGGGGAAAACGCTGGTGCAACAGGGCGGGCAACTGCCTGAGCGCCCGGTTACGAAACAGCCACGTACCCAGGTAGTTTTTTGGGGTGGCCAACCAGTCCATCGGGTCAGCCTCGATGGTGATGCGATGCCCAATGCCAAAGGCCACACGCTGACTTGGCACAACTGGCCTACAACGCAGTGATGCCGGCTGTGGCGCACAGGGCCGGGCAAGCCGCAACGGCTGAATCATCAGTTTGGTCATCCATAATCCCATCGGCTTACCCCAATTAAACCTAGCCCCAGGCCCCGATTGCCCTAAATTGACAGGCCACGGCGTGCCCCCGATAATAGAACCACTTCAAAAAGTAATGTAATAGCCATTATTGTATGTCTCTTCCCTTCAATCTTCCCCCAATGCCTGCCGAAGTCGGCCAAAAGCCCAAAATTGCCGTGGCCATGAGTGGCGGCGTGGACAGCTCCGTGGTGGCCTGCCTGTTGGCCGAAGCCGGTTACGATCTGGTGGGGTTCACGGCCTGGACCCTAAACGGGCCGGGCAAGTGCTGCAACGATGCGTTGATTAACGCGGGCCGGGTTTGCCAAACGCTGGGCATACCGTACGACACCGTGGACCTGCGCGGCGAATTTGCCCACTACGTCATGGACTACTATAACCAAAGCTACGAGGCCGGCCTGACCCCGAACCCCTGTGTGGAATGCAACCGCTTTGTAAAGTGGGAAGCCCTGATTGACTATACCCTCAATACCCTGGGGTGCGATCTGATGGCCACAGGCCACTACGGCCACCTGGTTCACCAGGCCCAGACAACGCGGGTTTACAAGGCTGCCGATGCGCGTAAGGACCAAACCTACATGATGGCACGGGTATACCCCAAAGACCTGCGCCGCACCATCTTCCCCCTGGCCCACGCCACCAAGGACCAAGTGTTTGCCTACGCCCAGGCCAAGGATTTACCGACAGCCTTCAGCAAGGAAAGCCAGGACGTGTGCTTTATCCTCAATGGCCAGCAGCATTACCTGACCAGTGTGTTCGGCCCCAGGCCCGGCCCCATTGTGGATATGGACACCGGTACTGTACTGGGCGAGCATCAAGGCC
>JAGQHJ010000021.1 GCA_020431915.1 Cyanobacteria bacterium HKST-UBA04 | reverse complement strand
CAACTCTTCCAGATCACCGTATTCAGCCACCTTGGGCTGGGCGGTTTGCAAATCGCTGTCGAGCACCATGCCCAAACTGGTTTGGACAGCCTGCTCGACAAGTACGGAAAAATCGCGTGCCTGGGCAGACTGCTCAGGCGTCATGGAACCGATGACCGTCGTGTTAACGTTCTCGTTGTCAGGTGTATTACTCATTTAAACCAAACCCTTCTAGGTTTTCTTCATTCTCTACCGCATCGGTGATAAACACCGCCAGCTTGTTCTTAACAGTACCGGGCCGTCCCAAGAACTTGGGCCGCTCGTTGATGTGAATCAACATGTCGTCGGCCACACCCCGGTCAAGCCTAATGACGTCACCTTCGCTCAATTCAAGCAAATCGCGAATCTTGACTTGTGTGCCCCCCAGATACGCCTGTACCGGGGTTTTGGCGTATTGCAATTTTTGTAAAATCTGATCCGTGGCCCCACCCTGGTCATTGTTGGAAATCTGCCGGTGGAAAATATGCTGCGAACTGAGCCTGTCCAACACGCTTTCAAGAATAGGATACGGAATACAAAAACTCATCAAGCCACTGTCTTTGTCGGTAAGGTTGACTTCGAAGGTAATCAACGCCACCATCTCACCGGGGCTAGCCACCTGGATAAGGCTGTAGCTTTCGTCCATACCCATCATAGTCATGTCCACACCCGGCACAAAGGTTTGCCATGCCTCGTTCAAGCACAACACGGCACGATCCAGAATCCGGCGAATCAGCAAGGTTTCAATGTCGGTAAGGTTGCGCACGGTCCGGTCGCTCATGCCGTTGCCACCGAGCATCCTGTCAATGATGCACCCTACAATCTCGTAGGTCATGCCCAGCAGCGATTCACCGGGCAGCGGATCCATTCCCAAAATCAAAACGGTCAGGGGACTGGGCATGGACCGGACAAACTCGTCGTAGGTCAACTGGTCAACCGACACCACGTTAATCTCGACGTTCATACGCAAGTAGGCCGTCAGGGCCATGGAGAACTGACGGCTAAAGTTTTCATGAATGGTTTGAAGCGCCCTGAGGTGGTCCTTGCTGAACTTGTCCGGGCGCCGAAAGTTATACAGCTTGTAGTTGCGCACGTCGTGCTTGTTGTCGATACGCTGGAGGGTATCAGGTCCCTGCAACGCCGACAGCGGTGAAAGGGGCGTGTGGGCAGGGTTGTTGCTAATGTATTCAGCCGGACTAATCACCTCCATCGGCTCGGGAGGGGTGTCTTCGTCACCAGCATCAATCGAGGCCAGGAGGCGATCAATTTCTTCTTGTGATAGGGTTTCCGGCTCAACGCCCATGGTAGAAAAAATCCTGTCTCTGTCTCGGGTCGCACTCGGGGTTCAAAACGGGGTGGTGGCTTCCGGCTACGAACAATCGCGCTATTCAGTTCGTATCGTCGGTTTAAGGGAGTTATTGAATAATAAAGTTTTCGATGTTCACACGGATAACCTGGTGATCGCCGTGAAAAACTTCGTCAACCTTTTCGCTGATTTCCTCTTTCACGCTTTCCTTGCCCTCGTTGGTCGACAGCTCACCGGCGGTGTGCTTGGTCAACGTGGCAATCACAATATCGCGAATGGCAGGCACGTAATGGGAAATATGATGATGGAAATTTTCTTCCCAAGCATGAGCGGCTTCACCGGTCAGCTTGCCAAAGTCCTCGTCATTGGGCGTAATGGTAATGGACAGATCCGCCCGGAGGTAACGGGTCTTATCGGGGTCGCTCAGGTTCAGCGTAAATTCGTCAAGGTCAATCACCGGGCCGACAGCAGGCAATTCATCCTCGCCATGGGCACCGGCTTCGTCACCGGCAATGCGAACAACCGCCTGGTCCACAATGGGGTTGACCACCATCGGTACAAGAAAGTACACGGCAGCAGCAGACACCGAAGCGCTAATCAGGCCAGCAGCCACAGCAGCAATAATGGTGGTTATCATGGCGTTACCGCCACCGCCATCGCCGCCACCGCCACCGCCAGGCAAAGCCGTCGGTTTAGCCGAGGCGTCACCGCGACCTTTTAATTCTTTTGTTTTGGTTGGACGTGCCATAGCGGGTAAGTCTCCTGAAGACTTCGTTGAACAAGATCTCCACTATATGGAGGAGGCTGGGGACGGGCCGGAGGAAGATTCGACCGGGTCGGCCTCAAGATCGCCAGGGGCTGTGATGTCCGGTTTACCTGAATTTGAGGGGTTTTCAGGTTGATGGACACCTTTACCAGGCGTTACCAGTACTATATCGACTCGACGGTTTTTCTGCTTCCCTTCAATGGTTGAATTATCAGCCAAGGGTTTAAACTCACCATAGCCTTTTGCGCTCATTCGGTCGGGCGAAAAACCGTGGCGGTCAATAAGCTGGCGTACAATCGTCGTGGCCCGGGCCATCGACAGCTCCCAGTTGCTGGGGTACTGCGCTGTCTTAATCGGGGTATTGTCGGTATGGCCTTCCACCACAATCTGGGCCTGGCTGCCCTTAAGCACGCCGGCCAGCTTGGCCAGGGTCTGCTTGGCCGGGTTGGTCAGGGTGGCCTGGCCGGAGGGGAAGAACAAACGCTCCTGGAAGGATATAACCAGACCCCGTTCGTCGTCGCGTACAACCACCTGTTGGCCGTCCAAACCGGCGGCCTTAAGCAGTTGTGCTTGCATTTGCTCGGCATGCGCCGATTTGGCTTCGGTGTAGGTTTGTGCCCCTTCAGGGAAACGGAAGGCCGGAGAGGCTTCGATCAGCTTTAAGTCGTCCTGGTCCAGCTCGGCGGACGGCCGATCCGACCCTTCGACAGCCAGCATAACCAAACCGGCCTCTTCTTCGGGGTCACCGGCCGCCTGGGCCATGGCCAACCGTTCTTGCCTACCAGCCTCCTTAAGGCTACCGGCAGCCACGGTATGGCTTAGCATGGCCAACGCCTCGCCCACCACATCAGTGGTCTCGTCAGCCCGTACATCACCGCCGAGCGGTTGCTGAGCCAAAGCCGAGGGCAACCGATCGGCAGCAGCCTGGTTGGCCTGGGGCAATACCATCTGGGCCCCCAGCATCAGGAAAGCCACACCCAGCAGCACCGTAATAAAGTCGGCATAGGGAATCATCCACCGCGACGCGCCGGTTTGAACGAGCTGCGGCGGGTCTTCAATAAAATGGGCCAGAGACTTACGCAAGCGATAGGGCGTTTCGGCCGTTTCTGCACCAGCGGCCGAGCGGGTTGTGTCTGGTCGTGCAAACTGGTAAGGCGAGGCGGTATTTGAGAACGCCGCACCCCGGCGATTGCTTCTCAGCAAATCAATGTCGTTCAGGCGCCGGTTTGGCCGGCCCGGTCCGAACGATCCGGGAGACGGATGAGAGGGCCCATTGGGCGGTTGGTTGGGAGGTTGATCAAATGGCGCCATAGTGTTTCATTTACCCTCGCTGACGTTATCTTGGTGTGTTGGGTGGGGGGTCGCTTCTGGTCTCAAACAGGGGAATAGCGGGTTTTAAGGTGGGTTTTAAGGCAGGCTACTGAGGCCCGTTAGAAAAGTTCGGATGGGGAATAATTACCGGGTTGTGCCGCATCGCCCAGTAACGCGTCAATGGCATCACCCGGGTCGGTCGCCTGAAGGTGGGCAGCCGCATCGCGCTTAACGGCACGAAGGGAAATCGGCCGGGCCTTCTTTCTGGCTACGGCTGGCAACGGCAAGGTGCCCAATGGTTGCGACCGTGATTGCGATGACGGTTGCGACGACGGTTGAGCTGACGGTTCGGCAGGATGCTGGCAGTGCAGGTGGGCCAGGTAGGCTTCCAGTTTTTCCCGGGTCAGGGTCGGGTGGTCCTGCTGGGCAATGCTAATCAGGCCCTCGACGGCCATGCAATCGCTGTGCCATTGCTGCTGGGCCAATTGGCGCAGGCGACCGGAAAGCGGTAACAGGATCAGATTGCTTAACCCCACCCCGTACAGCGTGGCACTAAACGCACCGGCAATGCCTTGTCCCATCTGGGCCGGGTTGTTAAGCAATCCGCTGACCTGGATTAGGCCCACGATGGCCCCAATAATACCCATGGTAGGTGCCACACCGCCGGCAAATTCCAGAATTTTGCTGTACTTCATCCGCTGGGCCAACTGGCCCTCGATTTCCAAGCCTAGTTTATGCTCAATATCGCGCAGGGGCTGGCCATCCACGATCATTTGCAGGCCTTTTTGCAGCAAGGGATCATGGACAGCGGAAAGCAGCGGCTGGGCAGCCAGCGCCCCCCGGGCACGGATAAACGTTGCGGCGTCGCCCACAATGTTAGCCAGTTCCTTGGGCGAGTGATGAACACCGGTCATAGCCGTTTTCACCGCACCCACCGTCTGGCGCAACTCGGTAAAGGAGTAGTGCACCATGCAGGCCGTCATGCTGCCACCGAGCACAATCAGCAAGGCTTCTGGTTGCAGCCATACAGACACCGGTGTGCCGGTAAACGCCAATGCCGCCAATACAATTAAAACGCCAATGGTTAAACCCAGTATGGTGGTGTAATTCATCGTCTCTCTCTTGCTTAAGCGCCTATAGGGGAGGCCCAGCCAACGGCTCGCTCGAACAATCTCAAATCTCAATGGGCAACCAAGAAGGCTTTTTCGCCCACATATTGAGTGTAGCCGTTTGCGCCGCCCGGCTCCTCCATCGAACAATGGATCTGTGGCCAGGCAAAACACACGCCTACTAAAGGCTTCGGGCCCAAACACTCCATCAAATGGTTGAGAAAACGAGCAGTCCCGTCCACCACACGCCCACCCCACCCTCTGGCATGGCACAAGATGTGTCAAAGCGCGGTGTATTCCCTAGGCCGCCGGTTCATGTTACCCTGATGCCGTCTCTTTCTATCTCTCCTCTCCCCCTTTGCCCGCTCAAGGCAACGCAGTAATACAGGGTGTTGTTAGCTTATTAATCAGAGGCTTTTTCTCAGCTATGGAACAAACCGCTACCACAGCCGCTCCCGTAGAGCCGCAACGGGGATCCTCCGTCGAGTCCATCCCACTCAAACGCCAGGTGACCATTAAAAGCGTGGTCAACGACAATTTCCGCGACCGGGCCAAGGACGAATTCAGCGAAGAGCTGAAGTTGATTGAGGCCCAGATGGAACAGTTGGAAAACCAGTACACCGCCTCGCTCAAGCAGCTCGAAGCACTGGCCCGTCAAGGCCAGAACGTGGATGCCCAGCTCAACAACCTGAACCGCGAAGCCCAGGAAAAGCGGTCCCAGCTGGCCCAGGTCAAAATGTCGGTCAGCAACAACCTCGCCAACCTGGACCAGATCAAGGACGGCGGCTTTGCCGTGACCGGGGTGCTGGAAAGCTATGTCTACATCGCCATCGGTGACAATATCTACGAGAAGATTCGCGGGGGCGAAATCATCATCGAAGACGGTATCGTCAAGGAAATACACGGCTAGTACCGGCAAAAGTACCGGCAAACCGACACCAGCTCCCTGACACCAGTTTGTGATTAAAGCACCAGGTTAAACGGCCCAGAGCCTTGTTTTTTGAGTGCTTTGCCAAGGGCAAGCGCGTCGGGCGGGGGCAATGCCGGGCCAAATAAATCCGAAACCAGCGGCGACAAAGGGCCAAACCCCGGCAAAACGGGTGAAAAAGGCAACAGGGGCGCCTCGGAAAGCGGCTGACCGGACGACAGGGTCAGCGTGCCACCCTGTTGTTCCAGTTGCCGAAGGGCAGCCAACTGCTGCCGTTGGCCACTGTTCGGCCGGTACAACAACCGGCCCAGGGCCAAGCCCGCCAAACCGGCGGCCACCACTTTGGTCGTCGTCGACCACGAGGTGGGGTTCAAGGCAGACAAATAGGACGGGGCAGCAGATACACCGGGCAGAGACATACGAACACACTCCTTTACCAATCACATCGCTTAAACATCACTTGTATAAGGGCAATGCACAAAGCCCCCTGAACCCCCCTTTGTGCTAGAAGGCACCCCCCTCTGTTACATTCTTTAACCTGGACTACCGGCAGACCGGCCTGAGGGCAGTCCACGCCTGTCATACACGTGTAACGGGTTGTAAATATCTGTAGACGCCATGAGGCCCGTCGACAGGCCATACACTACAATATAGGGATGCCCCTTACATGGCCCCCGATTTACCTAGGTTTTCCAGCAGTGAGGGGATTTTAATCGTTTTCAGGCCTGAAATGTTACAGATATTGCGTCTTGTTTCACCTCCGGTCTCAAACAACCGATAGGATCAGTACCGTTTATTTTCAGCAGCATCGTTAGGCAAAGCACCCTGCCAGGGGTGGGATGAGCTTACAGCCACAGCTAGGGATTGATTACACCATGAGAAGTTTGATGACGCTTGAGTTGAAACCGTTCTATACGGCTGCCAGCATTGCCCTGTGCGCCTTGGCCTTGATGGCCGGCCCGGCTTTGGCGGCGCCCAAAAAGCCCGATAAATCGACGGTGGCTATGAGCCCGCCGCAACTGGCCCTTGTACCGGCACCGGCGACTGACAAACCGGCCGACCAAACTGCCGAAGTGCCCGCAAATCCGGTTAATCAGCATATCGTCGACCTGCTTATCCGCAGCTATCAAGACGAAACCAACTTCGAAGCCTTGACCGAAGCACTGGGATACTAATAAAGTCCCCCCACTTCGCCTCTGTTTCAACCAATAGCGGGTCTGCTGTATAAGCAGACCCGCTATTGGTTGAAAGCAGTCTTTGATATTAGATGCCTTGAGCGGTTGAAGCCATATAACCGGCCGAAACGGCCGTCTGGCTGGGGGCCGGTTGCGAAATTGGCGCAGAAACAGGCTGCCCGGCAGGCGTTGCTGTAATTCCACCCGATCCCATTTGTGTCGGGCGAGACGCGTAGGGTTTTTGGGGCTGATTCTTAATCATGGCCAGAGTGCCTTCCAGCTTGGCCACATCGTTCTGGAAGTATTGCTTGAGCAGCTTCTCTAAAGCCAGCACACCGGCTTGGTGCCGATCCAACTGTGACTTATAGAAGTACTTCTTGCCTTCCTTCTGGCGGCTTACCAGTTCCTTATCCACCAGGCGATCCAACACGGTCTTAACCGTCGTGTAAGCCCAGGCCTTCAGATGCCCCCGCTCGTTTTTAATATGGTCTTGTACATGGCTGACAAAAATCTTGGATTCTTCAGCGGCTTCCAAATCCCATAACGCATTCAAAATAATGTTTTCTAGGTCACCCTGCTTTAGGTTCATCAAACCGCTATCCTCCAAGACATCTTAATTGACGAGAATGTGATGCACACGTACTTAACTGTTTCTACTGGTACCGGCTGCTTTGGACGGGGGCCTTGACCAAGGGGTCATTGGCTTTTCCTCAACGGGGCATCGGCCCAGAACAAAGGTGGTTCTTCGGGAGACGTACCGTCTTTCTAAAGACTGCAGCCTAAAGGGTTATCGAAAAAACCGTGACTTTGGTGCCAATACCCTAACTCGTGAGAGAACGGGCAGGCAGTCCTCTATCCAGTGACGATGACACAAAAACAAAGCAAACTCGTCATCGATAGATAGTCGTAGCTGAAAACTGCCTTTTGTCGGTATTACCCTGAGCTTGCCTAAACCAAAACACGATAGACAGGGCTAAGGCACGGAAACAAACAACAAGTGTTCGACTACATCAGGCACTCAGTATAGTTAAACGACGGCTGAAACACAATCTTGATTTTTTTTGTGTTTACCTGCCTCAACGCAGGGTTCAAAGCCTTTCGCCAGACCTGACTGAGCATCCTTAATACAACCATAGCAGTTTAAGGCCGTCAAGCCGATTTCACAAAGAAACGATACACGTAACAACAGTGTTACATACCAGCCCCCACGGGCATTATGCACAACAAACCACCCCCAAATATCATCGCGTCTGGCCCCGGCATGTTTTGGCGCGTGAAAAAAGACCCGTGTGTGGGTGTGTCGGGTACGGCAGCAGATGCAGTGGAAGCGTAAAACCGGTTAACCGTTATCCGAGGCTGCGTTCTGAGCCGCATACTGGCGCATTTGGTCGGCCTGGTGCTCGCTTAGCTGGGTAAAACTCAGGCTGATGCGACGCTCTTCGGGATTGAATTTCACGATGTAGGTTTCAATCTTGCTGCCGACCTCGATTTTCTCGCCGGTCTGGTTGGTGTGGTCGTTAATGTCACGGCTGGGCAACAGGGCTTCCACACCAGGGAAGACTTCCACGAAGGCCCCAAAATGCTTGATGCGTGTCACGGTGCCTTCCACCTTCTGGTTCAGGCCCAAAGCCTTCACCACCTCGACCCACGGATCGGGGAACTGGCTCTTGATACTGAGGCTGACTCGCTGCTTGTCCTTGTCGATACCGATGACTTCGACCTTGGTTTTTTCACCCACCTTCAGGATGTCGGAGGGATGCTCTACCCAGCGCCAGCTCATCTGGCTCAGCGGCAGCAGACCGTCGATACCACCCAGGTCAATGAAGGCACCGAAGTCGGTCAAGCGGACCACTTCGCCCTCAATCACATGGCCTTCCTCGAGGTCTTTAAACAGGTCGCGGCGTTGCTCGGCCAAGCGTTCTGCCATGACCTTGCGGTGCGACAGAATAATGTTGTTGCGAACCGGATCCAGGCTCAAAATCTTGAACGGTAACGTCTGGCCAACGGCTTGTTCCATCGGGGTACGCAGGCGCAGGTGGCTCGACGGTACGAAGCCACGCAAGCCCTGTACATCGACCAGCAAACCGCCCTTGACCACAGCCGAAACCGTGCAGTCAATCACTTCATCACTGTCGGCCAGCTTTTGCAGCTCGTTCCAGCTTTGGGCCATAAAGACGCGACGACGCGACAGCGTGATTTGGCCATCCTCGTCTTCTTCGCGCAGGATGTAAAATTCCATTTCCGTGCCGGGAGCAAGGGATTCAAACACCTTGTTCTCGTTCTCGTCACGGGTATAAGCATATTCTTTGCGTGGTAGAATAGCAGCGGTCTTGGCATGGATCTCAACATACGCCACGTTGTTATCCGCCATCATAATCTTGCCCTTGACAATGTCGCCACGGTTAAAATCGTAGTCGTATTGCGCAAGAAGCTCGCTGAATTTCTGTTTTAAGGTATCATCTTCATCATTGAATAAAGCATCCAGATCACGATGCCTTGGGTTGTGAGAGGACAAAACGGCGTATCTCCACGCAAACAATGTATAAAGTGACTATTATACTGTAGTCCACTTTAGGTAGTTTAGCAACTGTCCTTCAATACTTTAACCCTCTAGTTGATGGAGAAATGCCGATTTCAACTTGGCCAAAGCCCGCTTTTCCGTTTGTCGGATACATTCGCGTGTGACGCCGTATTCGGCCCCAAGCGCTTCAAGGGTCCATCGCTGGTGGTCTACGTCATTCGACCCAAATACCGGGTTACCCCCTGGCGCCATACCAAAGCGCTTCTGTAAAATGTCGCGTTCCTTCTGGTTCAGGATCGTCTTGAAACTCAGGTGCAGAAAGGTTTTTTGCTGATCATGCTCGAGCAGGGCCTCAATGGAATCGGTTTCGCAGGGAATCATGTCGCCCAGGGCCTGATCAGTTTCATCGCTGCCGGCCACACGGGTCTCCAGGCTTACAGGCTTGTGCATGGCCTGCATCAGGCGGCGCACCTTCTTTTGACTTAAACCCAGTTTCTGAGCCAGCTCCGCCTCGGTGGGCATGCGATCCAAACGGCGCTTTTCGCTTTCAATGGCGCGCTTAAGCTTGCTTACCCCGTTAATCACGTGGCCAGGTAACCGAATCAGGCGATCATGCTCGGCAAAGGCCTGCATCACGGCCTGCCGAATCCACCAGGTGGCATAGGTAGAGAAGCGGCAGTTGCTGCGCCAGTCAAACTTGTCCACGGCCCGAATCAACCCGACGTTGCCTTCCTGGATCAGGTCCAGAAACGAGAGGCCCGGACGACCCATGTACTTCTTGGCAATACTGACGACCAACCGCAGGTTGCTGTGGATGAGTTGGCGACGGGCCGCGTCATCGCCCCGCTCAATGGCCTTGGCCAGGGCTTTTTCCTCTTCGAAGGTCAGCAGCTTGCCACAATGGCCCAGTTGCTTCAGGTAATGGTGGGTCCAGTCACGTTGTCCGCTAAACACCGAACCGATCGGCACGGCGGTTTTCTCGTCATTTCCCATTTCAGACAGTTCAATCCATCCAGACATCGCATAATCTCCCTTATCCTGTGTTCCCCGGCAAGGCGGCCGATGGCCCCCTCTAAAGACAACACTCATCAACATCTCTTTGCTCGATAGCCCGAAGTTGCCGGATAACAGCCAGCCTAAAACCACCTCACCTGCCAAAGCCCCTTGCATAGACTACAGGCAGCACAATAAGCGCCTGCTTAAGGCTTGGTTTGAGCGGTTCGCTGTAAACAGACCAGAGACGGTTAAATCACGACAACAACGTTAACGACTTGCTATACCTCTAGTGTTATATATTTTAGATATAAAATCATCCTTTTTTGGCGGTTTGTCTCTTTATTGTTACAAAATTAGTATTTTGGGTTTAACCCGACCACAAACTGGGTAAGCCTGCAGTGCCCTGTAAAACGGCGGTGGTTTCCTTTGGCGCCTTGTTTCCTTTAGAGTAGGGAGTAACCCTGCAAAACATCGTCACTGCCTAGCATAGGGGCTTAAGTCATCCAATGAGCCAAGCCAACCCCTCCGTCACATCCAAATCCCTGATGGGAGTGCCCAGCCTGCCCGATACCGCGTCGGCCGTGGGTGTGGACATTGGGGGCACGAAAATCGTGGCCGGTTGCGTCAATGCCAAAACTGGCCTGGGCGAAGTACTTCGTCGCCCCACGCCCAAGAACCCCACCGAGTTTATCGACACGCTGGCCGAGCTGATCAATGCCAGCAAAACGGGTGAACCGGCTGCCCAGGCCGTCGGGATTGCCACCGCAGGCATGGTGAACCATAAAACCGGCGAAATCATCGGGTCTACCGGCAACCTGCCGGCTGCCAAAACCGCCGGAAAACTGAAGGCCTTGCTTGAAGACCGGGTTCAGCTGCCCGTGCATGTGGAAAACGATGCCAATGCCGCCGCTTACGGCGAAGCCAAGCTGGGTAGCGCCCAAGGATACGACAACGTTTTAATGATTACCCTGGGCACCGGCGTCGGGGCAGGCATTATTATGAACGGCCAACTGTTGCGCGGCAGCCATTTTGCCGGGGCCGAGGCCGGGCATATTTTTGTCTCGCTGAGCCCGCACCGCCAGGGCACCTGCGGCAAGTTCGACACATGGGAAGCCTATGCCTCCGGGCCAGGACTGGCCCAAACCGCTCTGGAGTACCTGGATAAGGATCGGGAGAAGCATACCGTGTTAACCAGCCCCGTCGGTACCCACGAACTGGTTGAGGCATGGGCAAAAGGCGACGAACTGGCCTTGGACCTCAAGGATGTCTGGCTCGATCATGTCGGCATTGGCCTGGCCAGCCTGCTTAATGTGCTGGACCCCGACATTACCGTTATTGGCGGCGGCATGGGGCCCTTTGTGGATTACGACGTGCTGAACCGGCACATGCAGCCCCGGCTGATGTACAAAACCCCCAAAATCGTTCCGGCACAACTGGGCAACAAGGCCGGTATGATCGGGGCCGCCATTTTTGCCCTGGAGACCATCTATGGCCGTATCTAAACTGGCATGTACGCCCTGAGGGTTGTCTGCTGTGTTGTCGCTTAAACAGCGGGCGAAGGCCCTGCCCTTGAAACGGGCTTATGGCCAGAATTTTCTGGTGGACGCTGCGGTGCTTGACGCCATTGTGGCCGCCGCCTTGCCCCCTACCAGCAGCAGCCCCCACCTCATCGAGATTGGCTGCGGGGCCGGGTTCCTGACCGAACGGCTGCTGGCCACCGGGGCCTGCCTGACCGGTTTTGAAATTGACCCGGCCATGATCGCCTGCCTCCAGCCACTGGTACAACAAGCCGGCCAGCGCTTCGATCTGCGCCACCAAAGCATCCTCGATGCCGATCTGCTGGCCCTGATGCCCGAGCAGCAACGGACCCCCATAGTTGGTAACCTGCCCTACCACCTGACCGGTCCCATCCTCAAACAGTTATGTGGCCCGATGGGCGATACCACCTACACCCTGAGGCCCCGCACGGACCAGCTCATTCTGATGGTCCAGCGCGAAGTGGCCCAGCGGCTGATGGCACGGCCCGGCACAAAAGCCTACGGGCAGCTCACCCTTCAAATCCAATGCTGGTACGAGGTAACAAGCGTCATCGACGTGCCGGCCGGCTGTTTTTTCCCGCCCCCGAAAGTGGATTCGACAGTCATTGCGCTAACCCCTCGCCCCAAAGCCGCTGTAAATGCCCGCAACTACCAGGCCCTTAGCCAGCTGGTAAAGGGGGCCTTCCAGCACCGGCGAAAAACCCTTTGCAACAGCCTGAAGGCCAGCCGCCCGGATATTGAAACCGGTCGGGTGCAAGCCACGTTAGACCAGCTCGGCCTGGCCGGCAACGTACGGGCCGAGGTACTTAGCCTGGCGCAGTTTGCCCAACTAAGCGACGCTCTGGAACAGGCCCCCCTGCCATGACCGCATCGACCAGCGCCGCCCAAACCACGCAAGCCACCCAGCGCCTCAGCATCGAAGCGCCTGCCAAGTTCAACGTGTTTTTGTCTGTGGCCTCGCCGGCCCGTGCCGATGGCTACCATGACATCGCCTCGCTGGTGGTGCCCCTCACCCTGCACGACACGCTGACCGTGGAAACCGGCCTCGAACAAGCCGAGGCGTTGTGCTTTGGCTGCACCGACCCGAGCCTTGAGACACCGGACAACCTGGTGGTGAAAGCCGCCAACCGCTTCCTGGCCGCCCTCGAAAAAACACATCCAACCCTTCATGCCCACCCGATGACCCTGCACCTGACCAAACGCATCCCCACCCAGGCCGGGTTGGGTGGCGGCAGTACCGATGCGGCGGCCACCCTGATCGCCCTGAACCTGCTGCACGGCGATCCCTTCAGCCACGCCGACCTGCTGGCCATCGGCGCGGCGCTTGGGGCCGACGTCCCTTGCTGTCTGGCAGGCGGGCTGGTCTGGATGGAAGGCCGTGGTGAACGTATCACGCCAGTTTCTCTCGACCCCGACGCCTTTGAGGCCTTAAGCGCCACGCCACTGCTTCTCGTCAAGCCGCCCTCGGCCATGGCCACCGCCGAGGCCTATACCCTGCTGGATGCCAAGCTTAACGCCAAACCGGATACCGCTAGGCCCTTTCTTCGGCCACCGCCCTTCGACCCGCAACACCCCCCCAAGGTATGGCCGGATTGGGACAGCCTGCTCCACAACGATTTCCACAACCCCGTCTTCGCGCATCTCGACGATCTGCGCACCCTGGCTCGTGTCTGTACCGAGGTGGGTCTGGCCCGCTACCAACTCAGCGGCAGCGGCTCGGCCGTCGTCATTTTTCTGGACGAAACCCAAGCCGAAGCCCAGACAACCGCACTGACCCACCACTTAAAACAGGCTGTCGGCCACACCTTTGCCCAGTGGTTTCTGTGCCCCGTCCACCCGGCTCCGTAGGGAACGGCGCAGGGCCTTTCCACAAGTCGGCTATGTAGGGGATGTCTAATATATGTTTATTGTAAATACTTTGTAATATATCGGCACAGATTCTTTATATTTTGTTTATATACAAATACGAACGACGCAGGAAAGGTAGAACACCCCTATGGCACACGCGGCAGATTCTTCCAACGCCCACGCTGAAGAGCAGCGGCCTTGGATCAAGCAACTGACCACCCACGTCATTGCCGCCGAGCTGAACCTGACGTTCTTTGCAGCGCGCAAGGGCAAAGACAGCCCCGAATACCAAAACGCGCTAAAGGAGTTTGCCACCGTCTGGTACCTCCTTAAGCAAAACCGCCACCGCGATGAATTCGTCAAGGAAATTGTCGCCTAGTTTTTATTATCGACTTGAACCGAATCCACCCCCGTCTCCTTTATCCTTATCTTGTCCCCCCACACACACGTCCCCTTTTCCCCGTTAGCCAATTTTTCCCCACATCCTTATCCCCCTTGTAGTCGCAAACTCCCCACATTCCCACGAACCTATCTCACTTTTTACTCTATAGTCTTGCCGGCGAGTCCCTCTCGCCGGCGTTTTTATTATTCGGCCTGTTCTTCTCCTGTCCTTCAACCTAATGCTACGTGCCGTACTGCATCGGCGGTAGGTCTACATCAAACAGGTAGAACTTGCCGGGGCCCAACTGATCCACACGAAGCTGGCCGGCGCTGATGGTAAACTCGGCGGCCTTGCCGTAGGACGGGGCTAGGTTGGCCAGCTTCTGGTCGGCACTCAGACCGGGCACTTCAATGGTGACCTTTTGCCGGGTATTGAGATCCTTGTTGGCAATCACCAGCAGGCTGCGGTCCTTGTATTGACGAACAAAGGCAATGACTTTGGGATCCCGGTGGTTTTGGTGCACCTTGAGCGGAATAAACCGGCCGGTTCTCAGAGCCGGCCCGTAGGTTGGGCTGTTGCGCAACGCCAACATCTTTTGCAGGTACTGGCCAATTTCGGGGTGCTTGCCTGCCGGCGGCTGGCGCCAGTTGAAAATATCCAGGTTCTTGGGATCGCCCGTGGCAAAGCCGTCGCAGATATACGGGTTGGTGTCGGGTTGCACGCACATCATCGCGCTGATTAGCTTGCTGTATAAAATCCCGCCCTCGGCCATGGCCCGCTTGGGATCGTCATGGGTTTCAAAGGTGCCAAAGAAGGATTTTTCGGGCCCCACACGCCGAAGCAACTGTTGGTTGCCAATCAGGTAGCGCATGTACTCGTTGGCATTCCAGCTGTGGAAAATGTGGAATTGGCCATAAATGGAATCAAAGCCGCAGTTATACAACATCTCGGGTTTGTCGCGCGGAATGTTGAGCATCGGCGAGGCGTCTTCCTCGGTGTAGGTTTCGGCAAACCATGCCTTGTCGGGATACTTGCCAATAAAATGCTGCCAGAAACCGGTAGTCCGGCCCCGGGCCACATCGCAACGGAAGCCGTCGACCCCCAACCGGTTGGCCATCAGATCAAAAAACTGTTCGAAGTAATCGCGCAGCGCCGGGCTGTCTTTGACAAACATACGAATGTCCACCCAGCTGGTGGGTACCAGTGGTTTGCCCTGGGCATCCTTGGCAATCAAATCGGGACGCTGGATGCTTAAATCAATCGACGCGCAACTGGGCACGTCCACCATCACATGGATACCAAGGCGGTGGGCGGCATCCACAAACAGCTTGGCCTGCTCCTCCACGCTCAGGTTCACGCCGGGTTCGGCATACTCGCGGTTCAGCTCGGTATAGCTGGCAGGAGCATAGGGACTGCCCGGTGCACCGGGTTCGCCAAGGCGGCCGATTTTTCCGATGGGCATGATAGGCAACAGGTGGATGTTGTTTACCCCCAGCTTCTTGAGCTCCGGCAAGCGCTTGATGGCCTTGAGGAACGTCCCGTTCTCGTTTAGGGCCGGGTCAATCCGGCCGTCGCCATTCTTGTCTTCGGCAGCAAACGTCCGGATATGCATCAGGTACGTCACAGCCTTGCGCTGATGAAACAGGGTTTTCAGGCGGCTTTGAAAAACCGGCTGGGTTTGGTTAATCTGCTCGATGGCATTGACCGCCTCGACCAAGGGGGGCTGAGACGTTGTGGGCACTTCGGCTGTGGGTGCCAAACCCGGCACGAGCATAAACGGTACTTGCGGGGCACGCCAGGTACCCAATGCATAGGGCGTATACGGGGCATACGGGGCATACGAAGCAGACGGTTTCGAAAGCGCAGGGTAGCCGCCACTAGGCAACTTCGGCTGGTAGCCGGCTGCCGGCCGCTGGTAACCCGCAGCAACGGGGTAGTTAGCATAAGGCGTATAGGTGGGGTACGCCACGGTAAATCCTATCCCTTGTACCGGCATCAGGGCTGCCCTCCTTTATGGTCCTTTACGGCAGCCACAGCCAGTTCTTTGCCAATGTCTCGGCCCAAAAATCCAAAGATGTAAATAAGCGACGTCAGGCCCATTAAACCGCCAAAGAAGGCAGGGTACCGATGCAGCCATTGCTGGCGTTTGACATGGCTTTTGATGGCTTTGCCCAGCAACGAGCGGGGTGATTCGCCCATCAGCTTGAAGGCATCATCGAAACGGCGTTGCCCCAGCTTGGAAAGAATCGTGTCAAAACGGCGCGGCTGCATAATCAACTCCCGGGCCCGGCCCAGCTTGCCATCACGAACCAGTTGCTCCATGTAGGCCACCACGTTTTTCTCCATATGCTGTGCCACACGACTCCGGTTCACGCCCCCCACAGCCGGATCGGTAATTGAAAGCAGATGCTGCAAGTGATCAAGCGTAGCCTGGGCTGTGCCCTTGGCCAGTTGCACCTGGTGGGCTTTGACGGCCATGCTCTCGGCCGTCAGCAATCCTTGCTTGCCACCGTATTTAAGCCAGTGCACCAAGGGAGCAAAAATATCGTGCATCACCCGGCGCTCCTTGCGCAGGGCGGTTTCAAACCGGTGGCGGTAATGGGCCTGGCCAAGGTGCTTGGTGAGGTGATCCACCATCATGTCAAACTGCTGCTGTTCGCTGGCCTCGGCCAGTTTGGCCAACGGTAGCTTGTCGATGCCCAATGTCTTGAGCATGGTCTCGGGCATGGCCTTCCACCATGTGGCCAAGTGGGTTAGCTCGCTGCCCTGGCCCATGCGCTTGTCGATAATGGCCGACAGCGCCTTTTCGAAACGAACCGGGTCGTGGGCCGACAGCGCCGGTTTAAGCAGGTGCTTGTAGGCACGTACATAGTGCAGTTCACCAACGGCTTGTTTAAAGGGGGGTTCAAGCATGTCGCAAATACCGGCTGCCAACACCGGCGTGGCAAAACCGGCCATCAGCATCCACCATGTGCGCGCCTGGACCGACAACTGCTTCAGTTTGTCTTTTAACACCAAGGCCCGGTTGGGATCGTTTTGCGGAATGCGAAATTTTTTGTACAAAGCCTGGCGGCGCTGCCGGTCGATGATTTGCAGCGGCAAGTAATTGGGATCGAGGTAAAACGGCTTGATGTCACCATTGCTGTCAAGAAACTGGCGATCGAGCCGGACACCGGTTTTTAAACGAACCAGCCCATTGATAATGCGCGGGGTAATAGCCATAGCCCCGAGCCACCCGACAGCCCCCAACCACATGGGTAAGGTGGTGGCCTTGGATTGCCGCAAACCCAAACTACCCAGACCCGCAATAAGGGCAACCGCCAGGGTTTTGACCTTGTCATCGAGGGTTGCCAACTGGTGATCATGCACCCGGCTGCGATCGCCAAACACATCGGCAACCGTCGACAGGGCTTGGCCGTAGCCCTTGACGTAATTGGCCCGAATCTCACTGTGATCGGCCAGGCGAGCCTTGGGCGGCTTTGTAATAACCGTGGCAATCTCGTTGGGCAGACGCAGCACAATCGGCGGCTGAGCCGGAGAAGACTGACCCTGCCCTTCGGATTGATTCGGTTCGGCGGCAAAACGATAGCCCTGGCAAAGCGAAAGTGGCGCCATCATCCCATAACTCATGGCGCTACCCCCCATGGACCTGGCGGTTGTGGCCACTTCGCCCGACGGCCCTGAAACTGCACGGCATCCGTGTCATCGCGATACCGAAGCCCTGGCGGGGTCGGTAACCAATCGGCCGGGCTAATGGTGGTATCGTAGTCCTTTTGCTTGATGCCTGCCAGCAGCGCATAAAGCAGCCCACCCACATACACCGCCGTACCACCAAGAACCACTGCTTTTTTCCAACCGGGGGCCTGGCTGATATTCAGCCGTTCAATAAACGGGGTTTTCAGGGCATGGGTTATGATTCGTGCAGACTGAGCCACTTTTGCAAAAAATTGGGTTGACCCGTCACGCCAAACCGGCCGGAGGGCTGCCAGTTTATCGGGCACCGACAACCAAGCGTCGGTTCGGGCCATATAGCCAGCCCCAATGGCGCTGAGCAGGGTGCTCAGTAAAATCTTAAGCGTACGGCTCCGTGCAATGGCATACTTAATCTGCTCCTGCACCGCCCCTTCGCGATTATGCACGCGCTCGGGGATACCCATTTTTTTGGCCAGGCGTTGGTAATCCGCCTCGGACAACAAGTCAAACCGAGCAAAATCGACACTGGCATACATCGGCTCGATCTTGCCAAACTTCGACCGGTATTTCCGGGCCAGGTCAAGTCCCCATCGGTGTCGATAAATGCCGTCCACCAGCTTGTTTGTCACCAGGGCCCCCATCAGGTACATGGCCACGGCAGCCCCCTGTCGAATGGCCTCGCGCCGGTTGCCACCGGCCAGGTAGCTACCGACCAGCATGGCCCCACCCAGCACGTACGGCACCTTGCCCAGCAGCATGGCATCGGAAAAAGAAAACGCCTTGTCGCCCCGCAACCCGGCCACAATGGTTTGAGGCAGGGTAACAAAGGTGGTCTTCAGGCTCAACAAGGTTTTGTCCACAATATTCCAATCACTGGCAAAGGGACGATCCTCGGGCACGTGATCCTTGGTGGGCCCCCCGTCTGTAGAAAACGGGTTGGCACTTAACCGGCGCTGAGGCCGATCGATACGGCTCGGGACATAGGGAAACACCGGCTTATTGACCAATTGGACGGTATTGTTGCCCATCAGCACGCTGTCAAAAGCAGCCCGGGGCAAAACAGGTGCCGCTGGGCGGGTATCGACATAAGCATAGGTGAGAGGTCGAGTCAGTAAGGCGTTCACAACACCTGTCCCTTAATTCCCCAAAACATCGGTTCTGGCAGTTGGGTTTGAGAGAGGAGACGGTTTTACGGGGCCGGGGAGACCCTATACCGCCCCACGTACCGAGAGAGAGAAAGAGTAGCCTATAAGGCGACCGTCCGCTCGAAAGAGACGGACAAAAACACGGTACGGGGCAATACCTTAAACAAACCGCTCAAGACGCCGGATTGCCTCGATTGAGGCTAATATACTATTGGTATATTTACATCCGCCCGCTTTGGCGACGGCACGAGGCCGGCACCCGCTTAAAAAAGGGTAAAACGGTTATCCTGACTGCCTTTAAGCAAGCTTATTCTACCGCAAGCCGGGCTATAATACCACCACAGTCGTTGTCGGCTTTACACAGCCGGTATAAAAAACACACCGCCTCCCAGAAAGGGTTTTGACCCCATTCTGTAACAGTTGGTTAACGGGGATAGTCCGAAGCATCAATGACGGCCTTAATATTGTTTTTATATTTTTATAAGCATTAATTATACAGGTGTTTCTCCCGCCATGACTGTGCCAATGGTTAAAAAATTAGGCCAATGCCTCGGTGGCATGCTGGGTTCGTGCTTTTCGCCTACCTGGATCCTACTGCCCATGGTAATTAAGCCGTATTTCAACCTGGATCGCGCCAGCCAGAGCATCACAAGCCTGTTGGCTGAGATGGCCCACTACACCGCCATCCTGAATGCCAACCCCACCGATGTTTTTGTACACCTCATCCCCAGCTTGCTGGCCGTTTTGGCTATCGGCTTGGGCTATATCTGGTGCATTAGCTGGCTGGTCGGCGTGCTGACCGAGGCCGCCTACACGCACTTCGTGGGCTTCAACAACGTTGAAAACCAAGGCTAGCCGCCATTTGTGCCGAAAACGCGTGCGGTACACACCGAAACTTTAGCAAAAGACCCCGTGGTTTCAGTACCAACGGGGTCTTTTGTTTATTAAGGGGACAAGCAGAGGGGGGATCTCCAGCCAGCGATTTAGTCGAAATCGCTGGCGTCACCCACCACAATATCGTCTTCTTCCAGAATCAGGTCGCCCATGGTTTCCTTGTTGATTTCAGGCGATCCGAACATGGATTCGATTTCCTCGAGAATAGCCGACGGCTTGCGGCTGCTGAACCGTGAGCTGGCAGCCTGTTCCTCGATCATCTCGTCGCGCTGGTCCTTGAAGTGCGGGAAGCCCGTACCGGCAGGGATCAAGCGCCCGATAATCACGTTTTCCTTCAGGCCGCGCAGGATGTCGATTTTGCCTTCGATAGCCGCCTCGGTCAGTACCCGGGTGGTTTCCTGGAAGCTGGCTGCCGAGATGAAGCTGTCCGTGTTCAAGCTGGCTTTGGTAATACCCAGCAGGACGTAGTGGAACTCGGGCAACGCCAGTTTCTCTTTCTCGCAGCGTTCCAGTTCGGCAAAGGCCACTTTTTCGTCAACCAGTTCACTCGGTACCAGATGAGAATCGCCAGACTCGTCGATTTTCACTTTCTTCGTCATCTGGCGCACAATCACCTCGATGTGCTTGTCGCTAATCTCAACACCTTGTGAACGGTATACCGACTGAACCTCGTCAACCAGGTAGCGACGGCATGCGTCCATACCCAGAATGTCGAGCAGATCGTGCGGGTTAATTACACCATCCGTTAGAGCCTGGCCTTTCTTGACCGAATCCTTGTCATCCACAAGAATGTTGGCCCCTAGCGGCACGGTAATTTCCTCGCGTCCATGCTCGTCGCTAACCAGGTAGAGCTTAGGCACGTCTTCATCCCATTCCAGCTCGGCCAAGGCGTCGTAGTTGGCAAGAACCGTAATTTCCTTGGATTTCCGGCCTTCCAGAAGTTCTTCGACCCGAGGCAAACCGGTTACGATGTCCCCGGTTTTCTGCCGTTCAAAGATGAGGGTGGCAATCAAGTCGCCGCGCTGCACCAGGCTGTTGTGCTCAACCTGTAGCTGCGAGCCGGCACTAATCAGGTAGGGCGACCCGACCCGCATCGTCAGGCTGTCTTTAAGTACCTTCGTCACCTGGCCGGAGAACTTGGCCTCGACACCGTCGGCAAGCGTTTCGTCCATGCGCACATAGGCATTTTCCTTGACCTTGACCTTGTTGCCTTTGGTCTTGACCGTTCGCAACTGGCTGTCGGGAATGACCAGAATCCGGCGGATGTCCTTGGCGTTTTTGTCGGTGTTACCCAGGCTAACCGTACCGCTGGTTTGAGCCAACACCTGGGTTTTAACCACAGGCGTGCCTTTCTCGATAATCTGGTTATGCTCCACCAGCAGCGTGGTTTGGCTGTTGGTTTGTTTGGTCACGTCACCGGCAGACTCACGACGGATAATGAGGTTCTCCAGTACGGAGATCTTCAGGTTACCCTTCTTGTCTTCTTCCACCATACCTTTAAGGCGGGCCAGAGGACCTTCCATTTTGAGCACCAAGCTGGTACGCAGCAGGGGCACGCCTTCAACCTGGCGGATCTTGTCGCCGTCCTTGCACGTCAGTTGGGTCACGGCCTCGATGCTGATGTTTCCGTCGCTCGATTCGAATTCAATCTTAACCTTGTGCGGGGCTACCTTGAATTCCTGAACCGGGCGGATGAGGACTTCGGCATACTCGTATTCGGCCGTATCGTCCATATCGTCCATATCGTCATCATCACCGGGATCGTCCATCTGGAAGTTGATCGAGACCATGCTCCGTTCCTTGGTCTTGATACCGGGAGCCACTTCCACCTTGGCGTCGACAACGGTGCCGTCATCCACCTCGATGGTGCTCGGATCGTCAACACGGTACAGTTCACCAGGACGGACAATGACTTCCTGAACAATGTCGTTGTCCTCAACGATTTCGAGGATACCGCCAATACGGGTAATAACGCCCTTAACCACCTCGGTACCGGGATCAACATAGGTACCCGACTCGACCATCTTGAGCGAGGCGTCCTTGCTTACCTGGTGGATTTCCTCGGGGATGAAGTACAGCTTGCCCTTCTTGAGCAGGGTACGGTTCTCGTCAACCTCGACATCGTGGTAACGAATCTCGCCACTGCTGGGCACCATGCAACTTTCATCCACCAACTCGGCAATGATACTTTCGTTTTCAACGGTCGTACCTACCGGCGATTTGATGATGTAGAGTTCTTTTTCTTTTTTGACCTTCCAGAGCTGTTCCTTCTTGGTTTGTTCCAGCTCGGCATTCTTCGGTACCGTCGAGGCAATGACAATGGTTAATTCCTTGCCGTCCTCAATAATCTTGACCTTTTCCTTGCCGACCTTCTGGTCGCTGGTCACCAACGATTCGGGAATACGAACCTCGCCGCCATGCTCGGAAATGACCAGCGTTTCAGCAAGGATATCGCCTTCCTTGACCTTTTGATCGCTGTCCACCAGGCGCTTGGAACCAGAAGGTAAGTTGTATACCTGGCCTTCCAGCACCCAGATTGTGCCGCCACGGTTGGCTGTCCGGGTAATGTTGCCCTGCCGGTCGCGTTTCTCGTCGGCTTCAAAGCCTTCAAAATACACTTCGCCAGGCAAACCGGCCTTGATGTCCTTGGTAGCCTTCTCGGTCAGACGGCGAGCATCGCCACGGCCCGTACCGGCTTCGTACTCGGCAATGATGTCGCCTTTCTTGATGGCGGCACCCTTCTTGGGTTTGAAGACACGGGCGTTGAAGGGCAGGTTGTACTTCTCGGTTTTCTTGTCGCCTTTAACCTCAAGCACGCAGTCGCGCGAGGTCACTTCAACCACGTCCCCGTGACGGGTACGGAATTCACGTGTCGGTACCGCATCCACAATCTTACCGTCGGCTGTGGCCACCACCTGTTCACGGTTGGTCGACCCGCTAAATACACCGCCGGTGTGGAAGGTACGCATCGTCAGCTGGGTACCCGGTTCACCAATACTCTGGGCGGCCATAATCCCGATGGCTTCACCCTTGTCTACAAGCCGGTTACTCGTCAGGGCCCAGCCGTAGCACTTGCGGCACACACCGTACTGCAGTTCGCAGCTTAACGGGGAACGAATCAACACGCTGGTAAACCCGGCCTCTTCGACCTTCTGGGCCATGTCGCTGTCAAACACGTCGCCGGCAGCACAAATCAGTTCGCCATCGGCATCGTACACGTCCTTGGCCGATGTGCGGCTGAAAAGACGTTCCTTGAGCGAAACAACCCCGTCACCAATGGCGCTGAGGTCGATACCGTTTTCCGTACCGCAGTCTTCTTCCTCGATAATGACATCCTGGGCAACGTCAACCAAACGACGGGTCAGGTAACCCGAGTCGGCTGTTTTCAGAGCCGTGTCTACCAGGCCCTTACGGGCACCGTAGCTGGAAATAATGTACTCGGTAACACTAAGGCCTTCCTTAAAGTTGGACTTAATGGGCAAGTCGATAATCTGCCCCTGGGAGTCAGCCATCAGACCGCGCATACCCACCAGCTGCCGTACCTGGGCAATCGAGCCCCGAGCACCGGAGAAGGCCATCATGTAAATTGGGTTCAGGCGGTCAAAGTTTTCAACCACCTCTTCCGTCAGGTCGTTGTTGGCCTGGGCCCACGTGTCAATTACCTTGGTATACCGTTCTACCTCGGTAATTTCGCCCTTGTTAAACCGGTGGGTGGCCTCGTCGATTTCGGCTTCGGCCTGGGCCAGGATGTCTTTCTTCTTGTCGGGAACCGACAAGTCCTCGATGGAGATGGTCAGACCACCACGCGTGGCATAACGAAAACCGAGATCCTTAAGCGCGTTGGCCACGTTACCGGTTTTTGCACCGCCGTATTCTTCGTAAATACGGCTCAGCAGTTTCTGCAACGGCTTTTTGCCCAGGTTCTGGTTAATGAATTCGAGGGATTTTTTCTGGCTCTTGGAGGAGGTTAGGATACTCATAGTCGGGGGGTGACCTCGTCGTTAAAAAGAATGCTTAACAGGGTGGAGTGCAGGCACATAGACCTGTTGGGCTAGGAATACAGGGCCTCGCGAACGGTGTTGTTAAAGATGATACGACCCGGCGTGGTTTCCAGTATTTCGCCGTTTTCGTCGCGCACCTTGATTTTGGAATGCACCGACACGACCCCGACTTCAAAAGCAGACAACACTTCGTCAAAGTTGTAGAAGGTCATGCCTTGACCCGGTTGCTGGGTGGGGTTGTCCAGGGTCAGGTAGTAGATACCGATAATCATATCCTGCGACGGGGTAATGGCCGGTTTACCGGTGGCCGGCAGCAGAATGTTGTTGGTTGCCAGCATCAACATCCGGGCTTCGGTTTGCGCTTCGATACTAAGCGGTACGTGCACAGCCATTTGGTCACCGTCAAAGTCGGCGTTAAAGGCAGAGCAGACCAGCGGGTGAATCTGAATGGCGCGGCCCTCAACCAGCACGGGTTCGAAAGCCTGGATACCCAGACGGTGAAGGGTTGGTGCCCGGTTCAGCATAACCGGGTGGCCCTTGATCACTTCTTCCAGAACGTCCCAAACGACCGTCTCCTGGCGCTCGATTTTCTTCTTGGCCGACTTGATGTTCTGGCTCTCGCCGCGCTCGATGAGCTTGTTAATAACGAAGGGCTTGAACAGCTCAACCGCCATTTCCTTGGGCAGACCGCACTGGTGCAGTTTAAGCTTGGGGCCTACCACGATAACGGAACGACCAGAGTAGTCGACCCGTTTACCCAGCAGGTTCTGACGGAACCGGCCCTGCTTACCTTCGATGATGTTGCTCAGCGACTTGAGGGGGCGGTTGTTGGGACCCACGACGGTCCGGCCGCGTCGGCCGTTGTCAATTAACGCGTCAACGGCTTCCTGCAACATGCGTTTCTCGTTACGCACGATGATTTCGGGGGCGCCCATCTCAAGCAACCGTAACAAACGGTTGTTACGGTTAATAACCCGCCGGTACAAGTCGTTCAGGTCGGACGTAGCAAAGCGGCCACCGTCCAACTGCACCATCGGGCGCAGGTCGGGCGGAATAACCGGCAGAATGTCCATGACCATCCATGTCGGGTCGGTGCCGTTGGCCTCAAACGCCTCGACAAGGCGGGCCCGTTTCATAATCTTCAGGCGTTTTTGTTGCGAGCCACCCGATTGCTCCAGGGCACCACGCAGCTCGGCAGCCAGTTCTTTGAGGTTGATTTTGGACAGCATCACCTTAATGGCTTCGGCGCCAATACCCACCTCGAGCTGGGCTTCCTCGTTTTCCTCGATAATGTTGTCGTACTCTTCTTCCGTCAGCAACTGGCCGTATTTGGTGTCGGTGTTACCCGGATCCAGTACCACGTAGTTGTTGAAGTAGATAACCTGCTCCAGATCCTTGAGCGATTTATCCAGAATCAACCCAAGGTAGCTGGGAATCCCCTTGAGGAACCACACATGGGTGACCGGGGCGGCCAGCTTGATTTTACCCATGCGGTGGCGGCGCACCTTGCTTTCGGTAACCTCAACCCCACAGCGTTCGCAAATAATGCCCTTGTGCCGAACCCGTTTGTATTTGCCGCAGGCACATTCCCAGTCCTTGATGGGACCAAAGATGCGCTGACAGAACAACCCGTCGGTTTCGGGCTTCAGGGTACGGTAGTTGATGGTTTCCGGTTTCAGTACCTCTCCAAAAGACCAGTCGTCAATGCGCTCGCTCGAAGCGATACCGATTTTAACGAAATCAAATTGATCAATCGTGGTGGCCACGTGGCATTCCTCCTGAAAATTAAGGCTTGGGGTCGGGAATAGGGGATATAGGGGCGCGGGTTATCAAACACCGCCCGTCCTATTCCCTAGAGGAGTAGAAATTCAACAGTTCCGATTCATTGCTGGGCACCAGCTGCCGTTGACGCCGCTGACCGGCATCGTCGGCCATAATGTCAACTTCCTTCAGGCTGCCGTCGCGCAAGCGTTTCTGCACGGTAATATCGAGACCGATACTTTGCAGTTCGCGGACCAGTACCTTAAAGGACTCCGGCAAGCCGGGCCGTTGAAGGTTTTCGCCCTTAACAATGGCCTCGTAGGCACGGCTCCGGCCCACGACGTCGTCGGACTTGATGGTCAGCATTTCCTGCAAGCTGTAGGCTGCGCCGTAGGCTTCCAGGGCCCATACTTCCATCTCCCCGAAGCGCTGGCCACCGAACTGAGCCTTACCACCCAGCGGCTGCTGGGTAACCAGACTGTAAGGACCGGTGGATCGGGCGTGAATCTTGTCGTCCACCAAGTGGACCAACTTCATCACGTGCATCAGACCAACGGAAACGGGGCAATCGAACGCGTCGCCGGTACGGCCGTCAATCAGTTTCACCTTGCCGTCCTTGCGAATCCAGTCCTTGCCGGTGTCCTTGATGGCGTCGTGCAGGGCCTTGTATACCCCACGCGCCGAGGCTTCCTCGCCAAAGCTTTCGTCAAACGGCGGCACTTCGTAGAAATCGCCAGTCAGGTAGCAAGCCAGGCCCAACAGGGTTTCGTAGGTTTGGCCCACGTTCATACGGCTTGGTACACCCAGCGGGTTCAACACGATGTCAACCGGCGAGCCATCGGGCAGGTGGGGCATATCCTCAATGGGCAGGATACGCGACACGATACCCTTGTTACCGTGACGTCCGGCAACCTTGTCGCCTACGCTGATCTTGCGTTTCTGGGCAATGTAGACCCGTACGACGGTATTGGCACCAGGGGGCAGTTCGTCGCCTTTTTCGCGATCAAAGATCTTGACGTCGACCACGCGCCCGCCCTCGCCGTGCGGCACGCGCAGGGAGTTGTCCCGAACATCGCGCGCCTTCTCGGCAAAGATGGCTCGCAAGAGTTTTTCTTCGGGCGGGTGCTCGCTCTCCCCTTTGGGGGTAATCTTGCCTACCAGAATGTCGTCAGCCGACACCCGAGCACCGACACGAATGATACCGCGCTCGTCTAGGTTTTTAAGAGCGTCCTCGCTGACGTTGGGCAGTTCGCGGGTAATTTCCTCGGGGCCCAGCTTGGTGGTCCGGGCATCGATTTCCAGCTTCTCAATGTGAATACTGGTGTATACGTCGTCGCGTACCAGCCGTTCGCTAATCAGGATGGCGTCTTCAAAGTTGTAGCCTTCCCAGGGCATAAAGGCCACCAGGATGTTTCGTCCCAGCGCCAGCTCGCCAGCCTGGGTCGAAGCGCCCTCGGCCAGAACGCTGCCCACCCGAACTTCATCACCCACATCGACGGTGGGCGTTTGGTTCAGACAGGTGTCCTGGTTGGAACGCAGGAACTTAATCAACTCATGGCGAATCGAATCACCTTTTTTGGGTTTGACGGTAACCGATTCACCATCCACCTCGGTGACTTTTCCTTCAATGGTGGATTGCAGCACCATGCCGCTGTCTCGGGCTGCCCGTTTTTCAAGGCCGGTACCGACACACGGCCGCTGCGGACGCACCAGGGGCACGGCCTGCCGTTGCATGTTCGATCCCATCAGGGCCCGGTTGGCGTCATCGTGCTCGAGGAACGGAATCAACGACGTCCCGACGGATACGATTTGAATGGGTGAAATCCCGACGTAGTCGACGTACTGCGCCTCGGTAATCGTAAACTCGGAGCGGTAGCGTACAGGGATGTGGTCCCCAATCAGTTCCTTGGTTTTGGCGTCTACCCGGACGTCGCCAGGGGCAACCCGGAAGTTGTCTTCCTCGTCAGCGGACAGGTAGTGGATCTCATCCATCAGCTTACCGTCCATAACCCGGTAATACGGGGTTTCCAGGAAGCCGTACTTGTTGACACGGGCATAGGTACTCAAGCTGCCAATCAAACCGGCGTTCGGTCCTTCCGGTGTCTCAACGGGGCATATCCGACCGTATTGGCTGGGATGAATGTCTCGAACGGCGAACCCGGCTCGTTCACGGGTCAAACCACCAGGCCCCAGGGCCGAAAGGCGCCGTTTGTGGGTCAACTCGGCCAGCGGGTTGGTTTGGTCCATAAACTGCGAAAGCTGGGAGCTGCCAAAGAACTCGCGAATTGCGGCCAGCAAGGGTTTCGGGTTCAACAGGTTGCTGGGCGTCAGCGTGTCGACATCCTGCAACGTCATCCGTTCCTTAACAATCCGCTCCAGACGAGTCAAACCAACCCGGAACTGGTTCTGGATCAGTTCGCCAACAGAACGAATCCGGCGGTTACCCAGGTGGTCAATGTCATCGATCTCGCCATCGTCGTAATGCAGGTTTACCAGGTAATCCACAGCCGCCACGATGTCCTGCACCGTCAGGGTACGGGTGGAATCGGGGATGGACAGACCCAGCTTCTTGTTCATCTTGTAACGGCCCACCATGCCCAAGTCATAGCGTTTGTCGTCAAAGAAGCGGCTTTCCAGCAGCGTACGGCCACCGGCAGCACTGGCCGGGTCGCCGGGACGCAGCCGTTTGTATACTTCCACCAGCGCCTCATCCGTGTCGGAGGTCGAATCCTTGTCCAGGGTTTTTTGCAGGAAGTCGAAGTGGCGAATCTGGTTTTCCATGTCCTGCTCGGTCAGCCCAAGGGCACGCAGCAAGGTAGTGGCCGGGATTTTCCGGTTTTTGTCAATCTTGACGTAGACCACGTCGTTGGCATCGCTTTCCAGCTTCAGCCAGGCCCCGCGGTTGGGGATAAGCGTGGCGTTAAAGATCCGCTTGCCGTTGGGCGCGTTGTCTTTTTTGTAGTAGATACCGGGCGACCGGACGATTTGCGAGATGATAACCCGCTCGGCCCCGTTAATAATGAAGGTCCCGCGGTCGGTCATCACCGGGATTTCGCCGATATAAGCCTCTTGTTCCTTGATTTCCCCCGTGTCGCGGTTAACCAGGCGCAACATAATGCGCAGCTGCTTGGAGTAGGTGGCCTCGTGCACGCGGGCTTCCGAGACGGTGTATTTGGGCTTTTCAAAGCTGTATTCCGGCAGGAAGTACAATTCCAGGCGGCCGGTGTAGTCTTTAATGGGCGAAAAAGACAGCAGTTCCTCTTTTAGGCCTTCAAGGAGGAACCAGTTAAAGGAGTTCTTCTGGATTTCGGACAAGTCTGGCAGGTGCTCGAGAGGCAGGTAGCCAATACCCTCCAGGTTTTTGCGATGGGCATTCTCGGGAATTTCAAGCGTGGTTGGGGTAGAAGACTTCGATGGCATGGAGCGACCTCACAAGGGTTGACCGGAACACGTCGAGACAATATGTTTCAATGCACTGTATTAAGGAACAAGGCCGGAGTTGGGGCGTAAAACAGCGGTGGTACCAGTAGCACACCTAACACTGGAAGATCCTTCCAGACTGGAAGGTCTTGAATACCTTTATCGGGCCATTTTCGCCATAGACACCTGATAACTCCGTATAGCTATGGTTTTACTGCTCTTAAATCCTTGAAACCAGGGACTGGAGCGCGCATAAACCGAAAAAGACTAGACAATAAGCGAACCGAACCAAACAGACAATATGGGTAATTTTATGATGGTAACCCAAGTGGCGCTAAGGATTCAATAGCGCCGAGCCTATCCATTCGCATTGGTTCACGTGATTTGGGAGAATGCCTGGGGGCTTCTTCAAAGGACGCGCACACGCATTGTCCTTTTTGCTCTGGGAAAACCCCGGCACGGGTGCTGGCCACGGTAAAGCATCGCCTTTGTATAGCACCCTCCCAAATACCTGTCCTTTAGGAGATATACAAGAGCCCTTCTCAGATGCGCACGCCCGCGTCTAACGGTTTAGGCGTACGCATCTTTGTCGGGTCAATGTCTTTTTGGCAGGCAGGGAGAAGCCATTATTGTGCGTACAAGAATGGGCGCTGGCCTATTCGAGATCAATCGTCGCACCGGCGGCTTCGAGCTTTTCCTTGATTTCCTTGGCTTCGTTGGCGTTCAGGCCTTCCTTAATCGCTTTGGGAGCACCGTCAACCAGTTCCTTGGCTTCTTTCAAGCCCAGGCCCGTAACGGCACGTACTTCTTTAAGTACGTTAATTTTGCTCGCACCAGCGCTCTTAAGGATGACGCTGTATTCTTTTTCTTCGTCACTGCTTGCAGCAGCGCCACCGCCACCGGCCACAGCGGCCACAGCCACAGGAGCCGCAGCGGCAGAAATGCCAAACTCGTCTTCAAAGGCTTTTACCAGGTTGGCGGTTTGAAGGAAGGTCAGTTCCTTAATCTGGTCAAAAATCTGTTGCGTTTTATCATCCAATTCCACGGACATTGATCGAGGTTCCTTGTATTTATAGGGGTAGTAACAACTTGTAAATCTATACGGAAACGGCGCTTAGGCGCCTTCTTGGGCCTTCTTTTGTTCGGCAATCTGGTCGAGGCAGGTTACCAGCCCACGAGCCGGGCTGTTGATGGCCATCACAATACCGGACAACGGCGAATTGATGGCACCAAGCAGTTTGCCACGAAGCTCTTCAAGGCTAGGCAGCTCGGAGAACTGCTTTACAGCAGCCTCGTCCAGGAACTGCTTGTCTACATAACCGCCATTCAGCTTGCCAAGCTTGGCCTTCTGCAGGAATTCCTTGAGGGCTTTGACCGGCGTTACCTCGTCTTCAAAGGCAAACAACACGGCCTTGGGACCACTGAACAGTTGTTCAAGCTCCTGGCGCTGAGCCTCGGCCAAGGCCCGCTTGAACACGGTGTTTTTAACCACCGAAATCCGGGCACCCTGGGCAAAGAGCTGGCTGCGTAAGTCATTGAACTGGGCCACAGTCAGGCCCTGGTAATCAAAGACCACACCCGCCTTGGCATCCTTGAGGCTGGCGACATAGCTTTCGTATTTGTCTTTTTTCTGCTGAAAACTAACCAAGGGTCTGTACCTTTATATTGTGTTGCCAAATGCACGAACCGCGGCGTCCACCAGCGGGTTCCTGCCTTGGCGCAGGGGAGGGGAAGTATGGACTGAAGAAAGGGGGAGGGTTAACCTGAACGTAAGCCAGGGTTTTAGGTGCTCGTGCGGGATAAGGGGATATTCAGGGACACACACACTTAAAAGAAAAGGGCTTTTCAGGCACGGGGCTCGACGCAACCGTTCAACAGCATTGGAACTAAAGAGAACAGTAGAAGTTGGGTTGAGTTGGGGACGAAATTAAGCTGAACGCGCTATCTGACTCGGTTTGTACCTAAACACCTGAATACCGGAGTATCTGGGGCAGGCACGAGGCGGACAAAACAGCATCGTCGATCCCGGACTAGGCAGTGTAACCAAAACCCCCCCCTCTGTAAAGCCACTACCCCGTAAAGCCACCAACCTGCAAACCGGGCAACCGACTCCACCAGCACCGCAAGCAAAGCGCTACGACTGGGGCGCACCGCCTTGCAGCAGGGCTTCGTCAATGGCTTGAAGCAAGCGCTGGGCAATGGCCGGCTTTGGCACAAACCCATAGGGAATATCGCCAAGCTGCTCGCGCGGCGAGCCTGTAATCATAATAACCTGCCAGGGTGCATACTGGGCATGGACGCCTTCCGTCAAGGTGTTTGCCAATTCAAGTCCATCAACAGGGCCTTTTATCTTCCAGTCCAGCAACATAATGTCGGGTCCCTGGCTTTCGACAAGGCCCATGGCCTCGGCCGCGTTGTCCACCACCCCCACCACCTGCAAGTCCGGTCGGGTATCAATCAACGACGACAGTGCCGTTTGCCACAACGGCTCGTCTTCCACAATCAACAGCTTGGTCACAGCACTATTATAAGCCCTACGCCCTAAACTGGCCGTAAGCCTTGAGCGCTTGCTGGGTTAAGGTCAACGCCTTGGTACTGTTTATTTCGTCCTGCCGAACCTGTGTCAACGTCCGCATGGCCTGGTCGCTGGCCACCCGAACCCGATCCGAGACAGCCGCCAACGTGTGGCGTTGCGCATCGCTCAATGCGGACTGATCCGCCCCGTTCAGTTCGTCAATCAACTGTTGGCGCGCCAGCAACACCTGGTCGAGCGCCGCAACATACTCATCGGCCTGGCTATCCAAGGCGGTAATCGACTCGGTCAGGTCGAGTAACGTCTGTAGTTTTTGCTGAAGGGTTTCAAAGCTAAGCGCTGTAGACATTACCGGAACGAGATCCCTGTGCCGAATCGTTTTGGTCCGATGCCTGACCGGAAGCGCTTTCGCCTTTCTTGCTGATTTCAATGGCTTGCTGCCATGAATCGCGAAGCTCCCGCAGGTGGGTTTGAACCTCGTCCAATAGTAGCACGTTCGTTTTCAAGTCGGCCTGAATCAGCTGACTGTGCAGGTAGTCGTACAAGCGATACAGGTTACCGGCCACCTCGCCGCCAATCTCCATGTCCAGGCTGGCCATCAACTCAAACACAATACGCTGGGCCTTGACCACATGGTTGTGGAAGGTCTCGATGTCCCCGTCGGCCTGGGCCGACTTGGCCACATTCAGAAAGCGGATGGCCCCATCGTACAGCATAATAATCAGGGTTTCGGGGCTCGCCGTTTCGACGCGTTGGTTTTTATAGGTGTTAACGTAGGGTGCGTATTGGTTCATGGGTAGGGGTACCAGGGGATTACATAGTACATAATGGGGTCAGCGGGGGTGGAGGTGTCTTCAATGGCAAGCAAACGACCACACCCTTATCGAGTATCGAGGCCACACGGGCTCATAATCCGGTATCGGCCGACCGACCCCTTGGCTTCAGCCATGGGGTCGTCGATGTGAAGCAACCTCGACCAAACAGAGGGGGGCAAAATTTCGGATAACTGCCGATCGCAGCCAGGACCGGGCCCAGGCCCTTTCGCCCTGTCACCCTCCTACCCACCCAGACCGAGCCTGTTTGTAAACCAATCCGTTGCATTGACCAACCCAACCTATCAACAAATGGCCCATCCATGGGTTTTATGCCATGGGCAACGGCCGCCTTGGGCATGGCCCTAATGGCCCGTAAAGCCCCTGTCTACATAGGTAAAGACCTCTGATCAACGCGACGTAGCGAACCACTACCAATCCGGGGAGACCCTGTTTACAGTGTCTGATTCTGCTTCTTTAACCCAATTCCTGGTCAAACGTGCCAGCCGGGCCAAGTTGTTAAGCTCGTTGTCCGAGTCGCAACTGGAAACCTTCGCCCTGCTCAGTGACGTGGATCAGGCCACTGACCTGCTGGTGAGCATGCTCGAAGCCCAGCAAAACGCAGTGGTACCGTTCGATCTCGCTTTTGCCGATTTGGATTAATCCTGATACAGCAAGCCTGAACACTTTAGCGGTAAATAAAAAACACCACCTACTGACGGTTTTTGGTTCTGAAACGGCCAAAGCCACCGTTTTCAGCGGTTTTACGATGGTTACAAAATCAAGACGGAGTAGCCCGTTACAGGCAATTATGGCAGCGCAACTTGTACTGACACGAACAGCCAACAAAGCCCAGCGCAAGCTGGACAAGCCCCTGCGCGTGCGTATCAAGGAAGCCTTGCTTGAGATCATGAACAACCCCACCCAAAAGGGCGAAAAACTCTCGCAACCGCTGACCATGGTCTACTCGCACCACTTCCAGTACCAGGGCACCGCCTTCCGCATTGCCTACCAGTACAACGAGGAAGCCGAGTGTGTGGTGATCCTGCTCATCGGCCCTCATGAAAACTTCTATAAAAAGGTCAAGCAGTTAATCTATGCCAATGGATAGGCATTGACCCGCTAGAACCGTTGACCGCTGTAGGGAGACTGGATGATATGACACGACTCAACCATGGCCACTGGAGCCTGTCGGTATGGATACACATGATTGAAGGCTGGCAGCATCAATGTTCCAGGATTTTGGTGCAGGAAGGGTTGCTGGACAACACCCTGCCCAAGACTTTGGCCAGAAGACTGATTTAACGGCAAGATGGCCGGTACCGAACGGATTGGCGTCGCTATTGGCATCGGTGTCGACCCCGGTATTTGCCTTGGCACAGACACAGGCACGGGCACGGGCACGGATACGGATACGGGTGCCGCCCGCCGCCGACCCGCCCGCTCGGCCTCCTCGCGCCGTACTTTTTGCTTGGTAAACCACTGGGTGAGCAGGGTCATGGAAATACCTAGGCACAGGGCCGTACCGGCAATACCCGAAAACAGGATGGCCTTGCCCAGGCGTTTGGCCAGTTGCCGCTGGGCTGGGTTTTTTAGTGCGTTGGCCTCCAGAATAATTTCGTGAAAGCCCTTGGCCTCGGGGTTGCCGAACAACCCGCGCCGAGTGTGCATGAGCTGGTAGCCACCCAAGGGCTTTTTATAGCGGTTTTGCAGCCACTTGCCCATGTAGCCGCTGATGAAATCATCGCCAACGAAGAAGAAAAAGTCCGTGGCCACGCATTTCATCAGGTGCTCGCGCCGCTCGTTTTTGTCGCGGGCCGCCATCAACCCCGTCAGGTTCCAGTTCCAGAACACCTGCCACATCAGGGCATACTTGCTCATGTACACAATATTGCTGTAGTTAAAATAGGGCATCTTTTTCTTGAACCAGCCCATCATCCCCCTGCTTCCGGCCTTAACCGGGCTTTTAAGGGCCCGGCTCATGATAAAGGGGAAAGCCACGGAACCAAGAAAGCTAAGCCCCAACGACCAGAACAGCCGTTGCTTGCGGTGGGCCTTGTAGTCCTGTACCTGCTCTTGGCGGTAGTCGTCGCTAGCAATATTAAAAATGCCGGAAAACCCCTCCTTCTTGGAAAAGTGGGCCGTTACCCAGTTCTTGCCCCAGCTGTAGCCATTGGCCTTGGCCCACAGGGCCAGGTAATCGAGCATCATGATGGCAAAGAGCTTGCGATTAAGCACCTTGGTGGCCAAGGCCTTGGGCAGGTTACGCAACCCGTACTTAGGCAACTGCTTGCTGAAGGCTGTTCCCTTGGCAAACCGCTGAGCAAAGCCGGCGTGGTCGAGCCATTCGAAGGGTAAATCCAGGGGCTTGATTCCCACCCCCTTGCCCAGGGCTTGCCGGGGCAAAAACGCCTTGGGGAACTCGGCTTTCAGGTTTCGGTTAAACCGGGGCACCAGCATCTTGCCCAGCAGCACCGGCACCCCCATGCCCAACACCGCCCAGCACACCGAATCCATGGCCCGCTCAAAACGTTCCCAGCCATTGCGGGCCAAGGCCACATTCCAGCCCGTGTACCCAAAAAACTCGACAAACACCCGGCTTAACACCTGGTTCTGGGCCAACAGGGTCGTGAATTGATCGCCCAGCCCGGCGGCAGCCATGGCCGGCAGGCCGCCAGAAAACTGTGGTCTATCAGCAGGCGTCTGGTGTACCGTAATGGGCTGGTTACGGAACG